>JAXEOR010000180.1:0-13134 GCA_034117945.1 Clostridia bacterium | reverse complement strand
CAAAAATATTAGAATTGAGGGGAAAGAATATGGAGAAGAAAAATAAAAGGGGCATTGCCATTGCAGGGATCAGTGTTGCCTTACTTTTGGTGGCTTTCATGGTACTGGACTATTCCTTGATTTGGACAAAATGGTCAGCGATCTATTACGGAAAACAATTGCTTGTAGAAGAATTTGTGAAACCGCACGGGGGGCATAAATGGTCAAAACTATTGCCGCTGGATGCAGAAAAAACCGATGGGGTATGGAGAGTATATGATACCCTTTGTATGCCGGACGGAATAGTACTGGAGGGGTATTATGTAACATTTACTAAGAGAAATACTCTGATAGAGATTGGTCTGAATGAATAAAGATAGGGTGGAGATTTGATCGGATAGAAAAAATGCCGAATAAAAAACAGGGCTGGGGGCAATTCGATTTAAAAACCGTTTTGCCGTACAGCCCTATTTTTTGGACAGCAATTGATGTTACTGCATGTTTTTCAGCGCCTGAGAGGCGGTTTCTAAATCACCATGCTCCACAAGCACAGAAATATCCGTTACGGAGGTGGTGATAATCAGCGGTTCGATTCCCTGATCCGCCAAAGCGGAAAATACTCTTGCTCCGTAGCCGGGGGTTTGAGACATTTTTTCATCCAGATAAACCACCTTTGAGCAGGAGGACAAAATATCTGTTACCACGCCGCTTTCCTTGAAGATACTCAAAGCACTGATGGCGGCAACCAGATCCTGATCCTCTACCGTAAAGGAAAGATCCACCTTGTTTTTATGAGCCTGGGTTTGGGTAATCATATCAACATTCACGCCTGCCTGAGCCACCGCACTGAATACCTTTGCAATGATATACATTTGGTTCGGTAAATTGCGCAATGTGACCAGTGTAATATTTTCAGAAGTTTCAATCATCGGTATTACCTCCTGTTCTTTTTGTTACAGTGTATTGACCAAGTCTTCCATACTATACAGCCCCGCCGGCTTTTGCACAAGGAAGAGAGCCGCCCGGATAGAGCCGGTGGCGAACACTTCCTTAGAAGCGGCACTGTGGTGCAGCTCAATCACCTCGTCCTTTCCTGCAAAAAGAACGGTGTGATCGCCCACAATGGTTCCGCCCCGGACGGCATGAATGCCGATTTCCGAAGAAGAACGCTTTTGCCGCCTTGCATGACGATCATAGGTGTATTCATAACGCCCCTGCTCGCTCAATGCGTCAGCAATGGCGAGAGCGGTTCCGCTGGGAGCGTCAATCTTTTGATTGTGATGCCGTTCGATAATTTCAATATCAAACCCGTCCAGCACCGCCTGGGCTTTTTTTGCCAAGTCAATAAGCAGGTTGATCCCCAGGGACATATTTGCGGAAAAGAACACGGGAATTTCCTTGGCTGCCAGACTGATTTCCTGCTTTTGTTCTCCGCTCAGTCCGGTGGTAGCGATCACAATGGGTAACTTTTTTTCTTTGGCAAAGCCTAAGATTCCCGATAGGGCGGAGGGGTGAGAAAAATCGATAATGACAGAGCCGTCCTCCCGGTATTGCTCAAAGCTTTGATACACCGGAAAGGAAAAGTCCTCACAGGTTCTGGGGTCAAATCCGCACACAACCCGGCAATCCTCCCGTTGCTCCGCCTCTTTGACAATGGTCCGTCCCATATGGCCGCATACGCCGTTTAAAATCAGATTTATCATCTGTATTCCGCCTTTCTTTTACTTCCGGTACAGCCCTGCTTGTTCCAAAGCCTGACCCAATTGCTCTTTATGCTCTTCCGACATTTCATACAGAGGCAGCTTTAACTCTCCCACCTGATATCCCAGCATATTCATGGCTGTTTTGATCGGAATGGGATTCACCTCACAGAAAAGGGCATTGATCAAATCCAGATATTCCAGCTGCATGCTGGCCGCCTCTGTTGTTTTCCCTTCCAGATAAAGCTGACACATCCGATGCATTTGCTCCGGAATAATGTTAGCAGCTACCGAAATGACTCCTTTTGCGCCAATGGACATCATGGGAACCACAATATCGTCATTTCCGGAATAGAAATCAATCCGATCCCCGCACAGCCGCATCATTTTACAGGCGGTGGCCATGTTGCCGCTGGCCTCTTTAATTGCCGCAATGTTGGGAATATCCGCCAAAACATTCAGGGTTTCCGGCGCAATCCCGATTCCGGTTCGGGAGGGCACGTTATATAAAATGATCGGCAGGGTAATGCTTTCGGCAATTTTGGTATAGTGCGCAATAAGACCCCGCTGGGTTGTTTTGTTATAGTAGGGGGTGACAAGCAGCACAGCGTCTGCGCCGATTTTCTCTGCGTATTGGCTGAGCCAGACGGCATGCTCGGTATCGTTGCTGCCGGTTCCTGCAATGACAGGAATTCTTCCGGCTGTTTTCTGAACGGCATATTTTAGCGCCAGCTGGTGCTGTTCGTCCGACAATGTGGACGCTTCTCCCGTTGTACCGCAGACTATGAGCGCATCGGTATGGTTTGCAATGTGAAACTCAATCAGCTCTTCCAGCTTTTTCAGATGGACGGTTCCATCCTCTGAAAAGGGTGTGACCAACGCAACTCCGGAGCCTGTAAAAATTGTTTGCTTCATGACGCCCTCCTTTTTATTCCTGGTTCTGATAATTGATCAGCGCCTGGGCGATCTGAACGGCGTTGGCTGCGGCACCCTTTCTGATATTGTCTGCAACGACCCACAGGTTTACGCCGGATTCCACGCTTTCGTCCCGACGGATTCTTCCCACATAGGTTTCGTTGGTGCCGGCCGCAGTAATGGCCATGGGATAGATCTGATTTTCCAGATCATCCTGTACAATGATCCCCGGCGCTTGTTCCAAGGCTGCTCTTAACTCCTTTAAATCAAACTGTTTTTCAAATTCTACATTGATGGATTCACTGTGCCCGTAATAAACAGGCACCCGAACAGTGGTTGCAGTAATCCGGATCTGATCGTCGTGCAGAATTTTCCGGGTTTCGTTGATCATTTTCATTTCTTCCTTGGTGTAACCGTTTTCGGTAAACACGTCAATGTGAGGCAGGCAGTTTCCTGCAATAGGATAAGGGAATTTTTTGGGAGCCTCTCCCTTCAAGCCGTTTTCCAGATCGGTATAGCCTGCCATACCGGCTCCTGACACTGCCTGATAGGTGGAATAAACGATCCGCTTGATTTTGTATTTATCGTGCAAGGGCTTCAGCGCTACCACAGCCTGAATGGTAGAACAGTTCGGATTTGCAATAATTCCTTTGTTCCACAGAATGTCCTCAGGGTTGACCTCAGGAACCACAAGAGGAACCTCCGGATCCATTCTCCATGCGCTGGAGTTATCAATCACAACAACGCCGTGAGCCGCTGCAATGGGTGCATATTTTTCGCTGGTAGAGCCGCCGGCGGAAAACAGAGCGATATCAATATCGTCACCGTCAAAGGAATGCTCGTTCAGTTCCTGAACCACATATTCCTTTCCCATAAACTCAATTTTCTTTCCGGCGGAACGGGAAGATGCCAGCATGGTATATTTTGAGATGGGCAGATTGCATTCCTTCAGAACCTTTAAGAAGGTTCTTCCCACCATTCCCGTTACACCTACTACCGCTACATGATACTGTTTCATAGCTGATAAAGCCTCCAATCAATCCGTATAATTACTATAATATTATCATTTTTCCTTTGGAATGTCAATGGTTTTTGCCAACTATTTTATTATTCTACAGTTGTAACAGAAATGAAAAAGGAAAAGAAGAAATTGTGTCGAAAATAATAAATATTGCCTGATGTAACCCTGTGTGATGCCCTTTGCGGAATTGATTGTGCCGCCGGGAGGGCAGCACCGAATCAGCGCAAAAGGGCAAGGAATACGAATTCCATGATGCATCTTATCTGCCCGCGATAAGAAATGCGTATCCAGTTTTATCAAGAGCTGCGGGCGGAAAGGCGAGGAAAATGCAAATGAAAAAAATGTTGCTGGCAGCGTTTGTATGCTGTTTTTTATTCTGTTTGGCTCCGGACAGAGCGGAGGCCTATTCTGTGCCGGAGTGCGTCCGGGTGGGACTGTATTACGGATCCTCTGCAGTAGGGAATCTTTCGGTGCAAAGTGATTGGGGACTGGCGGTAGGCTATTACAGCGGGGATTTCTTTGTCAGCCTGTATGAAAGCGCTGCGGCTGCCGGAACCATGATGCCAGTCTCGGGGGCGGTTTATGTTTCCGGCCTATATCCAACGGCGGCAGAGGCCAGAGGCGTTTCTTCAGCCGGCTTTTTGCTGTACCGGGAGGGGGGGTACTGTATTGCCTCCAGGGATCCGATAGACGGATTTGTTCAGATCACCCTTCCCGAAACCACTGTGGCATTGGTGGTAAACGGGAGCGCAGAGTTTGCTTATGCCGGTGAAAAAACCGGTGTATCTCACCGGGGCAGCGGGTTTGTCAGCGTCAGCGGCAAACGGTACCGGGATGGGCTGGAGCTGATCCGATCCGGCTCTTCTATGACGGTGATCAATGTGGTAGGACTGGAGCATTACTTATACGGCGTTGTACCGGGAGAAATGCCCTCCTCTTTTGAAATGGAGGCCTTAAAGGCTCAGGCGGTCTGCGCCAGAAATTATGCTATGCGCAGCATGGGCAATTACGCTCGTTACGGATTTGATGTTACACCGGATACCTCCAGTCAGATGTACTTGGGCGTGGAGGGGGAAACGGAGCGTACCACGGCGGCGGTGGATCAAACGGCCAAAAATGTTTTGCTGTATCAGGGAGAGCCTGCTCTTACAGTATATTCCAGCATGAGCGGCGGCGCTACTGAAAATGTGGTAAATGTTTGGATGAGCGAGGTGCCATATCTTTGCGGAGTGGACGATCCTTATGAGCATTGTGAAAATATCAGGGGAGGCACCTGGCGGGAGGAAAGAACACCGGAGCAGATTGCAGCCAGCTTAGCTGCTGCGGGAAAATCAGTAGGCACGGTGACCAATGTTTCGGTAGAAGAATATACCCCGGCGGGGAGCGTGCTGCGCCTGAAAATTACCGGGACGGAGGGCAGCTGTGAGCTGCAGCGGGAAAGCGTTCGCACTGTCTTTGGCTTTCGCAGTCAGAAATATACGGTAAACGGCGGAGAACAATCCCAGGGGACAAGCCAAAGTCAGGTGAATATACAGGACAATCGAGGTGCCCGGTATCCCAAGGCGAAAATCGGCGGCGATGCCAAGAAATTTCTCACAGCCTCCCAGGCCTTCGCTTCTGAGGAGACCTTTTGGGCGGCTATGGGCGTAACCCAGGTGCAGGGGCAGACTCAGGCGGCTGTTTCTTCTGCCAATACAGGCGTAAACGAAAGTGGCGTGTTTGTTTTTGAGGGAAGGGGCTACGGCCATGGCTTGGGAATGAGCCAATGGGGTGCCCAGGGGATGGCGCAGGCCGGATTTTCCTATGAGGAGATCCTGACGCATTATTATCCCGGCACGCAATTGCAGAAATAGGGAGGATTTATTTTTCGTATGAACGTATCGGATTTTCATTTTGATCTGCCCCCTGAGCTGATTGCTCAGCACCCGGCGCAGCAGCGGGATCATTCCCGGCTGATGGTGCTGGACAGGGAAACGGGGGCGATAAGCCATGAAATGTTTTATGAGATCAAGAAGTATCTGAAGGCAGGAGACTGTCTGGTGCTGAACAATACCCGGGTGATCCCTGCCCGCCTATACGGCGTGAAGGAGGGGACGGGGGGAGCCATTGAATTCGTGCTGCTCCGCCGTTTGGAAGGGGACGTTTGGGAAGTGATCTTAAAGCCGGGCAGAAGGGCTAAGCCGGGCAGCCGTTTTGTGTTCGGAGAAGGGGTGCTGACGGCGGAGATTTTAGAAATCGGAGAACAGGGCAACCGGATTGTGCGGTTCTTTTATGAGGGGATTTTTGAAGAGGTACTGGATCGGGTGGGCAATATGCCCCTGCCGCCTTACATCAAAGAAAAGCTTCAGGATAAGGAGCGGTATCAGACGGTGTATTCCAAATATGAGGGCTCTGCCGCCGCTCCCACAGCGGGACTGCATTTTACCAATCAGCTGTTGGATGAAATCCGGGCTATGGGGGTGGAAACGGTATTTGTGACGCTTCATGTAGGGCTGGGAACCTTCCGTCCGGTGAAAACCCAGCGTGTGGAGGATCATCCCATGCATGCGGAGTATTATTCCGTGACCCGTGAGGCGGCAGAGGCGGTTAACAAAGCGAAGGCAGAGGGCAGACGGGTGATTGCGGTAGGCACCACCTCGGTGCGCACGCTGGAATCTGCCTGGGATCCGGAACGGGGATTGGTTGCAGGACATAACAACACCAGTATTTTTATTTATCCCGGTTATCAGTTTCGGGTGATTGACGGTCTGATCACCAATTTTCATTTAAGCGAATCCACCCTGCTGATGCTGGTCAGCGCCTTTGCGGGAAGAGAGCATGTGCTCAATGCCTACAAAATTGCGGTGGAGGAAAAATATCGGTTTTTCAGCTTTGGCGATGCCATGTTGATTGTATCAGGAGCTGATGAAAAAAGTGTGTCGCACCCGGCATAAAATGATGAAGAGAGGAAACGGAAGAAATGTCTTTTCAAGTGCTGAAAACGGTAGGGGAGGCCCGGCGGGGCGTGATGGAAACGGTTCACGGTACGGTGCAAACCCCAGTATTTATGAATGTAGGAACACTGGCAGCCATCAAGGGAGCGGTGTCTGCGCCGGATTTGAAGGAGCTGGGGTGTCAGGTGGAGCTGTCAAACACCTATCATCTGCATCTGCGACCCGGGGACAAAATTGTGAAGCAAATGGGGGGCTTGCACCGGTTTATGAACTGGGACAGGCCGATTTTAACGGACAGCGGCGGATTTCAGGTGTTTTCCCTGTCGGGAATCCGGAAAATTAAAGAGGAGGGCGTCACCTTTGCCTCCCATATTGACGGCCGGCGGATTTTTATGGGGCCGGAGGAAAGCATGCAGATTCAGTCCAACCTGGCCAGCACCATTGCCATGGCCTTTGACGAGTGTGTGGAAAATCCCTCTCCTTACGAATATACCAAGCAGTCTATGGAACGGACGGTTCGATGGCTCAAGCGTTGCAAAACAGAAATGGATCGGTTAAATTCCCTGGAGGATACCCTCAATCCCAAGCAAATGCTGTTTGGGATCAACCAGGGGGGGATTTATGCAGACCTTCGGGTGGAATCCATGAAGCGGACGGCGGAAATCGAGCTGGACGGATACGCCATTGGGGGGCTGGCGGTGGGAGAGCCTGCGCCGGTGATGTATGAAATGATTGAAACGGTGATGCCCTATATGCCCAAGGACAAGCCCAGGTATTTGATGGGAGTGGGAACCCCTGTAAATATTTTGGAGGCGGTTCACCGGGGGGTGGATTTTTTTGACTGCGTCATGCCCAGCCGGAATGCCCGCCACGGCCATTTGTTTACAGAAGACGGGATTATGCATATGCTGAATGCAAAGTATGAAACGGACGATCGTCCCATTGATCCTCACTGCGGCTGTCCGGTTTGTCGTCAGTATTCCAGAGCTTACCTGCGGCATTTGTTCAAAGCAAAGGAAATGCTGGCCATGCGGCTGTGCGTGATGCATAATTTGTATTTTTACAATCATCTGATGGAAGAAATCAGACGGGCTCTGGAGGAGGATCGCTGGGAAAGCTTTTATCGGGAAAAACGGGAAAAATATGAACAGAGGGTATGAAGAATGTATGCTGCGTTTTATCAAAAATTAAAAGGGGATCAGCCTCCCTTTCATCAAAAAGTGCTGCGTATGAATTATGAGATTCCCATCGGGCAGGTCTATCAGGCGGTTCTCCGCTGCTTTGAGGCCATTGGGGCGGAGGAAACGCTGCTGTTTGCGCCGGATTTTTTGGAGTGTGAGGTTCCTGTGACCCAGGAGGCTTACAGCGTTCCTCGAGATAGCTTTTATCAAGCGATATTTGCTCATGTCATTCCCATGGGGCAGCGTTATCCGGGTGCTAGAACGGGGGTGTTTGATCAAACGGGCGACTGGTATCTGCGGCTGTATGCGGAGGATCCGGAGGATGTGAGTCAGGGCGCCTTTCTGTGCGGGAATTTTGAGCTGTATGCTTCGGATGAAATGCTGCAAAGGGCGGAGCATGCGGTGAAAAAGACGGTAGAAGGTCATTTGATTACAGAGGGAGCCAAAACATATTTAGAAGAAATTATGGAAGCGTGACATACGGAAAACAGCCCGTTGCCCGGTACGAGACGGGGCGGGCTGGGAAGAAAACGGGAGTGAGAGAGTGTGAAAAGATATGCACCCTGGCTGATTGTCGGGGCAGGAGTATTATGGGGAACGATGGGGATTTTTGTGCGCCGGCTGGGAATGCTGGGGCTGTCCTCTTTGCAGATTGCCGCAATCCGGCTGACGGTAGCTGCCGCAGTGTTTATGATTGCGCTGTTGTTCGGAAAAAAGGAAAAAAGAAAAATTGCGCTGAGGGATTTGGGCTGGTTTGCGTTGACGGGATTTGTAAGTGTGTTTTTGATGAGCTTGTTTTATTTTTCAGCAATTTCTCTTAGCTCCATGGCGGTGGCGGCCATTTTGCTGTATACCGCGCCTTTTTTTGTGCTTCTGGCTTCTGTAGCATGGCTGGGGGAGAAAATGACGATACAGAAGGGTATTGCCCTGACAGCTGCCTTTTGCGGCTGTGTTTTGGTGACGGGAACAGGGAAAGGAACCTTCCGTGGCGTTGTGATTGGGCTTCTTTCTGCCCTCAGCTATGCGTCCTACAGTATTTTCGGAACAGGGCTGCTGAAAAAATCTCCACCCCTTACGGTAACCGCTTATTCTTTCCTGTTTGCAGCGGCAGGGGCCTTGGCTTTTTGCAATCTGCCGGAGGTGATAGATAAGCTGTCGGCGGCACCTTACCCGGCGGAAACGGCGGCCTGGTGCGTCGGGGTAGGGATTGTTACGGCGGCGGCGCCATTTGCTCTGTATACAACAGGGCTGAGGGATACTCCTGCCGGAAAAGCCGCTATTCTGGCCTTTGTGGAGCCGCTGGTGGCGGCGGCACTGGGCACAGCGGTGTTCGGAGAGCCTATGGGACTTTGGGGTGTCGTGGGCATCGGGCTGATCGTGGGAGCGGTTTGCCTGCTGAACATAAAAAGCAAAGAGATTGCCCAGGAACAGGACAAATAGAAACCTGTTTGGGAATTTTGTAAAAAAAATTAAAATAATAGTTGCTATTTTTATGAAAGTATAGTATAATTAGCTTATGCCATAAAATTCTGTATGAAAAGAGGTAATGAAAATGAAAAAACTGTTGTGTTCGGCCATGGCGATTGTGATGTGCCTGGGGCTTGCTGCCTGCGGCTCTGATTCGGCACAGGCTCCTGCTTCTTCTCCGGAGGCAAGCGGAAAAACCTACAAAATTGCAACGGATACTACCTTTGCACCCTTTGAATTTCAGGACGAATCCGGGGAATATGTAGGGATTGACATTGATTTGCTTGCAGCAATTGCGAAGGATCAGGGCTTTACCTATGAACTGATGCCTCTGGGCTTTGATGCTGCCTGCGCAGCCTTGGAATCCGGTCAGGCAGACGGTGTGATTGCAGGCATGAGCATCAAAGAGGAAAGAAAGGAAAAATATGATTTTTCCGATCCCTATTTTGATTCAGCGGTCATTATTGCGGTAAAGGACGGTTCTGACATTGCTTCTCTGGAAGACTTAAGAGGCAAAACCGTAGCTGTGAAAAACGGAACAGAGGGCGCTTCCTATGCAGAATCAATTGCGGAAGAATATGAGCTGACTCTGAAGACCTTTGAGGATTCTCCTACGATGTATTTGGAGGTTACCACCGGAAACGCTGCCGCCTGCGTAGAGGATTATGAAATCATGAGATTTGGCGTGGAAAAGGGCAACGGCTTGAAGATGATCGGTGAAAAGAATGTCGCTTCTTCTTATGGCTTTGCGGTTCGCAAGGGCGAGAATGGGGAACTGCTGGAGATGTTCAATCAGGGCTTTGCAAACGTAAAGGCCAATGGTACTTATGACGAAATTCTGGCAAAATATCTGCAATAAGAGTGAAGAATTATTTTGCCGCATAGACAATCTATGCGGCAAAATTTTTTCGCTGTCTCGGAAGGGGACAGAAAAAATGCAGCTTTGGCTGATGGGAGTTTAACAATATGAATTTGGTAGAAGTTTTTTTGGAGGTTTATCCATCCCTGTTAAAGGGGCTTGGTGTGACGATTCAGGTAACGGTGCTTTCGCTGTTGATTGCGTTTGTCATTGGGATGATTTCCTGCATGATGGGGATTTCCTCCTTTCGCCCGGTGACCTGGATTTCTAAATTTTATGTTTGGGCGGTTCGGGGAACGCCGTTTATTGTTCAGCTGTTTATTATTTATTTTGGAATTCCCCAGCTGATTCAGTCTATGGGAGTTGAATTTCGCCTGACATCCTTTCAGGCGGCGGTGATTACCCTCAGTATTAACGCAGGCGCCTATATGTCTGAGATTTTCAGAGGGGGCATCCAGGCGGTGCCTAAGGGACAGATGGAGGCGGCTCGCAGTTTGGGACTGTCTAAGGGCAGAGCCATGATCAAGGTGATTTTGCCTCAGGCTCTACGGATTTGTATTCCCTCGCTGGGAAATCAGTTTATTATTACCTTGAAGGATACCTCGCTGGCGGCCACGATTGCCCTGGCGGAGATTGTATATATGGGAAAGCTGTATGTGGGAAGAACCATGCAGTCCTTTGCTACTTATATGATTATCGGCGTAATGTATCTGATTATTATCACAATTTTAACGCAGATTTTATCACTCATTGAAAGGAGGATGAACAATGGCAGTCAAGGTTAACATTGACAACCTCCATAAATACTTTGGGAAAAATGAGGTGCTGCGGGGAATTGATTTGCAGGTAGAGGAAGGGGAAGTGGTGTGCGTGATCGGCCCTTCCGGCTCGGGAAAGTCTACCATGCTCCGCTGCATCAATTTGCTGGAGCAGCCCACCTCCGGCCGGATTATTGTTGACGGGCAGGAAATTACGGATAAAAAGGCCAATGTCAACCTGATCCGGGAAAAAATTGGCATGGTGTTTCAGCAGTTTAATTTGTTTCCCCATATGACGGTGGAGCGAAATATCACCATGGCGCCGGTGGATTTGAAGGTGATGAACAAAAAGGAGGCGAAGCAGAGGGCCTGCGAGCTTTTGGAGCGGGTTGGCCTGCTGGACAAAAAAGACGCGTATCCCCCCAGCCTGTCCGGAGGGCAGCAGCAAAGAGTGGCGATTGCCCGGGCTTTGGCTATGAAGCCGGACGTGATGCTGTTTGATGAGCCAACCTCCGCCTTGGATCCGGAAATGGTGGGAGAGGTTTTGGCAGTCATGAAGGAGCTGGCACTGGAGGGAATGACCATGGTGGTGGTCACCCACGAAATGGGCTTGGCCAGAGAGGTGGCAGATCGGGTGATTTTCATTGACGAGGGTGTGATTGTGGAACAGGGAACACCCGCTCAGGTGTTTGGAAATCCCCAAAATCCCAGAACAAAAGATTTTTTGAATAAGGTGCTGTAATAGACCTGTTCGATCAGCGGCGGCTCCAAAAGGAGCCGTTTTTGTTTTTACCAAAAGCGGATGCTCCAAAGGGAAGGTTTTGAAAATCCTTTTGTATTTCCGGGATCTTTGTGGAATGCTATTGAAAATATCTTATGCCGTTACCGGGCGGCGGAAAGGAGAATCGGATGGAAGGTCAGCCAACAAAAAAATATGGACTTGTAACAGCCATTGCCATGGTGGTGGGTATTGTGATCGGCAGCGGCGTTTTTTTTAAAGCGGAGGCGATTTTGCAGGCCACAGGAGGGGATATGTTAAAGGGAATCCTGGCTTGGGTCATTGCGGGAGCCATCATGATTATTTGCGCCTATTCCTTTTCGGTACTGGCGGCAAAATACGAAAAGGTGAATGGCGTTGTGGATTATGCGGAGGAAATGGTGGGCAGCCACTATAGCTACTTGCTAAGCTGGTTTTTGACGATGATTTATTATCCCAGTTTGACTTCGGTGCTTGCATGGGTATCGGCTCGTTATGTCTGCGTGCTGCTGGGCTTTGATATTACAGGGGGCGCCTGCATGGTGCTGTCCGGCTTTTTGCTGTGCGCCAGCTATACTGTCAATACCTTATCTCCGATTTGGGCGGGAAAATTTCAGGTAACAACTACGGTTATCAAGCTGATCCCTTTGATCTGCATGGCGGTGTTTGGAACTCTGTTCGGCTTGCGGAACGGTATTTTAGCCCATAATTTCACCGCCCAGGTCAGCCCCCAGGTTCTTGGAGAGGCTTATCAGCCCTCTCATTCTCCGCTGCTGGCCTCTGTGGTTGCGGCGGCCTTTGCTTACGAGGGCTGGATTATTGCCACCTCCATCAATGCGGAATTAAAGAATGCGAAAAAAAATCTGCCCCGGGCGCTGATCATAGGCAGCCTGACGGTGGTTTCAGTTTATATTTTATATTATATCGGTATTTCCGGTGGGATTGATAAATCGGAACTGATTGCCGGCGGAGAAGCCGGCGTGCGGCATGCTTTTTCTTCCGTGTTCGGTCGGGGAGGAGGAATCTTGCTGATGATTTTTGTTTTGATCTCCTGCCTGGGAACGCTGAACGGACTGATGCTGGCCTGCACCCGTGGTATGTTTTCCATGGCCGCCAGGGGACGGGGACCATCGCCGAACATGTTTCGGCAGATTGATCCTGTCACCGATATGGCGGGAAACTCTGCTGCCGCAGGACTGCTGCTCAGCGCCGCATGGCTGGTTTATTTTTACGGAGCCAATCTGACCCAGCCCTGGTTCGGCCCCTTTAGCTTTGATTCCTCCGAGCTTCCTATTATTACGTTATATGCCATGTACCTGCCGATTTTTATTATGATGATCAAACGGGAAAAAGGGCTTTCGATATTTCAGCGTTTTGTAATGCCGGTTCTTTCCTGCCTGGGCTGCTTGTTTATGGTTGCGGCTGCTGTGATCGCCCATCGATGGGACTGCTTCTATTATTTGATCCTGTTTTGCCTTTTGATGCTGATCGGATTGCTTTTTTCAAAAAAGAAGACATAAGCTTTTTGGTTCGGTAGGGGGATGGCAAATCGTAAAAATGTGGT
>JAXEOR010000179.1:0-4859 GCA_034117945.1 Clostridia bacterium | reverse complement strand
CACCTTATTGTAGCCTGTTTTGAGATTTTTAATCCCGGTGCGCTCCCGTTCGGTTTGCTCCAGCTCGCTGATCCACTGCTTGCCGTCCTTCATGGCCTTTCGGTAGGTATCCACCTGCTCATGATACCCCCGCTTGATCATGCCCCCCTCCCGAACGGAAAAGGGTGGCTCGTCCTCAATCGCCTGCTCCAAAAGCAGGTACAAATCCTCCAAAGGATCCAAATTCTGAAACTGCTCCGACAGCAGTGCGCTGGTGCACCCCTGCAGCAGCTTGCAAATATCCGGCAGCACCCGGATGGAGCTGCGAAAGGAGACCAGATCTCTTGCATTGGCAGATTTATAAGCAATTTTGCTCATCAGCCGCTCAATATCCAGCATACTTTTCATCACCCGGATCAGCTCCTGGCGAAGGATCCCGTCTGAATAAAGCTCATTGACTGCATTCAAACGCTTGCGAATTTCCACACAGTTGACCAAGGGCTGCTCCAGCCATTTCCGAAGCCGTCTGGCTCCCATGGCCGTGCCGGTCTGATCCAGCACCGACAGCAAGGACCCTGCCTTGCTTTTTTCCCGCATGGTCTCTGTAATTTCCAAATTTCTGCGGGTGTTCAGGTCAAGATCCATAAACTCCCCGTCTGTATAAGAATGAATTTCTCGGATATACTCCAAAGAAACCTTTTGAGTTTCCTGCAAAAAACCAAACATGGCGCCGCAGGCACGCAGACAGTAATGCTGCTCCTCCAGTCCAACCTCAGAAAAATCCCGGGTATGAAATTGCTGCTCCAGGGCTTTTCGGGCGGCTTCCTCCTCAAAGCAGGAGGGGTCAAGATAGCCGGTGCGCAGAGAAAAGCGATCGTCCAAAAATGCGGCAAACTGCGCTTCGTCTGCACAGCCGCTGTTGGTCAGCAGCTCGCTGGGATGATACCGGCCGATTTCATTGTACAGCCGGAACAAATACCCTTCTCCTTCAAACCAGGTCACAGAGATTTCCCCCGTTGTAATATCGCCGAAGGCAATGCCGCAGCCCTTCTCCTCCCGGTACACACAGCAAAGATAATTGTTCTTTTTCTCATCTAACACATTGGTATCCAGCAACGTTCCCGGACTGACCACCCGAATAATTTCCCGCTTGACAATACCCTTTGCCGCCTTGGGATCCTCCACCTGCTCGCAAATTGCCACCTTATAGCCCTTTGCAATCAGTCGGGCAATATAGGAATCCGCCGAATGAAAGGGAACGCCGCACATAGGCGCCCGGGTTTCTAAGCCGCAGTCCCGCCCTGTCAGCGTGATTTCCAGCTCCTTGGAGGCAATCTCAGCGTCACGAAAAAACATTTCGTAAAAATCGCCCAAACGGAAAAACAAAATGGCATCCTCGTTTGCCTGCTTCACTTCCATGTATTGCTTCATCATCGGTGAAAGCTCCGCCATGCATCTTCCTCCTTCGTTTTTCAGCGGCTCTTAATGGCATCCGCCGCAGGACTCGCAGCTTCCGCTGCAGGAGCTATTCCCCTGGGGAATTACAAACTGGGCGATGATCCCGTTGATTTTTTTCATCAGCGCGTCAAAAGCCTGCTGGGTAAAAATATATTCCTGAATGGTAGGATTTTGATTCAGCTTTTTGTATTCCGCCGTCAGCGTTTCCTTATAATACTCCATTTCCTCTTTGGTGGGCTCCCCCGCCTTTACCTTCATGGCAAACTCGTTGGTCAGCTCGTTGTAAGCCGCCAGCTGTGCCTGGGCATCCGGATCGGCCAGCTGCGCCGCCTCCGCCCGCTTCATATTTTTGTATTCCTCGCTTTGGGCAAGCATTTCGCCCAAAACCTTGGCCTGATCTAAAAGATCCATGCTATCGACTCCCTTCTTTGATTTGGCCTCGCAACGACCAGGTCTGCGCCTCTGTTACGGTCACCGGCACAAACATGCCGGCAAGCTCTGAAGACCCCCGGAAGTGAACCAGCTTATTTCCTTCCGTTCTCCCGGCCAGCATCCCTTCCTCGTTTTTGGCCGACCCCTCTGTCAAAACCTCCAGGGTTTTGCCCAGATAGGTCTCGTTTATTTCTCTTGAAACGGTATTTTGCAGCTCCAGCAGCCGCCCAAACCGCTCTGATTTTTCTTCTTCTGTGACCCCGTCCTCCATTTTGGCCGCAGGCGTTCCCTGCCGCTTGGAATATAAAAAGGTAAACAGGCTGTCAAACCGAACCTGTCTCACCAGAGACAGGGTATCTGCAAAGTCCTCCTCCGTTTCCCCGGGAAAGCCCACGATCACATCGCTGCTCAGCACCACATCGGGAAGATACCGGCGAACCATAGCAATCAGATCCAGATAATGCTCTCTGGTGTATTTTCGGTTCATCTCCTTTAAAATCCGATTGCTGCCGGACTGAAAGGGCAGATGAAGCTGATTGCAGATGTTAGGAAACTCCTGCATGGTTTGAATCAGCTTTTCGCTGATATCCTTGGGATGGGAGGTCATAAATCGGATTCTGCGCAGCCCCGGCACCTGAGCCGTTTCCCGCAGCAAATCGGCAAAATCGCACCCTCCTGCATAGGAGTTCACATTTTGCCCCAGCAGCATAATTTCCGTGATTCCCTGCTCCGCCGCCTGCCGGATTTCCGCAAGCACATCCTCCTTGTCCCGGCTTCGTTCCCGCCCCCGCACATAGGGCACAATACAATAGGAACAAAAGTTGTTGCAGCCATACATCACCGAAACACCCGCTTTATAAGGGTTGTCCCGCAAAATGGGCAGATCCTCTGCAATGGCGCCGTCACAGTCTGCCACGTCAAACACCCGCTCCTCGCTGTAGGAACGATATAAAATTTCCGGGAACCGGTACAAAGCGTGGGTCCCGAACACCATATCCACATGGGGATATTTTTTCTTGATGGTTTCCGCCACCTGAGCCTGCTGGGTCATGCAGCCGCACAAAGCAATTTTTAGGGAGGGCTTGCGGCGCTTGTAATGCTTTAACGCCCCCACCTTGCCGAACACCTTCAGCTCTGCATTTTCTCTTACGGCGCAGGTGTTAAATACAATCAGATCCGCCCGATTCAGATCCTCCGTAAAGCAAAAGCCCATTTCCTTCAGCATCCCGCAGATTCTTCTGGAATCATTTTCATTCTGCTGGCACCCGTAGGTCTGCACGCAGGCCAGCCTGCCCGGTAAGGAAAGCTGAGAAACCCGCTGCATAAACTTCTTCTGTTCGTCCAGCTCCTGCTGTGAAATATGTGGATTCCGGTTTGTCTGTCCAAGCCCCATGGCGCATTTCCCTTCTGTGATATGATTTGGTCTGCTCCGGGGCAAATGCTACAATGCCCCAGTATCTTTTAATTATACCTTTTTCTCGGCTTTCTGTCAATGGTTTTTCACAGGAAAACAAAAAAAGAGGCAAAAAAATTTTCTTTCTTTTTCCCCATCTTTTTTATCAAACAACACAAAAGCCGCTTCCCGGCCAAAGGCCTTGGGGAGCGGCTCCTTTTTTGTGATTTTATTCTGTCTTTTCTTCGCTGTACACATTAATCTGCCAGCTGTTGTTGGCAATCATTTCATCCACCGGATCTCCGTAAATTCTAACGCCGTAGCAGGTGTTGGGAGCAATTTCCGATTTCACCGGAAGCTTCAGGATCTGCCCATTTGCAGTATCCGTCAGATTAATTCCGCAGGAATAGGTTTTCCCGTCGTTATAATTGTTGGTTCTAAAATACTGCACAATATTTTTTCTATTTACAGTCTCTGTTACCTCCCCATTTTGGTAGGTGAAGGAGGTTGTCTGCTGACAATCTCCCTCCGTCAGGCCAATTTCCGTTTTCGGAATTTCCTTAAAGGTCGCTGCCAGATTTGAATCCAGAGTTACCGTCAGCTGAACAGCATTCCCTTTTACAGGCTGAGAAACGCCGTTTAAGGTGATGGTATCAATTTCATAGCCCGCCTCCGGAGCAATGGAAACGTCAACCGTTGTTCCGGGGTTTACGCTGGCACTGGTGCCCGTCAGTCCCGCTGTGGCAAAGGACAATGTGCCGTGCTCCCCTGCGGAGAGCACCACGTCATATTGACTGATGGTAGCAACTCTTACGTTATCAGTAGCCAGAAGGGTTGCATCCATGCCCAGAGCGAGAATTCCACCTGTTTTCAGACCTTGAGAATAATCCCAGCTTTCCGGCATAGATTCTGTAAACAGGGTGGTATAAGTGCTGTCTGCTGATTTTTTCATCTGCACAGTGTAGGTAGGAATGGTGGTGCTGAAACTGAAGGAAACCTTCAGATCATACCAGGTATCTAGTACAGCATCAAAGGAAGTACTTGCTCCGTTACATCCGGTTATGGTTCCCTTATTATAACTAAAGATGCTGTAGGCTTTCTCTCTCGGATTTCCGTCACTCTGAAAAGTGGCGGCAGGATAAATACAAAATTGGAAACTTGTCACCCCTCTGTCAGAAACGGTTTTGCCCGGTTCGCAGCTTAAGCTGTTAAAGCTGAATTCAACACAAAAATCATTACTGATTGGATCCACATACATTGATCCCTCACTCTTACGGGTGATCAGAAACTGCTGTTGGCTAAAATGACAATACACCGCCCCATAGTTGCCATCTAAGCTTTTTGCATCATTTACCAGCCATACAGGAGTATAGTTACCTGCGTTGGTCAAAAACCAAGCGTTTGATCCACTGGTCAGGAGTTTATATGTCTCCCCTGCCTCCAGTTTCTGATTCGGGTCAGTTGTACCGTCGTCATAAGTAAAGATATAAGTTTCTGTTTCTGTTGCGCCCAAAACCTGGCACCCAATGCCTGAAAATGCCAAAACCAAAGCCGTCATCACTGCAAGTCTTTTGAGTTGATTGCCTTTTTTCATGTT
>JAXEOR010000178.1:0-5956 GCA_034117945.1 Clostridia bacterium | reverse complement strand
CCGTTACCTGTCCTTCCGGCGCGATGGATCTTTTGGGCCTTTCCAATCAACAAATCATGGCGGAGGTGGATGCGGTATGCCGGTAAAAATTGTTGCATTTTGCTGTAACTGGTGCTCCTATGCAGGGGCAGACCTGGCGGGAACCAACCGTCTGAGCTATCCGACCCAGGTAAAAATCATTCGGGTGCCCTGCTCCTGCCGGATCAACCCCCTGTTTATTCTGCGTGCCTTTGGCAGGGGAGCAGACGGGGTGATTCTGTGCGGCTGTCATCCCGGAGACTGTCACTACACCACCGGAAATTATTACGCCCGCCGCCGGATGAATTCCCTGTTTTCCCTGCTGGAATATATGGGACTGGAGCGGGAACGGATCAAACTAACCTGGGTTTCTGCGGCGGAAGGCGCAAAATTTGCAGAGGAAATGACCCAATTTGTGCAAACCGTTTCCGCTCTGGGCAAAACAAAACGATTGGAGGATCTGCGATGCAAGCAAGAATCAGAACATTAATGGAGCAGGGCGTGATCACCCGCTTGCTTGGCTGGAAGCGGGATCCTCTGACCGGGGAAGCCCTTCCCTTCCTCTTTTGCTCTCCCCACCAGCTGGACGAACTGCTGCCGGCAGGGGCACCCAATCTATCCAAGCTGCTCCTTTCTCTCCCGCCTGCAACAGGAAAAACCGCCCTGCTGCTCAAGCCCTGCGACGGAGCGGGCTTGGCATTGCTGCTCAACGAACATCGGGTGAAAAGAGAGGAGCTGTACCTGATCGGTCTGCCCTGCGGAGGACAGTCGGAAAAGGGCGTTTTGCCTCCCCGCTGTCAGGTATGCGCCAGAACAGACTGGGGGGTATCCTGCGATGAAACCGCCGCCCTGGACGTTTCTCCCCTGCCCCGGCAGGACGGGCTGGCTGCCGTCTCAGAGTTAGAACAGAAGCCCCCGGAGGAACGGTTTCGTTTCTGGCAAGGAGAGCTGTCCAGATGTATTCGCTGCAACGCCTGCAGAAATGCCTGTCCGGCATGCTCCTGTGTGCAATGTATTTTTGATAACGACCGATCCGGCGTTTCCTCAAAGGTATCCTCCGATTCCTTTGAGGATCAGCTTTACCATATCATCCGTACCATGCATGTCACCGGCCGGTGCGTGGAATGCGGGGAATGCGACCGGGTATGTCCTCAGCACATCCCCTTGTATCTGATTCATCGAAAAATGGCGAAAGATCTGCGGGAATGGTACGACACCCCCTCCCTGACAGCGTTTGCGCCTCAGGATCGGGAACCGGAAGGAGGCTCACAATGAAACAAATTGCCAAACAGGAGTTAACCCGGTTTCTCCTTTCCCAAAACAAGCCGGTCTTTGTTCCCCTGCAGGACGCATGGGTGCGGCTCACCGACGGATTAAAGCCGGATACCTCCGGCAATCCCGTCAAAAGCCCCAAGGAATTCTTTTTTGCGCCCAGCCAGACCATGATGTCCTTTCAAAAGGACTTTTCCCTATGCGTCACGCCCCCCTCTTCGGAGGAAATCATTCTGTTCGGCGTTCGCAGCTGTGATGAGCAGGCCTTGGAAAGACTGGATCGGGTGTTTTTATCCGATCCGGCAGACCCTTATTATCAAGCCAGACGGGAGCATACCCTGATTATAACGCTAGCATGCAGCATCCCCCGTTCTACCTGCTTTTGCCATACCTTCGGGATTGACAGCGCCGATCCGGCGGGGGACGTTACCGCCTGGGAAGGAGAGGATCTGATCTTTCTCAGAGGAAACACCTCTCGGGGTCAAGAGCTGCTTTCCACCCTGCCGGAGGGAGAGGAGGAGCAGGTAAAAACGTTGCAGCACCAGATACGGGAAAAGCAAAAACAGCTGCCGGTGCAAAGGGCTCCCTCCCTTTCCATGCAGCAGTTTGACTCTCCTGACTGGGAGCAAGCCGCCGCCGGGTGTCTGTCCTGCGGGGCATGCACCTATCTTTGCCCTACCTGTCAGTGCTATGACATTCGGGAATTTAACGACGGACAGGAAATCAAGCGGTTTCGCTGCTGGGACAGCTGTATGTATTCCGATTTTACCAAAATGGCTCATGGGAATCCCAGAACCACAAAATCTGCCCGGTTTCGCCAGCGATTTATGCATAAACTGGTGTATTTCCCCGAAAACAATCAAGGTCTTTCGGGGTGCGTTGGCTGCGGGCGATGCATTACAGTCTGTCCGGCAGGTCGCCATATTGCGGCGGTTGCCCAGGAGGTGAAGCAATGAATCCCTTACAGCCTCAAATTGCTTTGATTACGAACATCCGTACCGAAACAGAGGATGTCAAAACCTTTCGGGTAGAAAAACCGGAGGGGGGAAAGCTGTTTGTGCACAAGCCGGGACAGTGCGCCATGCTGTCCGTCCCCGGAGCGGGAGAGGCTATGTTCTCCATTACCTCTTCTCCCACACAGCAGGAATATATGGAATTCTCCATTAAAAAATGCGGCTGCGTGACCGACTGCCTCCATGGGATGGAGCCGGGCTGCCAGGTAGCCGTGCGGGGTCCCTACGGAAATGGCTTTCCGGTAGATACCGAACTGAAAGGAAAAAATCTGTTATTTATCGCCGGGGGAATCGGTCTGGCACCCTTGCGTTCGGTCATCAATTATGTACGGGATCGCCGGGATCAGTACGGCTCAGTCCGTCTGATTTATGGCTCCCGCTCCAAGGAGGATCTGGTAGGATACCGGGAATTGACCGAAGAATGGAGCAAGGAATTTGACGTTTTTCTTACAGTCGACCGCCCTCAGCCGGGCTGGGAGGGGCATGTTGGCTTTGTTCCCGATTATGTGAAGGAACTGCCGGCGGATTTATCTCAAACCGTGTTGATGTGCGGCCCACCTGTGATGATCAAGTTTACTCTGGCCGCGCTTACCTCCCTGGGCTTTTCCCGGGAACAGATTTATACCACCATGGAACTGAAAATGAAATGCGGCATCGGAAAATGCGGCCGCTGTAACATTGGCTCAAAATATGTATGCAAGGACGGTCCGGTGTTCCGGTTTGACCAGCTGGACGAATTGCCGGATGAATATTAAAAGGAGGAGCATTATGGATACTGTTCACGTTTATTTCATGGGCAAGCAATACGAAGTGCCTTCCCACTTAACCATTATGACCGCCATGGAATACGCCGGTTATCAGCTGATCCGGGGCTGCGGCTGCCGAAACGGCTTTTGCGGTGCCTGCGCCACCATTTACCGGATCGCAGGAGACCGAACCCTGCGGGCCTGCCTGGCCTGCCAAACAAAAGTAGAGGATCAGATGTATGTGGCAACACTCCCCTTCTTCCCCCTGGTGAAGGAGCTGTATGACATGGAGACGTTAAAGCCGGAGGATCAGATTATGCGTCAGCTATACCCTGAAATATACAGCTGTATCGGCTGCAACGCCTGTACCAAAAGCTGCACCCAGGGATTGAATGTGATGCAGTACATCGCATATGCCCAGCGGGGGGATTATGCCCGCTGCGCGCAAGCCTCCTTTGACTGCGTCATGTGCGGCGTTTGCTCGGCACGGTGTCCTGCCGGCATTTCTCACCCTCAGGTGGCACTGCTGGCTCGGCGAATCAACGGAAAATATTTGGCTCCCCCATCAAAGCACCTGAAGGATCGGGTACAGGAAATTCGAGAGGGCATCTTTACCGATTTGATCGAAGCCCTGATGGATAAGCCCGTTGAAGAGTTAAAAGAGCTTTATAACGACAGGAAGATAGAAGAATAAAGGAGGAAATCTCATGAATATGGACCAAATGCGTCAATCCGCCGAACTGGTAGCTGCTTGCCGGGAGAAAAATATGAATCATCAACCTGAGCGGATGACTGCCAAAGAAAAGGAGCTTCTGCTTTCCTCCTATCATCCCGACTACAAGCAGGAGGAATTTCTTTCCTTGCGTATCGGACCCAACAAAGGAGACCGGGTTCCTCGGGTATTGGCTCAGCTGCTCCAGGGCAGACCCCGGGTTACAGAGCTGGAGCTTGGTCAGCCGGATTACACGACAGACGTTTTAATCATCGGCGGCGGTGGTGCAGGCGCCTCTGCGGCAATTGAAGCCAACAATGCCGGTGCAGATTGTATGATTGTGACCAAGCTGCGCATCGGAGACGCCAACACCATGATGGCAGAAGGGGGCATTCAAGCAGCGGATAAGCCAAACGATTCTCCCGCTATTCATTATCTGGACGCCTTTGGAGGCGGGCATTTTGCGGCCAAGCCTGCCCTGCTTTCTAAGCTGGTAACAGAAGCGCCGGAAGCAATTTTGTGGCTGAACGAGCTGGGGGTGGAATTTGATAAGGAACCGGACGGAACCATGATCACCACCCATGGCGGAGGAACCTCCCGAAAACGGATGCATGCCGCCAAGGATTATTCCGGCGCCGAAATTATGCGAACGCTGCGGGATGAGGTGTACAACCGAAGGATTCCCGTTCTTGACTTTACCGCAGCCGTTGAGCTGCTGACCGATCCTGATGGGACGGTTACCGGAGCTGTGCTGTTAAATATGGAAACAGGAAAGCTGATGACCGCCCAGGCCAAAACGGTTATTTTAGCCACAGGAGGCGCAGGACGGCTGCATTATCAGGGCTTTCCTACCTCCAATCACTATGGCGCCACAGCAGATGGACTGGTGCTGGGATACCGTGCCGGGGCACGGCTGAAATATCCAGAAACTCTCCAGTATCACCCCACCGGCGTGGCTTATCCTCAGCAGATTTTCGGAGCACTGGTTACCGAAAAGGTTCGCTCTCTAGGGGCAAAGCTGGTAAACGCACAGGGACAGGTGTTTATGCATCCTTTGGAAACCCGTGACGTGGCGGCGGCTGCGATTATCCGAGAATGCAGCAATCACGGCGGTATCAAAACGCCGGGCGGTCAGGGTGTTTGGCTGGATACTCCCATGATTGAGCGGCTTCACGGCCCGGGCACCATCCAAGCCCGTATCCCGGCCATGCTCCGTATGTTTGATAAATACGGAATTGATATCCGCACCCAGCCCATCCTGGTTTATCCCACCCTTCATTATCAAAACGGAGGGCTTGATATTTCTCCTGACTGCAAAACAACGGTAGAAGGACTGTACGCTGCAGGAGAGGTCGTGGGCGGGATTCACGGCAAAAACCGGCTGATGGGAAATTCCCTGCTGGATATTATCGTATTTGGCCGCACCGCCGGAAGGCAGGCCGCTCAGGAGGCCAAAAAACGAAATTACGGTATGTTATCCTTAGACCATACCACTCGATTTCTGCAGAAAAAAATACAGGCTGCTGTGGAAGAGGACACCTTGTCGCCAAGGCTTCTTCCTGATTATACCAAACAAGAAAGGAAGCTTGATTTATGTCAGCATTAGCAAACATTTTAGAAACGATTATGATTGTAAGCTTCGGAATATCCTGGCCTTTGTCCATCATTCGTTCTTACAGATCCCGCTCCACCAAAGGGAAAAGTCTGCTCTTTATGTGCATGATCGCCTTTGGATATTTATGCGGCATTTGCTCCAAAATTCTCGCCCACAATTTCAACCTTGCTTTTTGGTTCTATTTTCCAAATGTTATTTTGGTGTGTACTGACATCGGGCTATATTTCAGAAACCGCAGAATAGAACAGGAACAGGAATAAAACTCCTTTGGGAGACCCATGTTCGTTTGCGAGCAAGCGGCGAAAGAAATATTGCGAAAAGCTCTTGACTTTTTGATGAAAAAGTTGTATAATAACCATTGTTATTATAGTTGACAGCAGCCTTTCGTTGGATAAGGCTGTTTATGGGGTATTAGCTCAGCTGGGAGAGCGCAAGGTTCGCAATCTTGAGGCCAGGGGTTCGATCCCCCTATGCTCCACCAAATGGCAGGTATCTGTAAGGATGCCTGCTTTTCAATTTATATAGGGGGATCGAAGCCGAAAGGGCCGCTGCGTAAGGCAAGGCAGTCCGGTGGACTGGC
>JAXEOR010000177.1:0-3940 GCA_034117945.1 Clostridia bacterium | reverse complement strand
CAATCACCTTCTCTAAAAAATACGAACTTTCGTTTGTATTTTAATTATACAATCAAATGTTCGCATTGTCAAGAGGTTTTTGCAAATTTTTTAAAATTTTTTTAAACCGCTCTTTTTCAAAATTCCCTTCTGCTGTAAAGCCGAGCTGTTACACTTCATTTTCCCACCCGGGCAACCCTTCCCCCTCGATGGAAACAATTTCATGAATAGGGATTTCTGTTCCGTCCCCCAACACAAGCAGTCCTTCCGGCTCCTTGATGCTTCGTGCAATTCCGTTTTTGGTCAGATAAGCACCGCCCGATTTTCTTTCATCCGGCACAAAATAGGTCACCGAAATGCGCAGCTTTTCATTCTTGTGATCATGGACAAACTGCAATTTCACGCCGATTTCCGCCTTCGCATATTCGTCAAGCTCAAGCCGGGCATCTGTATGCCTTGCTGTCTCCGCAATTTCATCCTCATAGCCGGTCAGGGCGCGGAACGCCCCAAACTGCGCAGCACGTTCAGACATAGACATTCTCCTTCTCTTTTTGGACTGATGATGAGGAAGATTGATGATTTTATCATATTTTTGTTCAGCTGATTGATAATTCATGATTGCCTCCGAATCTCATAATATTCCCGAACAAGTTTGCAGGATCGTTATTTTGCTTTACAGGATATGTTTGCAACATCCAATCTGAAAACAGCGACTTCTTCCATCATGGTATCATCATAATGCCACTCCGCCTTTTGTGTGATCTGTTTCATAATGGCATTTAACCCTTTTCTTTTTTCTTCTATGTCATCTACAAGATGGAGTATTCCTGTGCCGATCACACTTTGAAAAGCAGCAGAAAAATCACAAGCCATTTCGCCTACCAGCAACCGATATTTCCCGTCTATCTCAAATCCCACTGCCGGTTCACATTGACTAAGTTCAAATTTTCTTCCCTCTTTTGCCCCATGAAAATAAAACGAATATTGATGATCCTCATAGGAATAACCATAATTTACAGGTACAATATAAATCTCTCCGTTGTCATAGAACGCCACTCTCAGGATCTGTTCTTCCGCAAGAAATGCCTCTATGATTTTTTTATCTGTAATTTCTCTGTCACTTCTCCTCATCCATCATAACCTCCCTATATTTTCCCTGTTTTTTGCATTCATCCCCTTAACGAAACCGGAATTTCAAAAACTATAAAATCCATGTAATGAAATCCCAGGCAGAATGAAGAATTGCCCTATTTTTTCAAGCCTTATGCCCGCCGATCTGGTTATTTCTGTCCTTTGTTGTGGCACCCTCCTGCAGATTTGTCCCTTTCAGTATTGCATTTTTGCCAAACCTGTTTCTCAGCTTGATGGTTGTCTCCTGAATGGCACGTTCCTTCTTCAGCTCCTTTTCCTCCTGCTCCCGCTTTTTCTGAAGCTCACCGTAATCCGTAAACAAATCAAGCTGCTCTAAGCCTTGGTCTTGCTTTGCTTCACTCTCCGCAACCACATGGTTGGCAGAAAGATTCACCCGCCTTACCAGCAGCTTGGGATTGACTATTTTGTCAAACAGCTCCAGAACCTCCTTCATAATCAGCATGGTTGAGGAGGTCAGTCTGCCTATATTTGCCGTACCGTGGGCATGCTTGGGAATGATTCTTCCATAGGGATCCGTTGTAACCTCTCCGTGATACTGCCTTCTGATCTCTGGATTGGTAATATTTTCTATATCATAGCCCACCGTCAGAACAATCTGATCCGTCACCAGCCTTTTTTCCACCAAATCCAGAACCAGCAGCTCTGTCATTTCACGAACAATCAGCTTTGCCTTGTCAAAATCATAGGGACAATGCAGCACCTGACCGGAGCCAATGCTTTTATTTTCCGGCTGATAGGCTCTGATATCCTCTATGGTACAAGGCTCCCAGCCCCATGCATGGTCAATCAAAAGCTCCGCATTCACGCCAAACAGCCGGTACAGCTTGTCCTCCCCGTACTCGGTCAAAGAGCACGCGGCAATATCGCCCATAGTGTACAATCTGTTATTCTCCAGCTTTTTAGCATATCCCTTGCCCACTCTCCAAAAATCCGTCAGCGGCCGATGGCTCCAAAGCTGTCTGCGATAGGACATCTCATCAAGCTCGGCAATCCGCACCCCTTGTTCATCCGGCGGCATTTTCTTTGCCACAATATCCATCGCAATTTTAGCCAGATACAGATTCGTCCCGATCCCCGCAGTTGCAGTGATTCCCGTTGTTTCCAGCACATCCCGGATCATCTTCATTGCCAGCTCCCGGGCGGAAAGCCGATAGGTGTTTAAATAATTGGTAATATCAATAAACACCTCGTCAATGGAGTACACATGAATATCCTCCGGTGCGATATACTTTAGATAAACATTGTATATCCTGGTGCTATACTCCATATAATACGCCATTCTGGGCGGCGCAGTAATAAAAGACAGTGCAAGAGACGGATTGTTCTTTAACTCCGTGTCGTCGGCAGATTCGCCCTCCAGCTTTCTCCCGGGGGCATTGCGCCTGCGCTGGCTGTTGATTTCCTTCACGCTTTGCACCACCTCAAACAGCCTGGGTCTTCCCGGAATTCCATAGGATTTCAAAGCAGGAGAAACCGCCAGACAAATAGTTTTTTCCGTCCTTGAGGGATCCGCTACCACAAGGTTTGCGGTCATTGGATCAAGATCCCGCTCGATACATTCCACCGAGGCATAAAAGGATTTCAGATCAATACACAGATACATTCTATTGTCCATTTGATGCCTCCTTCATTTCACTGTATATCACAATCGCAAAAAAGCATACGATTCCGCCTCTTCGTCAAGGGCTTCTATCAGAAAGCTCACCGGACGGAATCCGTCATGACAGGATAGTATGGCCGACTTTTTGTTTTTCATCCAACCGTCATAGAGATTTTCACCGCCGTGAGACAGCGTCATCGCAAACGCCCTCATACTTTCCCTTTCCGAGCAATAATTTTCATAAATTTCGCCATCAGCGGAACATAAGTCACAGCAAATATGCCTGCCGCCGCCTTTGTCACTTTTTTTCTGTGCTTTCCCGCCAGATTCGCACCGATCAAAATGCCTATTGCACAAAGGCAAAGCTTAATGAGGGCAAGATCCTTCCAATCGCTTTCCTTCACATATTGATTCGCAGCTTCAAATAACCAATTCATTCCGCTCCATCTCTTCCCTTTCTTTACCATTTCAGGTTGATTACTTTCGCTTATTTACCGTCAGATCGTAGCTGTCGCTCACCATGGTCTGAATCTCCTCCCGGGGAATACTGCCGTCTAGGATGATGGAGTTCCAGTGCTCCTTGTTCATATGATAGGCCGGCACAACAGACTGGTAGGTACTGCGCCACAGATATGAAATCCTGGGATCGCATTTGACGTTGATCCAAATGGCTCCCCGGTGCTCATATATGGCAGCAAACATTTTTCTATTTTTGCGATGTCGCATAATCGTCCAATTGTCATCATGAAAGGGATAGTCCTCATACACGTCTCCAAGAGACATGCAAAAATCTATCGCTTCCTGTCTTGTTTTCATATTCATCCCTCCTCCGGCTCTCATGTAAATATACAGCTCCCATTTCATTGTAACATATTTCAACAGCAAATTCAATATTTGTTGCCCTTTTATTTGCAGAAGGTCTGTGCAAAAGAACAAAATTTGAAAAATAGTGCCCTCCCAGAAAAAATAGACAGTAAAACTCTGCAAAAAACGGAATGAATCGTAATAATTCTTTAATTTTCGTAGAAGTTGTCGCATTTATTCCACGGTTCACTTGCGGGCGACCTTTGCCGATGTGATGATGCGGCGAAAGAACGAAGCAGCCCCAAGGGCGGTTCGCCCCGGCACAAGCCTATCATATCGGCTCCTCATTGTCAAGCAACGTATCTACCATAAACGCTCAGCAGGTGCTCGTACGCAATCGGAGAC
>JAXEOR010000176.1:0-2891 GCA_034117945.1 Clostridia bacterium | reverse complement strand
CACCTATCGGGATTGGCTGGATAAAAGTGAATTGAAGGATGGGGACACCATCGTTGTCAGCATTTATGCCAAAACGGCGGAGGAAGGAAAGAAAACTTTCTTTAACATGGGACTGATTGAAAACTCCAAAACCTTTGGATACAATGCATTGACGGCAGAGTATGGCACAACCGGCATGGAGATTGACAGCAGCTGGAAGAAATTTGCCGGCACCATTACCATTCCCAATGGATTTGAACAGGGAGGAATGGCAGATGAGGTCAATTATACCCTGCACCTGGGCTATCCGGCACCTTGCGCCAATCCGGCAAAAATTCATGTATCAACCGTTTATGCAGCAAAGGTTGCTGTAGCGGAAATGCAAAACCGCTTCGAGGACGGCGAAGCTGTTTTGGAAAAAGGTCAGAGCAAAAAGCTGCTTACCAAAACCTTAAACCAAATCGGAACCACCGCCGGACTTTCACAAGATTTTACCTATTATGTCACCAATCAGGACAGAACAGAGATTCTGACCGATTCCGGCATTACTGTCACCCCCGGAGCAGGCGGAGAAGCGACGGTTGCAGCAGCGGATACCACAGCAGACGGAATCTATTATGTAGTTGCAGTTGCTCCAACCGGCGAGGTGATGGGACAGCGGGTGCTTGTTGGCAACACAGGCTCTGATTTGACTGAGGTAACTGTTTATGTATCTCCTGACGGGGATGACGGAAACCCCGGAACCTTGGAAAAGCCTTTAAAAACTTTGAATCAGGCAAAGGCGATGGTTCAATCTCTCCGCGGCGAAAAAGATATTCCGGTTACTGTTTACCTGCGGGGCGGAGAATATGCCCTGACCGGTACCTTTACCTTAAACGAAGAGGATGGCGGAACAGAAGAAGCTCCGGTGGTTTATCGGGCATATGAAGACGAAAAGGTAGTGTTGAGCGGAAGCACTCCCTATGACTTTAGTAAGTTCCAAAAGGTATCCGGCAAGATGAAGGAGCTGCTGCCTGAACGTGCACAGGAGCATGTTGTGGTAGCCTCCGGCGCAGAGCTTGGGCTGAAGCCCATCGAGATTTCCGTCCAGGACAGCGGCTTTGAAATTGAGGCACCTATGATGATGCTGGACGGCAATGCCATGAATTTAGCTCGTTATCCTAACTCCGGCATTGCGGAGGATTGGATTTTTGGTGAAGCAGTGAGCCCAAATTCCGAAAAAAACTCCATTCCCGTTTTAAAGTTGGAGGATGACACCTTCTGGAGCTGGAGCTATCGTCCGGATGATTATGTATATTTCAGTTATCTGGCCTACGGCTGGACAGCGGGTGCCTTCTTAGGTACGCGGAATGCAGACGAGCAAACGGTTACTGGTACCACCACCTCCTATTACGGCACCTCCTCCGGTAATAAAAAGGCAACGAGGGTATTTAACGCATATGAGGCCATTGATGAACCGGGTGAATGGTATTACGATAAGGGAGAAGATAAGCTGTATGTGTATCCCTTTGAGGATACCGGAACGGATTCCAAGCTGTATGTAACCGAAGGAACCTTTGATCTGGTTTCTCTGAAAAATACCGACTACGTCTCCTTTGAGGGGATTACCTTTACCTCCTCACGGGGAGTGGGCGTTTCCATGAACGGAACGGATCATTGCGTGATCAACAATTGTAATCTGATCAATTTCAGAAACAGAGCAGCTAAGATCGAAAATGCAACCTATTGCGGGATCCAAAACTCTCAAGTCAGCTATTGCGGTACCAGCATGCTGTACATCAGCGGCGGCGATACCGAGACCCTGACCTCCGGTCATAATTTCGTTGTGAACAACGTGATTCATGACGGAACTAAGCTGAGAGAGTTTAATGTGCCCGGGGTGACGGTTCGTGGCGTGGGAACCCGTATTGCAAACAATGAATTTTATAATTTTGCACAGCAGACAATTAATTTTGCCTCTGCGGGAGATTCTGCTACCTCGGTGGATACGCTGATTGAGTATAACAGCTTCCATGAGTGTAACACCAACGCTGTGGATTTAGCTGTTATTTACGGCGGCAGAGATATGCGCTGCCACGGAACCACAATTCAGTATAATCATTTTTACAATATTTCCAGCGGCTACAACGAATATCGATTCAGCGGTTCCGCCGTATTTGGTGATGACGGCATAAGCGACTTTACCGTTACCCATAATATTGTAGGGCCGGGATGTTCGGGCGATAACACCGAAGCCTTCAAAATCAACTGGGGGCACGGGAACGTTATTACTGATAACCTGGTGATTGATTTGCCCACCATGTTTTATATGTATAATTTTAAAAATTTTGTAGAACGGGTAAATGAGCAGGCGGCCAATGCCGCTACAGCACCCGGTGAGACAGGTGCTACCTTAACTCAGGTTTGGGCAAATCCTCTCTATCAGGAACGCTGGCCGTGGATTAAGGCTTTTTATGAGGGAAATGGCTACTATGTTCCTAACGAGATTGCACGAAATATTTTGATTTACACAGACAATGTACCCCATAGCGTCAGCGGCTGGGCAGCCTTTAACAACAGCTGGTATGTACATAACAACGGTAAAGTGGGATCTGATGAGCCGGAAATCAACGGTTTTACAACAAACCTGGTCATTTTAAAGAGCGCAGATCGGGATAATCGGGATTTGTTCTATGATTATGCCAATGGGGACTATCGTTTGAAGGAAGAGGTGCTGCAGCAGGTACCCGGATTTTCCAACATTGATCAGTCCGAGATTGGCTTATCTACCTTTAGCTATGATGGCCAAGAGCTGTTGCCCGGAGGAGAAAAGCCTACCGTTTCCAATGTTGGTTTGTCTGCTTTGCCTAAGGTGGGCAAGGAGCTGCAGGCAACCTATACTTACGCAGATGCGGATGGAGATGCCGAAGGTG
>JAXEOR010000175.1:0-2916 GCA_034117945.1 Clostridia bacterium | reverse complement strand
TGGCTCAGAACCCAGGGAGACAAAGTAACCATTTTGAATGAATAACATACACCCCTTACCATCGGGATTGATTTACAGACATGTTATAGGTATCATGTCAAAGTAAATCAATCCTTTTTTGTTGTAAAAAAGGGGGATTTTTCAAAATCGCAGGCGGGACAGAGTACGATTTTTCAGGAAAACAGGGGACGGAACAGGGACTGCCGATTTTTTCGGAATGTGTGCCTTCGGCATACCAATTATTGGAGTGGGAATGGTACAATAAAAAAAGACGATTGTCGTTTTGTGGGTGATTTTCTGATATTTTCAAGGAAATCATTGAGAATGGAGAGGCCAGCCCGGGAGCATACAGGATTTTAAAAAAAATAAAAAATTTCTTGACAAGGTCAGTATGTGTCCATCTTCTCTTTGTATAATAGAGTCAGCAACAGGGGATGGATGAATCAAAACGGCCAGGTGAAAAAGCCTGCGATGATTAGGAAAGGAGGGAAAACCATGTTTCGGGAATACTACTCGATTTCAGATGTGGAAGGGAGCCGGCTGATTTTTATGCAGGATGATCAGTCGGGGAAAATGGGAGTGTTGAAAAATGTAACGCCGGAAATGATTCCGATCTTCAAAGAAATAAACCGGAAAAGCAGCTGTTTACCGGAAATTTATGAATTTGGAACGGATTACATCATTACAGAATATATCGACGGGTGTGCCCTGGATGACGAGGTGGCTATGGGGTCATTTGCAAAGGAGGAGATTCCCAAGCTTATTTCGGATCTCTGCCAGGCATTGAAGGTGTTTCACAGCGTTCATCTTTGCCATATGGATGTAACACCGAAAAATATTGTAAAATCAAAACACTATTATGTTCTGATTGATTTTAACACCGCTCTGCCCTTTGGTGTGAAGCCGGAAAAGGGGAATTACGGCAATGCCCTCTTTTGTTCTCCGGAGCATTTTGAATTTGATACGGTAGACGCCGCAACGGATGTGTATTCTGTCGGAAAGGTTTTGGAGTATTTGCTGCAATCGGTTTCGGACGATACCTGTTTTCGGGAGTTGATTCAAAAGGCGACAGCGGTTTCCAAAAAGGACAGAATCAAGGATGTGGACAGCTTTTACCGGATGTTTCAGGAGATTTGCCGGCGGCATACGGATTGCCTGCCGGATGGAGATGCTGCAAAATCGGGAATAGACTGCTGCTCCACAGCCGATTTGTTGGCGTCTATGAATACCTATGCAGACTTGCTGGAGTTTTTTTCCGAGCACAAGGCAGATTTTATTTATGTGGGCATAGCCCGGTATTTTGACCGCATCATAGAACAAAAGCATTTAAAAAAATCTGACATCATCAGAAAATCGGGCATCGAGCGAACCTATGGCTACCAGCTGCTGAACGGAACCAAAAAGCCGTCCAGAGATAAAATGATCCAGCTTTGCATGGGGGCGGAATTGTCCTTCGACGAAACCCAGATTGCCTTAAAGCAAACCGGCTTTATGGAGCTTTACCCCCGGGTCAAACGAGATTGCATTCTGATTTACGCCATCAAATCCCATAAAACCGTAATGGAAACGGACGAGCTGCTGCTTCAGTTCAAAGAGCCGGAGCTGAACCGTTTATAAATTTTGAAAAAGGAGGGGATCGGAGTGATTTGAACAAGGGGCGTGAAGAAGGAATTTTACCAAAAAGCATTTTTAACGGAAAAAATTGTAGAGAGGACGTTACTTATGGGAGATTATTCGTTTCATTATTTTGACAACATGAACGAGGAAGGGCAGTATAAATTTGTTTACGAGGCCATGGATCAGGAGAAGCAGGCCGATTTTTACCAGAAGCTGCGCACCAAAATACAAAAATACATTGTGCGGCACCCCAATTCAAAATATATGAATTACTTAATTGCCGCCCCTGATTTTTTCCACCTGATATGCAGGCTGCTGGCGGATTCCAGAGTTCCGATCAAAAATAAATTATATATCGCCGGCGCCATTTTGTACTTTGCGTCCCCCATTGACTTGGTTACCGATATGATTCCTGGTATCGGGTTTACGGATGATGTAACGCTGGCTGTGCTGGTGATCAAATCTTTGCTGGATTCTGTTGATGAAGAGGTGATTATGGAGCATTGGGCGGGAGACGGCAACGTGATCGAACAGCTGGAAAAGCTTTTGGGCATGGCAGATCACATCCTGCAGAAAGGAGTATTTGGAAAAATTAAAAAACTGTTTGGGAGCAAGGAAGGCTAGTTTTATAGAAAAATTGCGTTAGGAGGCGGTACAATGGGATTTCGGGATGTTTGGAAGACGATGGGAGAGATGGCATTGCTTGTGGGAAATGCTTTTGCGAGAAAGATGATGGAGCTCGGAGAAAAAATGGAGCAGTCGGAGGAAAAACTGGACAGAATGGGCTTTGATGACTGGGAGGATGAGCGAATTTCCAAAGAATATCGGCGAGCCTCAATATATGATCGTGTGGCCATGAGCAGAAGACTGGAGGAAAGGACAGAAGCAGCGGAGGAAAGACTGAACAGAGCTGGGTTTGACCACTGGGATGCGGAGAAGATGCAAAGAGAATACCAGCGAGCCCCCATGGTTGATAGCATGGCCATGAACAAAATGGCATCGGAAAGGATAGCAGCGGCGGAAAAAAGGCTGGCCAGAATGGGCTTTGATGACTGGGAGGATGAGCGGATTTTAAGAGAATACCGGGAGGGTTCCATGTTTGACCGTGTAGCCATCAATAAAAAGTTGAAGGAACGGAGGAAAGCAGAGGAAGAGGACGGGGATGTTTAGCTTATAGAACGCAGGGATTGTTCTAAATCGCAATGATCTTTCTTTTTTAAAATTTTTGCAGAATGACTTCCGGCGATCTGATGTGACAAACAATCGGAACCGAACAGGAAGAACAATGAGGAGGCGGTA
>JAXEOR010000174.1:0-3178 GCA_034117945.1 Clostridia bacterium | reverse complement strand
AAAAATAGTCACATTATGCTTGGTGGCATGTCTGGCGCTTTCTATGGGTGCGGTACAGGTGCTTGGTGCGGATGCCTACGATCATTTTTCAGGCAGTGGCACCCAGGCTGATCCTTTTCTGATTCAGTCGGAGCAGGATTTTTACAATTTGATTGACGCAACCAATGACAATACCGATATGGCCAAATATTATGTGGGCGCAGACGGAACCCCGAAATACTTCAAAATCACCAGCGATCTGGATATGAAGGATTATCCTGTGAAGGGGAACGGCATCGGCGTTGCCGCAGACTGGAACATGCTGAAAATCACCAGCCATTTTGACGGGGGAGAGCATGTGGTTAAGAACTTATCCATTACCACAGCGGTCAATATGACCGGCCTGTTCGGAAAGCTGGAGGGAGGCACTGTGCAAAACCTTACGCTGGATCATTTTGTCATGACCAGCTCCAGCACTGCCGACGTCTATGCAGGTCTTTTGGCTTCAGATACCAGAGCGGGAGGAAGTGTCAGAAACTGTTCTGTGATTCATTCTGTTCTTTCCATCCCCGGAGCTGACGGTATGCGGGTGGGTGGTCTGGTGGCCAACAATAACGGTATGCTGATTGCAGGCTGCACCTGCTATGATAATACCTATCCCGATTTTGGCAAAAAGAATGTTACCTTCGGTTCTGTTCTGGGCGGAGACGTGGGTAAGGCGGTGAACTGCTCCAGCGATTTGCAGCCTATCGTGGGCGGAACAGCTGTAGGACAGTATGCCGCAGTGGTGAACTTTGATGTGGGCGTGTGCGGATCCTTGCTGGAAGGCGGAGAAGAGGTTCCCGCCACTGCTCTTGCGGAACTGGTAAAGCATACTTACAAAATTGTGCCGGATGCAGGCTATAGCTATTATTTAGCAGTTAACGGCACAGAAACGCAGGCGGACGGAGATCTGCAATTTACCTATCAGCCCTCAGATGCTGCCGTGATCAAGGTTGTTTTTGTTCCGGAAGGACTGGATTCCATTCGGGTACATAACATCGTTTCGGTTGGTCAGGGCGGAAAGGTGACCATCAATGGCACCGAATATACCGAAAACGGTGAGTTGGACGATTTAATCATCAATGACAGACTGACCTTTACGGTCACTCCCCAGGAGGGAAAGGCCATTGATGAGCTTTCCTATAACGGCATTGTGCTGGATTCAGACACTACGTCTGTGACAGTGGTGAAGGATGTAGTTTTGAAGGTGACCTTTCAAGATATCATTGCGGCTGATTCGGCACTGTATGTGGCACCGGACGGCAGTGACGACAACAACGGCTCCATTGACGCTCCCTTTGCCACCTTGGAAAAGGCAAGAGATACCATCCGTCAATACCGCAAGGAGGGGCGGATCCCTCAGGGGGGCATGACAGTGTATCTCAGAGAGGGTGTGTATTATCCCACCCAAACCTTTACGTTAAGCGAGGAGGACAGCGGAACGGCAGAAAAGCCCATTACCTATGCGGCTTATCCCGGAGAAAAGGTATCCATTTCCGGTGGCCGGGAGCTGGACTATTCCCTGTTTCGGCCGGTAGAGGGAGAAATGAAGGAAAAGCTTCGCTCCAAAACAGCCCAGGGTAAGGTTGTGACTGCCAGTCTGGAAAGCTTGGGAATGACGCCTCCGGGAAAATATCCCGCCAAGGATGAAAAGTACAGCGCACCGCTGTTTTTGTTTGACGGTCATGTGATGCAGCTGTCCAGATACCCCAATTCAAAGCTGATTACCGATTGGCCCATCTGTGATGTTTTAAATCGGGGCTATTGCACCCGGTATCCCGCAGATGACTACAGACAGGGGGAAGGCCTGATGAAGGTGCAGTATTTTGACTCTGTGCTTGACAGCTGGATCCACAATCTGGAGGATTTGATTTTTGCAGGATATTGGGCAGAAACCTGGTACTGTGAATATTTATATGCAACGCTGGATCAGCAGGCTCATACCATAGAGGCACTGGACAGCATGAAGTATGGCGGTGCCGGACAATACAATGTGGGTGTCAACAACGGTAAGGGCAGAAGCTTTTGTGTTTACAATGTTTATGAAGAACTGGACGAACCGGGTGAGTGGTATATTGACAGAAAAACCGGAATGCTGTATTTGTATCCTGTCACAGACGCAAAGAATCCTGTTCTGAAGGTTACCAACCTGGATCGGAACATCATTGAAATGACGGATGTTTCTTATGTTACAATCAGTGATCTGGAGCTTACCAGCGGAAGACAAAATGCAGTTTTGATTAACGGCGGCACCCGGGTGAAGATAGACAATTGCGATATCAACACCTTTGAGCAAAACGGTGTTTTGATGTCGGGCGGAACGGAAAACGGCGTGATCAGTTCTCATATTCATCATATCGGCCTTTCCGCTTTGAACATTGACAGCTGCGGAGACCGGAACACATTAACCCATGGGAACAATTACCTGACCAACAGCGAAATCAATGATTTTGCGCTGCTGGGGGAATACAGCAACGGGATCAATTTGTCCGAATGTGTGGGAGTGAAGGTGGATCACAATGAAATTTACAACAGCTCTCACATTGGGGTATTATTTCTCGGTTCGGAAAATGTGATCGAATACAATGAGTTCCATGATCTGGTAAAAAATTCCGCAGATTCCGGTGCCATTTATACCGGCCGTGATTGGCGTGATCACGGAAATGAAATCCGGTACAACCATTTTTACAATATCGGCAGCTCCATGGCCGGTGGCTCGCGGCCCTGCGGATTCTTTACCGACGACGGAAGCTCTGATTCTTTGGTTTACGGCAACGTGTTCGGCCCCGGGGTGGAACATGCGCAGGCTAATAAGGTTCATGCCGGACAGGACAATATGTTCTATCACAATCTGTATATCGACACACCGAATGTTTATTATTCTTATATGTGGAATAACAGAAAATGGGAAAATTATATTCTGGGTGAAAATGTGAGTGACGAGATCGTAGCAAGCTATCACAAAAAATTGATTCAGGTCAATGAAAATCCTCTTTATCTGGCAAAATGGCCCTGGCTTGGGAATACCTCCAACAGAGCCACCATCCAGAACGAAAGCAATACCCTGCGGGAGAATTTGATTATTTATGTAAATCAAAGCCCGAGCAAAAATATGGTTGCCGTCAATAGCGATGATCCCACCCTGGTGCTGTACGGG
>JAXEOR010000173.1:0-19946 GCA_034117945.1 Clostridia bacterium | reverse complement strand
CCAGAGGAATCTGCCCCACATAAGGCTCTCCCACGGAAAGCTGCCGCACCACGCTCAAGGTTCCGTCAACGCCCACGGCGCTCCCCACGTCCAGCTTTCCCCTTGCATTCAGCGGCAAATCAGCCAAAGGATTGTCCACATATCCCCGCACCTTTGCGCCGAATTCGCTCATTGCAAAAACAGATCCCAAGGGGCCGCCCCCCTTGAATTGAATGGAAACCGTTTCTCCCGGCTCCTTCAGCATTGCTCCCATCATCCCAACGGCCGTCAGGGCACGGCCCAAAGCCGCCGTTCCCACCGGCATCGTTTGATGCATGCTTGCCGCCCGGTTCACCAAATCCGTTGTGACAGCAGCGTACGCCCGAATCATTTTATGATGAGCAATTGTCTTGATTAATGTATCCATACTCAAATCCACAACCTTTCCGCCTGCCAATACAATGGAACCACATTTGCACCATTTCCGAAAAGCCGGGAGCAGGCCATTCTCCAAATCGGTAAAAAAGCCTCATATTTTCATATGAGGCTTTCTACTGAACTTGTTAAATTTAGATGTTTCAACTATTTATAAGTAGAGGCTGATTACGCTTTCGTAACGTTAGCAGCCTGAGGACCTTTCGCTCCTTCAACAACTTCAAACTCAACAGTCATGCCCTCGTCAAGAGTTTTGTAACCCTCGGCATTGATTGCGGAAAAATGAACGAACACATCAGTTCCGTCTTCGCTTTCAATAAAGCCATAGCCCTTTTCCGCATTAAACCATTTTACTTTACCTTTTTGCATTAAAAAATTCCTCCTAAAGCTTTTATCACGGCAGAAAAATTCATACCGTATATTTATTGTATCACATAAATTTCAAATTGTCAATCTTTTTTATTTAAAATTCCCAAAAACTTTCGACAAAGAATGTCGCTTTTTAGACTTTTCACGAATTTCCCTTTGCCGCCTTGCGGGCAGCATAGCAAATCCGTTCTGTTTTCTCATCAGCAGGCCGCTGTGACAAGCCGTCATAAGCACCGAAAAGCTCCAGTCCGGCATCCTCAAGAGCCCGGCGAACCTGATCTGTCCCGTAGGCCTTTTGCAAGTGGGTTTCCTCAAACCGGCGGTAAAGCTCCCCTTCCCTGACAAAAAAGGTTAAATCATATTCACACTCCCCGGCTTCTCCGTCCCAAACGCTTTGCCAGGTATAAAACACCTCGCCGTCGTCATACACAAAGGTTTCGGGGGCGATCACCTGCTCCATTTTATATTGTGTGTTTAAATCAAATAAAAATACGCCTCCCGGATTTAAAAACAAAGAAACCAGAGAAAAACAGCGCTCCAGCTCCCCCGGCTCGGTCAGATAATTCAGCCCGTCCAAAGAGCAAACCACAGCGTCCACCGTGCCATACAGTTCAAAATCCGTCATATCCTGCAGCAAATAAAGAATGTCCAGCCCTTCTGATTTTTCCGCCGCCACCGTCAGCATATCCGCCGAGCAGTCCAGCCCGATCATGGAATATCCCCGGTTTGCCAGCCGCACAGTCAGATTTCCCGTACCGCAGCCCAGCTCCAGCACCAGCCGGGGCGAAGCACCCATTTGCTGAAACATTTGCTCATAAAAATCACACCAGCCGTCATAATCCACGTCACTCATCAGCCGATCATAAACCGATGCAAAATTTTCATATGCGCTCATTTTCATTTTCACAGCCTTTCCCAAAGGAATCTACGCCATAGTGTTTACGCTTTCTCTTCCTTCAGCCGCTTCAACACCAAACGATACCCATCCTCGCCGTACAGCAGGCATTTATTCACCCGGCTGATGGTAGCGGAGCTGGCTCCGGTTTCCTGGGCAATCTCGGTATAAACCCGCTGATCGTCCAGCATCACCGCCACCTCAAACCGCTGAGCCATGGCTTTGATTTCCGATATGGTACAAAGATCCTCAAAAAAACGGTAGCACTCCTCCACTGTTTCCAGCTTGAGCATTCCCTGAAACAGCCGATCCGTCTGTTCGTCTCTTAAACTTTTACTCATATTACTTTCCACAGCCTTTCCCATTCATTCCTAGCATTGATTTTTATTTTCAAAAACATTATTTCAAAACTGTCAGCGGTGCAAAGGAGGACATCAGCGTTTTGGTGCCGCAGGATTCAAAGGCAATCTCCAGCTGCAAATCGTCTCCCTTGGGCGTTACGGACAGCAAAAGTCCCGTTCCGAATTTTTTATGCTTTACCGTATCCCCCGGCTTATAATCCTGCTTTATTTGTTTGACCGGCCGCCCAAAACCGCCCAACGTGCCGCTGTGAAACAGCATTTCCTGGGAAATTTTCTGTTTTTCTGGTTTTGTCTGCACCGGCTCCGGCTCAGACTGAGGATGATTTAATAATTCCTCCGGGATTTCCTTTAAAAACCGGGAAATTTTATTATAAGAGGTGCTTCCGAACAAGGTTCTGGAAAAAGCATGGCTCATAAACAGCCTTTTTTTCGCTCGGGTAATGCCCACATAGCAAAGTCTGCGCTCCTCCTCCAGCTCGTCCTCCTCGGTAATAGACCGATAGCTGGGGAACACCCCTTCCTCCATGCCGCATAAAAACACGTTGGGAAACTCCAGTCCCTTTACGCTGTGCAGCGTCATCAGCGTAACCGCATCCTCCGACTGATCGTAATTATCAATATCGCTGACCAAGGAAACCTGCTCTAAATAGCCCGCCAGGGTGGGATCATCAGACTGCTCCACATATTCGTCCACCGCACCGGACAGCTCCTTAATATTTTCAATTCTGGAGCGGGATTCTACCGTATCCTCCCGCAAAAGCTCGTCAACATAGCCGCTTTTTTGGAGAAGCTGATCCAGCAGCTGATCCAAGTCCTCCTGATAAGGGAACAAGCTCCGAATCATATCCGTAAAGGGGATCAGCTTTGCTGCCGCCCGAGCCAGCTCCGGGATCTCGTTGGCGCAGCAGGCAGTATCAAACATGCTTTCTCCCCGGCTGACGGAAATCTGCTCCAGGGTGTCAATGCTCTTTTGACCGATCCCCCGCTTGGGCAGATTGATAATCCGTTTCAGGCTGATGTTATCCCCCGGGTTTTGCACCAATCGCAGATAAGCGATAATGTCCTTTACTTCCTTTCGGTCATAAAACCGCAGCCCTCCTACCACCCGGTAAGGAATGCCGCTTTGCCGCAATGCGTTTTCCAGCACACGGGACTGGGCATTCATCCGGTACAGCACCGCAAAATCGGAATACACCGCCCCCTCCTTCCGGCACAGCCGGAGAATCTGATCTGCAACGAAATAGGCTTCGTCATGCTCGTTTCCCGCATCGTATAAAAAGGGAAGCTCTCCCTTTTCATTGTTGGTCCACAGCCGCTTTTCCTTCCGCTGGGTGTTGTTGGCAATGACGCAATTGGCCGCCTCCAGCACGCTTGCGGTACAGCGGTAATTTTGCTCCAGCTTGATCACCGCCGCATGATCAAAGCACCGTTCAAAATCCAAAATATTCTGAATATTCGCACCCCGGAATTTATAAATACTCTGATCGTCATCCCCCACCACGCACAAATTATGATGGATGGAAGAAAGCAGCCGCACCAGCTCAAACTGACAGTGGTTGGTATCCTGATACTCGTCCACTAAAATATAACGAAATTTGTTGGCATAATACTCCAAAACCTCAGGAAACTTGCGAAACAGCTTTACCGTCAGCAAAATAATATCGTCAAAATCCACTGCATTATAGGCTCGCAGCTTTTGCTGGTACAGAGAATAAATTTTTGCCACCCTGCTCATCCGATAGTCTGCCTCGTATGTTTTGGAAAATTCCTCACACTCTATTAAGGAATCCTTGGCAGAGCTGATATAAGAAAGCATGGTTTTCGGGGGGAAGGTTTTATCATCCAGATTCAGCTGGGCAAGGCATTCCTTGATCAGGGTTTGCTGATCTGCGGAATCATATACATTAAAGGATCTGTCGTATCCCAGCTTTTCAATCTCCCGGCGCAGTATCCGCATACAGCAGGAATGAAAGGTTCCCGCCCAGATATCCTCTGCGCAAACACCCAGCATCTGCTCCAGGCGGCTTTTTAATTCCCCAGCCGCCTTATTGGTAAAGGTAATGGCCAGCACCGACCATGGGGCTATGCCCAGATCCTCTATGATATGGGCAATTCTGTTTACCAGCACGGTTGTTTTGCCGCTTCCCGCTCCCGCCAGAATCAGCAAAGGTCCCTCCGTCTGCTCCACTGCTTTTTGCTGCATTTCATTCAAATGACTGTAATCCATAAGTACCTCTTTTTCTATTGTAAATTCTCCTGTTCCAAAAGAACCAATCCGAAATCTATGTCAAATCTTTCTTTATTATAACACAAGCAAGAAAAATTTGCAACACCCAAACCAAGGATATTCCTTATTTTCCGTCAAGCAGCTCTTTTGGGATAAAAAAATCTCCCGAGGGGAGCGGGTGCACCCCTTAGGAGATTTGAATAGCGTTTTGAATGGATTAATACATTCCGCCGCCCATAGCCGCAGCGTTTGCAGCATTTGCAGCAGCCGCCTCAGGCTCGGGCTTATCTGCAACCAGGCTTTCTGTGGTCAGCAGCATAGAAGCAACGCTGGCCGCATTCTCCAGTGCAGAACGAGTTACCTTAGCAGGATCAACGATACCATCCTTGATCATGTCAACATATTCCTCAGTCAAGGCGTTAAAGCCAATGCCTTTTTCGGATTTTCTAATCTGATTTACAATCACAGAGCCCTCCAGACCTGCATTTGCAGCAATCTGTCTGACCGGTTCTTCCAGGGCACGCAGCACGATCTTCATACCGGTGCGTTCGTCCCCCTCGGAGGTTTCAATTAATTTTTCTACCGCATCCATCGCATTGATAAAGGCTGTTCCACCGCCGGCTACGATGCCTTCCTCTACAGCTGCACGGGTTGCAGACAAAGCATCCTCAATTCTCAGCTTCATTTCCTTCATTTCCGTTTCGGTAGCGGCACCAACCTTGATGACCGCAACACCGCCGGACAGCTTTGCCAGCCGCTCCTGCAGCTTTTCACGGTCGAAATCAGAAGTGGTCTCTGCAATTTGAGACTTGATCTGGCTAACTCTTGCCTTAATGTCCTGGGTTTGACCCATACCGTCAACAATAATCGTGTTTTCCTTCTGAACCTTTACCTGACGGGCACGACCCAGCTGATCCAGGGTGGTATCCTTCAGTTCCATGCCCAGCTCGCTGGAAATCACCTGACCGCCGGTCAGAATCGCAATATCCTCCAGCATTGCCTTTCTTCTGTCACCAAAGCCGGGTGCCTTCACGGCAGCGCATACAAAGGTGCCTCTCAGTCTGTTCAGTACCAATGTGGTCAGAGCTTCTCCTTCCACATCCTCTGCAATAATCAGCAACTTCTGTCCCTGCTGAACAATCTGCTCTAAAATAGGAAGAATCTCCTGAATGTTGCTGATCTTCTTGTCGGTAATCAAAATGTAAGCGTCATCAATCACCGCTTCCATCTTTTCGGTATCTGTTGCCATGTAGGGAGAAATATATCCCCGATCAAACTGCATGCCTTCCACAACCTCAGAATAGGTTTCTGCAGTCTTGGATTCCTCAACGGTGATTACGCCGTCATTGGTTACCTTTTCCATAGCGTCTGCAATCAGCTGACCAATGGTTTCATCCGCAGAGGAAACCGCAGCAACACGAGCAATATCTGCCTTTCCGGAAACAATCTTGCTGCCCGCCTTTACAGAAGCCACCGCCGTTTCCACAGCCTTCATAATTCCCTTTTTCACAACCATGGGGTTTGCCCCTGCCGCAACGTTTTTCAAGCCTTCGCGAATGATTGCCTGAGCCAGCAGAGTTGCTGTGGTGGTTCCGTCACCGGCCACATCGTTGGTCTTGGTGGAAACCTCCTTCACCAGCTGCGCTCCCATATTTTCAAAGGGATCCTCCAGCTCGATCTCCTTGGCGATGGTTACGCCGTCGTTGGTGATCAAGGGAGAGCCATATTTCTTATCCAAAACAACATTTCTGCCCTTAGGACCAAGCGTAATCTTCACGGTATCAGCCAGCTGATTTACGCCCCGTTCCAGAGCCCGTCTTGCGTCTTCTCCGTACAAAATATCCTTTGCCATCGTTACATTCCTCCTCTATTATTCTACCTTTGCCAGCACGTCGCTTTGCTTTACAATGATGTACTCAACCTCGTCCAGCTTCACTTCAGTTCCGGCATACTTGGAAGCGATGATTTTATCTCCCACTGCCAGCTCCATTTTGACTTCCTTCCCATCAATCATACCGCCGGGACCTACTGCGACAACTTCAGCCACCTGAGGCTTTTCCTGGGCAGAACCTGTTAAGATAATGCCGCTCTTTGTTTTTTCTTCGCTTTCCAGCATTTTGATGACCACCCGGTCACCTAAGGGTTTGATATTCATAAAACATACCTCCTGTTTTATTATTTTTCGATTTTAGCACTCCATCTATCTGAGTGCTAAAATAATGATAATCCAAATTCCTAAATTATGCAACCCTCTCTCTCACCGGAATTTAGCAATAAAATAAAATTACAGCACAAATTCTTTTATTTTCTAAAAAGATCTGCTTTTTTCTCCTGTTATCTCAAAAATCATTTTATCATATTCCTGCCGGGTAACCAGTCGGTTCAAGGCCTGCAAAAAATCCCCTGCGGAAAGGCGGCCGGGCAGGTCAAGCCGCCTGCAAAGCTCCCGGCGAAAATCGGCAGACTGTTCCCGTCCCCACAGGCCGTCGGCATACAGATCTGCCTTGGTCAGATTCATTTTGTCCAGCTGAGGCTCTCCCAGAGTGCAGCCCGCCTGCTGCAGCACCCGCAGCAAAACTGCCTCGTCAATCCCTTCCACCCCAAGGAGTCCCTCCTTTGAAGGCTTTCGCTTCCGCCGTTCCACTCCCTTCACCTCCGGAATATAGGCCTGCTTGATCTGCTCCGGCGGCAAAAAGGATTTGATATGATTGCGGATCAAAAATCCAGCCCGATCCGAGTCTGTCAAAATCACAACGCCAACCTCTCCGGCAAGCCGCTTTAAATAGGAACGCATTTGAACATCCTTAAAAATCCGGAATCCGTTGGTTTCTATAATGGTACCTTCCACCACAGAGGAAAGCCGTATCTTATCGTACCGCCCCTCTACAATGACCGCTTCTTTGATTGCTATCACATCTCTTCCCTCCCATCCTCTAGTTGTACCACATTTTTTCACTTTTTTCAAGAGTTTTTTTCTTTTTTTATTGCGCCCCCCTTTTTTTCATGATATAATCAATGCAGAATGAGAAAAAAAGGCGGGGATTTTTATGAAAAAAATCGGAATTCTTTTTTTAACCATCCTGTTGGTCACTGTGTTTTTTGTCCCGGTTTCCTGGGCTGAGACGAGCAATGTTGTGTACGTCTCCCCCACAGGAGACGATCAGGGAGACGGCTCGGAGCAGGCCCCCTTTCAAACCCTGGCCAAGGCGGTCAGCGTGATGCAGGCGGGAGACACCTGCTATCTGAGAGGAGGAGTATACCGAGAGGTATTAAAGCCCAAATCGAATACCACCCTGTTGGCATATCCGGGAGAACAGCCGATTATTTCCGCCTGCGATCCATTGGAAGATTGGGAATATTTAGGCAATCAGCTGTATGCCGCCTCTATAGACTGGACCTTAGGCGATCAAAATATGGTGTTGGTTGATGGTGCCTTTGCCTATGAGGCTCGCTGGCCGGACAATACCGGCTCTCTTTGCTATCCCACCATGGCCTCTGTTACAGCGGCAGATGCCTCCGACCGCACTAAATTTTCTGACATGTCCCTTCCGGAAGGAATCGATCCTGTTGGCGCAACCCTTTGGATCTGCGGCGGAAAGCGATGGATCTTCTGGAACCGCAAGGTCACGGCCTTCGATCCGGAAAGCAAAACCCTCACTTTCAATGCTCCCTTTGCCGCCGCTGCCAATGCCGCTTATGACCCAGCGGCAAACAACCCCTATGTTCTGATGGGAAAACGTGAGTTTTTGAGCTGCCAGAATGAATGGTATTATGAGCCTACAGAGAAAAAACTGATCCTGTGGTCCTCCCGCAAGCCTTCCTCTATGGACATTGAAGCCAAGAAAAGAACAGAAACCCTGGATCTTTCCGGTGTGTCCAATGTAACAATTGAGGGCATCACCTTCACCGGCGGACGGATCACCTCCAGTGCCAACACCCGCTATTGCACCCTGCGTGGCATCACCTCTTTGTATGCGGCTCACAGCTTTCTCCGCAATGTGCAAGGAAATCAGATCAAGGGGCACCATAATCTGATTGAAAACAGCGAGTTTGCCTATGCCTCCTTTACCGTTTTGCAGGATACCGGTTCAGACAACCGCTATATAAATAATCTATTTCGGGATATCAATTATAACGCCAATTTTATCGGCTCGGTGAACTTGGCAGGCAGCCGTGCTCTGTTCAGCCACAATACCGTGCGGGACGGGGGCCGGGAACTGCTCACTTTACATAACGGAAAGGCCTCACTGATTCAGTATAACGATCTGTATCATTCCAGCACCGTCACCTGGGATACTGCTGCTATTTATGTGAATATGACAGACGGAAACAACACGGTGATTCGCTACAACACCGTTCATGATACCATCAGCTCCAGCTTAGGAATGGGGATCTACTTTGATCCCTGCGTTCAGAATTTTATCGTATACGGCAATGTCATCTGGAACATGACCGATTCCGCCATCCGGCTGAACAACCCGGCCAATTATATTCTGGTGTACCAAAACAGCGCCTACAAAACCGGCCCCATGTCTACCGTTTGCTCCGGAAACCGCATTAACGGAGATTTATACGGCAGCAGATTTATCAACAATATTTTTGACGGCTCTACCGTAAAAAACTACCCAGACAACACCGTGTTTCAGTACAATATTGTGGGCAAGCTGACGCTGGCGGCCGCAAAATGGGATTACAAGATGGAGGCTGTCCCCTTTGAGGGAACAACAGAAGGAACGGTCGCCTTCCGAAATCCGGAGCAAGGGGATCTGAGGCTAAAGGCAGACGATCCGGCTCTCAGTGCCGGCATTTCCCTGCCCGGCGTATCAAACGGCCAACATATCGGTGCCTATGCCGCCGGCGCACCCCTGTTGGATACCGGCCGTCATATCGGCCGCACCTATGATGAAACCTATGAATTTCCTAATGTGATCCACATGAATCGGGTCAGAAACGGCGGGTTTGGTTACGGAGATCTGCGCTATTGGAACACAGAGGGGGAAAATGTTTCTTTGGTTGCTGATTCCTCCTGGAGCAGTGCCACCGCCAAAAGCCGTGCAGGCAGCTACGGTGTTTCCTTGGGTGCCGGTACAAACGCAGTCACTCAGAAAATAACCGGCCTGTCCAAAAACACGGTATACACCCTGTCCGGCTGGGCAAGAGCAGGCAGCGGCTCCAAGGTTACCATGGGGGTTCGTGAGGTCAGCGGATCGTCAACCTTCACAGAGGATGCATGGAACAGAAAATATTTCACCTTTAACACAGGAGACCGGACGGAGGTCACCGTTTATTATCAATCCGAAGGAACCGGCGTCAGCTACTGCGGAGACATGGGCTTATCCCAGCCCACACTCATGTCAGAGGAAGCCGCAGAAGCAGTTGCAAAGGCCACGCTGGAGGAGGATTTAGAGAAGCTGGCTCAATCGGATCTTGCCTTTTACAAGCAGCCCACCGTGGAAGCTATCACCTTTGCCGGCGATACGGCTCAGGTGACCCTGCTTAACACCACAGGCAAATCCACAGATGCGCAGATCCAGGTCATTCTATACCGTGCAAAGGATCAGGGAACGAAGGAATATGTGTCTATGGAACGGATTCCCATCACCCTCCCTGCCGGAACAGAATCAGTGCCTGTGCGCATTGAAATTCCCGTTCCCCTTCCAAGGCCTGCGGCATCCTGCGATTATTATGTGAAGGTGCGGGTGATGGATTTCAATCTCCTGACCCCCTTAGGAAAATCGGAGGAAGTCTTTTTTCAGGCAGAATGATCCATTGTCATATGGCAAAAGGGGCAGACAGCTGATCAAACACGCTGTCTGCCCCTTTATCATACAAATTTCTTCACTTATTCTACCGTTACGGATTTGGCCAGATTTCTGGGCTTGTCAATATCACAGCCCTTCATAGAGGCCACATAATAGCCGAACAGCTGCAAGGGAACCACCGCCAATGACGGAGCCAGCATGGGGTCAACATCCGGAATTTTCAGCACATAATCCGCTTCCTTTTCCACGTCCTTGTTGCTTTCCATTGTGACCGCCAGCACAACCGCTCCCCGAGCCTTCACCTCCTTGATATTGCTCATCATTTTTTCCGCCAATTCCGGCTGGGTGACCAATGCCACAACCAGAGATCCGTCCTCAATCAGCGAAATGGTGCCATGCTTGATTTCTCCTGCCGCATACGCCTCGGAATGAATGTAGGAAATTTCCTTCAGCTTTAAGGAGCCCTCCAGGCCGACGGCATAATCCAAATTCCTCCCCAGGAAAAAAACCGCCTTGGCATTGTAATGCTTGGAGGCCAGATACTGCACCGTTTCCTCGTGATCCAAAATGGTCTGGATTTTTTCCGGAAGTCGCTCAATTTCCTCCAAAAGTGCCTGCAACTGCTGCTCAGGAACTGTTTTCAGCGTTTCCGCCATGGCAATGGCAAGGAGATAAATCACCGTTAGCTGAGTGCTGTATGCCTTGGTTGTTGCAACCGCAATTTCAGGCCCTGCCCAGGTATAAATCACATGATCTGATTCATTGGCAATGGAGCTGCCCACCACATTCACAATCGAAAGGGTTTTACAGCCCAGCCGCTTGGCTTCACGCAAGGCCGCCAAGGAATCCGCTGTTTCGCCTGACTGACTGATCACAATCACCAAGCACCCTTGATCCGCCACCGGCCGGCGATAGCGGAATTCAGAAGCCAGATCCACCTCCACCGGAATCCGGGTGAAATTCTCCAGCAGATACTTCCCTACCATGCCAACGTGATATGCCGATCCGCAGGCCACAATATAAATCCGTTTGATCTTCTCCAGCTCTTTTTTGGACAGAGGAATATCCTCCAGCACCACCTTTCCCTCCCGGATTCTGGGAGACACAGTATTTTGAACCGCCTTGGGCTGCTCCATCATTTCCTTGAACATAAAATGCTCATAGCCGCCCTTTTCCGCCGCATCCACATCCCAGTTCACGGTAAAAATCTCTTTATTGACCTTTTCATAATCGCTGTTGTAAATTTCCACCCCGTCTGCCGACAGGATCGCCACTTCTTGCTCTTCAATATGATAGATTTTGCGGGTGTAGGGCAGCAGAGCCGGTATGTCAGAGGCAATGAAATTTTCCCCCTCGCCCAAGCCGATAATCAAGGGGCTGTCCTTTCGCACGGCTACAAACTGATCCGGAAAATCCTTGCAGATGATCCCCAGGGCATAGGAGCCCTCCATCCGATTCATCAGCTTAAACACCGTTTCCAAAATATCGCCGTTGTAATAATAATCCACCAGATGGGCAATCACCTCCGTGTCTGTTTCAGACACAAAATGATATCCCTTGGCAATCAGCTTTTCTCTCAGCTTGCTGTAATTTTCAATAATCCCGTTATGCACCACCGCAAATTTTCCGGAACCGCTGATGTGGGGATGGGAATTGGTGTCCGAAGGGCGGCCGTGGGTTGCCCAGCGGGTATGGCCAATGCCCATGCAGCCGGGAATGTTTTTCCCTCCGTCTGTCATTTTCTTTAAATTTTCCAATCTGCCGCAGGTTTTCACCACGTTGATTTCATCATCGTGATACACCGCCACCCCTGCAGAATCATACCCCCTGTATTCCAGCTTGGTCAGCCCGTCCAATAAAATAGGCGCCGCCTGCTGACGGCCCACATATCCCATAATACCGCACATAGTACCCCTTCTCCTTCCGTTTCCGTGCATTTTTAATCATATATAATAGTACAATAAATTCCAGATCCTATTCTTCTCTGCCCTTGCTCATGCCTGGAATTCTCTTAAAATTCAAAATATAGTATTATTATATCGCAATATTGTTCAATAATCAAGCAAAAAAACAAAAATAAGCCCTTCTGCTAAAAAAAACAGCAGGATATCTATAAATCCCCTTCCGTTCCAATAAAATTGGAGCATATTTGACAAAAAAGCAAAGAATTTCTGTGATTTTTCCCCCAAAAGAGAAAAAAAGAAAATTTTTTATTTTTTTTCGGAAAAAGACTGGATAAACGCCCAATTTTATTGTATAATATTATTATATATGCAAGGGAGGATGAAAACATGCCAATCAAGTACATATTTGTTACCGGCGGCGTTGTCTCCGGATTAGGCAAAGGAATCACAGCAGGCTCGCTGGGTCGCTTATTAAAAGCAAGAGGGCTGAGCGTAACCATTCAGAAATTTGACCCTTATCTAAACATTGATCCGGGTACTATGAATCCGTATCAGCACGGCGAGGTGTTTGTTACAGACGACGGCGCGGAAACCGACCTGGATCTGGGTCATTACGAAAGATTTATTGACGAAAGCCTGGATTCCTACTGTAATGTTACCACAGGAAAAATCTATTCTTCGGTGATTCACAAGGAGCGCAGCGGATATTATGAGGGAAATACGGTGCAGATTATCCCTCACATCACCAACGAAATTAAGGATCAGATCCGTCACGGCGGCAAGCAGGTGGACGTTTGTATTGTAGAGATTGGCGGAACGGTAGGCGATATAGAAAGTCTTCCCTTTTTAGAAGCAATCCGGCAGTTCTCTAAGGAGGTTGGATATGCCAATTCCATGTTTCTGCATGTGACCCTGGTGCCTTGGCTGTCTAAAAGTGGAGAATCCAAAACAAAGCCCACCCAGCACAGTGTTAAGGAATTAACCGGGCTTGGGATTCAGCCGGATGTGATCGTCTGCCGCACTGAGGTTCCCATTGACGATAATATTAAAGAAAAAATCGCTCTGTTCTGTAACGTGCCTAAAAAATGCGTGATTCAGAATCTGGACGCACAGTATTTATATGAGGTTCCTCTGGCACTGGAAACGGAAGGTTTGGCGGACATTGTCTGCGAACGGCTGGGGATTCCCAAATCCGTTCCCGCCCTGTCTGATTGGATCAACGTGGTGGAACGGCTGCGGAATCTGGAAAAAACCGTAACCATTGCGCTGGTGGGAAAATATGTGGCCTTGTATGACGCTTATATCAGCGTGGTAGAAGCCTTAAAGCATGCCGGCATTGCCAACAATGCGGATATTAATATTAAATGGGTGGATTCCTGCACCCTGTCTGAGCAAAATGCACAGGAAATTTTGGGAGACGCAGACGGTATCCTGGTTCCCGGCGGCTTCGGCAACCGGGGTATTGAAGGAAAAATTATCGCAGCCCAATATGCCCGTGAGCACCATGTTCCCTATTTTGGCATTTGCTTAGGCATGCAGACCGCTTTGATCGAATTTGCCCGCCATGTTTTGGGCTATGCAGATGCAAACAGCGCCGAATTGGACGAAGGCACCACGCACCCGGTGATCGACTTGATGCCCGAGCAAAAAGAGGTGGAGCTGCTGGGCGGCACCATGCGGCTGGGGCAATACCCCTGCGTGCTGGACGAAACCTCTAAAGCCTTTGAGGCATATAAGCAAAAGCTGATTCACGAACGGCACCGTCACCGGTACGAGGTCAATAACGACTATCGTGACGAGCTGATTGCCCACGGAGTTAAATTATGCGGAACCTCTCCGGACAACCGGATTGTGGAAATGATAGAGCTGCCGGATCAGCCCTGGTTCATCGCCGTTCAGTTCCATCCGGAGTTCAAATCCCGTCCCAACAAGCCCCACCCCCTGTTCCGGGAATTTATCCGGGCTTCCTTGGAGCACATGGAGCAAAAATAATACAGTGTAGTCAAAACGCTCGCCTCAGATATTTGAGACGAGCGTTTTTTCAACGATCAAATAATGTCGGAAGTATTCAGGCTCGGCCTGTCCGCCCCTTTTACAATTCAAAACAAGGATTACTCCTCTTTTTTCTTTTTAGGTTTCTTTTCCCCGGTCTTTTCAGCAGACTTTGACTTAGTTGCTTTTTTGGCAGCAGCCGGTTTTTTCTCTGCTGCTGTTTTTTTCTCTGCTACCGCTTTTTTGGCCGGTGTTTTTCTTTTGGGCTTTTCCACCAAGGACGCAATCAGCTTCACATGCTCCAGATTGCCCTCAACCTTTATTTTCCCTTCCAGATATGCCTTTACCGGATCCAGCTTGCCATCCAGAATATCCATCAGATCCTGGGATTGAATCATCAAATGGGCGGTATGATCCCGATAATCATAGGGCTCTACCGAAAACCCCTGCTCCTGGTTGGCAATATAAAAAATTCCCCGGCAGTCATCATCCGTCATAGTAACCTGCAGCGCAAAATGCTCCTGGCATTTTCCAGTATCAACCTTTTCAAATTTATCCTTCAGTTCTGCAAAACGCTCTAAAAAAGTCATATCCTTTCTTCCTTTCTCAAGAATCTATCTTTATTATACCCCTTTTTCTAAAAAAAGTCAACTAAAATCAGTTGAGAAAAAAACGACACAACCTCCCTTTATTTGCAATAATTTTCAATATAGCTGTCGATGGATTTCTGAATGATTTCCACCGCCGCATCTCTTCCCTTCACCTCATTGATGGCGGTTTCCTTGTCCTCCAGCTCTTTATACACCTTAAAAAAGTGAGACATTTCCTCGAAAATGTGACAGGGAATCTGAGAAATATCAGTGTAGCTGTTATAGGTCGGATCGTCAAAAGCAATGGCAATAATTTTTTCGTCGAACCGTCCGTTGTCAATCATAGAAATGACCCCGATGGGATAGCAGCGAACCAAAGTAAGGGGAACCACCGCCTCGGAACACAAAATCAGCACATCCAGCGGATCCAGATCGTCCGCATAGGTTCTGGGAATAAAGCCGTAATTGGCGGGATAATGGGTAGAGGTATATAAAATCCGATCCAGACGCAGCAACCCCGTCTCCTTATCCATTTCATACTTGTTTTTACTTCCCTTTGAAATTTCCACCACTGCCATAAAATCCTCACAGTGAATCCGTTTCGGGCTGATATCATGCCATATATTCATCCAACCTCTCACCTTTCTGCTCCCAATGATCAATTTTTCAGAAAAGCGGGCGCAATCTCTCCTGAAAATTTTTTAAAGCAGTCTGCAGCGCCCCAACTGCACCGCAAATCCTGCATCTTCTTTTTTATTATGTCACAAAATCTCCTTTTTGTCAAGAAAAAAGGCGACCCATCCCTTCATGACCGCCTGAATTCTCACCGCATTTTATTCTTTTACCACCCTGACAAACATATGACAAATCTCTTCCGGCACCTGAGATCCGAACAGGCAAACAGGGTATCTGGCGGGAAACTCCGCCTCAACGCTTACCTCCAGCCAGAATTCCTTGGCAGAGGGATCGATTCCCAGCAGTGCAAGAGGCACAGAAGCCTCTCCTGCCAGCCTTGGCCGAAGATCCAACTTCACAATTTCTGTTTTTGGCTCATTTTGAAACACATAGGTAATTTCCGCAGGACACCGCAACTGAGGCGCAAGCTCCGGTCCCTGAGGGCCGTTGATAACGGCGGGCGCCTTACCAAAATCCGTTTCTTCTACAGAAAACAGCACCTGATTTTTCTCTGTTTCCACCGGACAGGCAGCATACAGAGTAACCCCTTCCTTCTTCAGCAGCTCGGATTTTACCTCTAAGCAATCCTTATGCCAGGCAAACCCAACACTGCCTGCCTCCTCTCCCCGGCAGTTGACTACCCGGTAGGTTGCATAGGACTCTCCCAGCACCATCGGAAGATCAACCAGCAGCCAGGACACTTCCACATTGGGCTGAACAGAATCGGTATGCAGGCAGAATTTTCCAGGCGGCATACGAAAAGCCAATTCCACTTCCTTTTGCTCCCCGCCGGACAGCGTCTGGCAAACCCGGTGAAGGGTTGGCTCCGCCCGGAAGGAAGGCGCCGCATGGACAGAAAGCTCCGCCCTTTGCTCCTCCCGGGAGCAATTTTTCAATGTGAGCAGCACGCTGCCGTGATAAAATCCATCCTCCTGCAGGCGAAACTCCCGCTGCTCCAGCCTTGTTTGCACCATCTCTAAATAGGGTGAGTGGGCCGAGATTTTCACATCCTCCGCATAATTTCTCACATCAACCCCGCAGCTTTCCAAATCACGGGCATACCGGCCATCAAAGCAAATATCCGACAGGGTAACCCCCTTGACCGTTACCTCCGGGCTGTATCCTTCGATTCTGGAGGGAGACATAGAGCTTGTCTGAGCCCCCACAATAATACGCTCAAACCGCACATTCCGAATGCATCCTATAGTTGTGCTGTCATTCCAAACAGAATTGGTGATCCGAATGTCAAACAGTTGAGCTCCCGGCATGTCCTCCACCCGGATATCCTCAAAGCAGATATCAGACACCTGAGCCCGGTCGCCGTGATGAATCCCCATCACAGGATAGCCGGTGGGAGAATGAATAATATCAATATTAGAAAAACGAACCTGATGAACCTGATCTGCCCGCAGCTCAACTCCCACCTCAATGGGGCGGGCAAAATCGTTCCATAGGATGCAGTCTTTGCACACAACATCTTCTACATCCCCTGTATCGAAGGCCTTGACAACCAAAGAATCGTCCCAAACCCGTGTAAAGCAGCCTTCCACCAGCACATGCCGGGAGCCGCAAATATCAATCCCGTCCGAATTCCCCCGCTGACCCAGAATCTTCAGCCGGTCAACATGCACCTGCTCGCAGCCAAACAGCCGGCAGGACCACATACAACTATCCGTCAGCGTAATGCCCTCCAGCTCCACATCCCGGCAATGATTCAGTTCAACCATAAGCCGATAGGGTTCGCACCGTTCATACCGTTCCATGGACAATACGCCCCGGCCTCCCACGGCAATATGATTTTTCCCTTCTGCCAGAATTTTTCCGTGAACATAGGCACCCTCGTCTAAATAAACGATAGTGCTGTCCTGTTCAATTTCGATCACATCCGCCCGATGCTCTCCCGGGCCGAAATAAATACAGTGCTGATATTGCTCCCGGCGCAGCTTTTCCTCTCCGTGCAAAAACACCAGCAGGGCATCCTCCGTGCCGCCGTTGATTTCTAAAGAAAAATGACAGGGATGATCCACCTGCACGGTAACCCTGCTCCCCTCCAACACACAGGACAGCCCCAAGGACGCGGGACGGATGCAAACACTGTCCGGCCGTTTTTCATATTCCACCTGCAGCACTGCCCCCGGCTGAAAATCCGTCAGCAGATATTCCACTGCTTCCAGCTTCAGATAATTCGCCGGATACACCATAGACCGCAGCAGCTTTTGTTCCTCTTGGTGATAAAAAACCTTTTTTGTATTCATATTCATCTCCGTTCCGCCGCCCTGCATCGGCAATGGTGGAAGAAAGGCATCTCTATCGGCAGGGAAAAATCAAAAGAGATCAAGCCGTTTATTTTTGATAAAACACTGTTTTTTCATCCAAAACAGTATGTTCCGTATTAAACGCAACCTTTGCACAGTCCTCACTCAGCTGAATGAAAGCCCCTGCAAGCACATCCTGCCCGTTTTCCCCTTTGGATACATCCGAGCCCACAATGACGGTGCAGGGCTGCCCCAGATCGTCATATTCACTTCCGGGCTCGCTGACACAAGCCTTATGGGTATGCCCGCAAAGCATGAGATCCGGCCGGATATTTTCCCTGATCAGAGCCGACCAATTAGAATATAACTGTCTTTCAATATCAAAGGGCGGGTTTCTCTTAAAGGTAAACGGCACATGGGACACCACAAGCCGGTATTTTACCCCCTCCCTGGCATATTCATCAGAGGCATTTTGAATGATTTTTTTCAGCATTTTTTCCTGTTCCAGCCGAAATTCATGGCAGCAAACCGTTCCGCCATATTCAGGACTACTATCCTCCTTGTCTTCCCCTGTATCCACAAGGATCCCCCAAATGCAGCCAACTCGGAAGGTGTAATAAGACCTTCCCTCATCTCCCGGCATATACCCGGCAAGACTTTCAGCCCCCTGCCCTCTTAAATCATGATTTCCTCTGGAGATCACACACGGGATTTCCCCCTTTGTTACCTCCGAAGCAATTTTGTAGCATGCAATCATATCCTCAAACGTGTTTGAGGTGCTTGAAATATCGCCGTTCATGATCAGCAAATCCAGGGGCTGATCGAAATAGCTGGCAGCATGGATCGCCTGCTGAAGCTCCCCGTGAACATCGGCAAGATGATAAAGGCAAATCTCATTCGTCTTTTTCACCGGCCGGAAACGGTAGTTCTTTTCCAGCACAGGCTCTGATTTCGGAAAGTATGCCGACCGCTCTATCATTTTCTGAATCAAAACGGTATAGGCGCACTCCCTGTCCAGCTCCTGGGCAGGCACACAAAATCTGTGAACCCTCGCTGCCGAAATTCTGATTCCATTGCTGTGATGATAATAAATCTTATCTCCAACGCGAACGCTGATCAATGCGTCCTGCTCCGCCACAATCATAATCTGATAATTTTTCCCTACAGCACAAACGGTAGGATTCAGTTTCATAACATGCTCCATACAATAAAACCTCGACGATCCCTGTTTATTCCGGCTTATTATACCATATCTGATGGGAGAAGTCAACGGTTTTCCCCTCATAATTTTGATTGAATTGTATAGGTTTACAATAGATGTGTTGCATTCCGAATTATTTTGTTACGAGATAAACTCATAACAAAATAATTCCGCAAAAAAGAATAGCGGATAGAAACTTAATGTGTTATAGTTGAAGTACCATCAAAAAACCACACAGAAAGGAAATCTATCCACTGTGAATACTATAATAATACAAACTATGAGGGTTAGGCAAGCAATAATTGAATATTCTTTCAAATATGGTGTAACAAAGGCTGCGATATGTTACAAAACCAATTGTCCATATATTTGCTGTTGGCAAAAAAGATACGACGGAACATTGCGCTCTCTTGCCGATCAATCACATAAACCTCATCATCACCCTAATGAGCATACCCTGGAAGAATTAAAATTAATTACCAATATGCGCAGACGCAACACCAATGCTTGCTTAGTCGTATTTTGGGTGAAACTCCGGCAACGAGACTATACTCACTCTATCACAGGCCTTTACCATATTTTACGCAAGCAAAACCAAATTGCTGTGAAGCCTCCTAACCCCAAGTATAACCCTAAACCTTATGAGAAAATGTCTTTTCTTGGACAACGTGTGCAAATTGACGTCAAATTTGTACCTGACTAGAGGCTTTTGAAGAAAACAGTTCTTATTCCTCTGCTGTATTTGTGGAACTTCTTTTGAACGATCCCGCCGTAAAGACAATGAATATTTTTACGCTACTCATCATTTCTTTTCGTTTGATGATTTTGCAAAGCAATTAAAGGTACACAACTATAAATACAATAAGTTTCCTATGCGTCCGTTAAATTGGAAAGCTCCTGTTGATTACATCAACGCTTTTGTCAATGATGGCAAAATTTTTAAAAATATAATGTAACACATCATTGACAAACCTACATCCAGTATGATTTTATCAACAAGGGTGTGTGCAAAAACCATAAATTTCCGGCACAATCTCTTTCCGCACCAAATAAAATTTATGCAAATTATCTTTTTCAATACAAGGTTTCTGCTTTGCAATTTCAAGCTCCGGTTCCGGTTATTGCGCCAACATCGCGCCCCTTTCCAACCTCCCCCGCCCTGTTTTACCGACTTCAGTTCTTCTTGCGTGCCTTCTCGATGCCCTGTCATCCGGCTTGCTCCCTTGCATCTCCGGCAGGAAATTTCTGATCGGCTGCCAAAAATCAGCCTGTCTCCTGTTAAGGATCAACACATCTCATG
>JAXEOR010000172.1:0-10246 GCA_034117945.1 Clostridia bacterium | reverse complement strand
CTCTGTCGGAGGCAGGTCTTTCCTCTCTTGCCTATGATCTTCTGCTACAGCAGGAATTTCCCTCTTGGCTGTATTCTGTCAACCAGGGAGCCACCACCATTTGGGAGCACTGGGACGGCATCAGGCCTGACGGTTCCTTCTGGAGCGACGCCATGAATTCCTTTAACCATTATGCCTACGGTTCCATCGGTGCCTGGATGTTCCGGGTTATGGGAGGAATCACGCCCCTATTGCCCGGATATCAAAAAATCCGCATTGCGCCCCAAATTGACCATCGGATTTCCCAGGTCAGCGCCGCAATCGAAACCAGCTACGGCACAGTATGCTCTCAGTGGAGCATAGAAGGAAAGGAAATACACTATTCCGTTACCGTTCCCTGCAACACTGCCGCTGAACTGGTCTTTCAAAACGGCACCGTGCACAAAATTTTCTCCGGCACATATCATTTTTCAGAACAAATTTAGAAAGGAGTCATCCCTATGCTTTACAAAAAAAACAAAACAAAAGAACTGGATCCTCGGTTATTTCAAAACCCCACCAGCGAATATCGGGGCACACCCTTTTGGGCATGGAACTGCCGCCTTGACCCCCAGCAGCTGAAGGAGCAAATCGGCTATTTGCAGGAAATGGGCTTCGGCGGATTTCACATGCATTCCCGCACCGGCATGGCCACTCCGTATTTAAGCAAGGAATGGCAAGCTATGATTCAAACCTGCGTACAGGAGGCAAAGGATCGGAACATGCTGGCCTGGCTGTATGATGAGGATCGGTGGCCCTCCGGCTCTGCAGGAGGCCTGGTAACAAAAACGAAAAAATATCGGGTAAGAATGCTTGAATTTACTGTTCAGGAGATAGAAAACCCATTGGAGCCGGAGCAGGCAATGGAACAGGGCGCACCCTATTTTGTCGCCGCCTATGATGTTTCCCTCCGGCCTGACGGCACGCTGGACAGCTATCGCCGTATCGGCCGGGAACAGTCCTCTATAGGAACAAAGTGGTATGTTTTTTGCCGCACTCAGCAGGAAAGCCCTTGGTATAACAACCAGACCTATGTTGACACCTTAAATCCTCAGGCAATTGAGGAGTTTATCTGTCTTACCTATGAAAACTATCTGGAATCTGTGGGAGAAGAGTTTAACAACTCGGTTCCTGCAATTTTTACGGATGAACCTCAATTTAACCGAAAGGAAACCTTAAGCTTTGCTCAAAGCACAAAATCCGTTACCCTGCCCTGGACATATGATTTTCCACAGACCTACCAAAAGGCATATCAAAGCGATTTGCTTGATTTTCTGTCTGAATTACTGTGGGATTTGCCACGGGGGGAGGTCTCCTTGGCACGTTACCGTTATCATGACCATGTGGCAGAGTGCTTCGCCTCCTCCTTTGCAGATCAGTGCGGAGGGTGGTGCGCCCGGCACAATCTCATGCTGACCGGGCATATGATGGAGGAGCCTACGCTGCTTTCTCAAACCTCCGCCTTAGGAGACGCTATGCGGTCTTACCGTTCCTTCCAGCTGCCGGGGATTGATATGCTGTGCAATCGTGTGGAGCTTACCACTGCCAAGCAAGCCCAGTCTGCCTGCCATCAATACGGCCGGGAGGGCGTTCTGTCAGAGCTTTACGGCGTGACAGACTGGAGCTTTGATTTCAGAGGGCATAAGTTCCAGGGGGATTGGCAGGCGGCTCTGGGGGTAACCGTTCGGGTGCCGCATCTGTCCTGGGTATCCATGGAAGGCGAGGCAAAACGGGACTATCCCGCCTCTATTAATTATCAGTCTCCCTGGTATCAGGAATATCCCTACATAGAGGATCATTTTGCTCGGCTGAACACTGTTTTGACCCGGGGCAAGCCTGTGGTTTCCATCGGCGTGATTCACCCGGTAGAAAGCTACTGGCTCCATTTTGGTCCTGCGGAAAGCACTGCCCGCAAGCGGGAGGAGCTGGACAGTCGGTTCCAAAGCTTTACCCGCTGGATGCTGCTGGGACTTTATGATTTTGATTTTATAGCAGAATCTCTGCTCCCCTCCCAAGTAACCTCCATTGACGGCCAAGGCTTTGGGGTAGGCGAAATGAACTATTCCGTTATTCTGGTTCCCGGCTGCGAAACCCTGCGAAAAACCACCTTAGATGCCCTCAATCGCTTTCAGCAGGCCGGCGGTACGGTCATCTTTGTAGGAGGATGTCCAAAATATGTGGACGCATGTCCTTCTGATGCCGTAAAACAATTATACGAAAAGGCGATCTCGATTCCCTTTTCCAAATCCGCCCTGTTAGACGCCATGGAGCCATACGGACAAGTGAGCGCCTTTGTAGCAGATACAGTGGCAAATCCAATAGAAGAAGACGTTTTTTCAAAAAAGGACAAAACCCTGACCGGCGGCTCCCATTATGAAAAGCTCATTTATCAGCTCCGTCAGGATACCGCCTGCCGCTGGCTGTTTTTGGCACATGCAATAGAAGAAAAGAATTTGGATACTCCCAAATATTCCGATTTAAAATTGGTGATCAAAGGAGAATATACCCCCCGTCTGTATGACACTCTGTCCGGATCGGTAACAGAGATTCCCTATGAAATCAAAGAGGGAACGACCGTTATTTTTTGCAGGCTGTACAGCTGGGACAGCTTGCTGCTGCGGCTGGATCCTCCTGTCTCCGAACCGAGCATTCCGGTGCAGAAGCCAAAGAAAATTCTAGAACAGCTGCGGATTTGGGATACGGTGGAGGCAGTCCGTCAGGAACCCAACGTACTGGTCATTGATACGGCAGAATATGCCATTGACGGCGGTCCCCTTTCTCCCCGGGAGGAAATTCTGCGGCTGGATCGTTTATGCCGCAAGCAGCTAAATATGAATCTGGCAACCAGAGGGGCTCAGCCCTGGGTTATTCCGGATCAGCCGCCGAAACATCGGATCACCCTGGAAACAACCATCCAAAGCGAATATGAGCTTTCCTGTCCTCTTCTGGCTCTGGAGCATCCGGAAACAGCACAGATTCAGTGGAACGGTCAGGAGGTAGCAAACACTGTAACAGGATGGTTCACAGATCAATCCATCAAAACGGTTGCCCTTCCTCCTTTACAAAAGGGCATCAACCGGTTAACCGTTACCCTGCCGATCGGCGAACGGATTGACATTGAATGGATGTACCTCCTGGGTGAATTCGATGTACGCCTGGAGGGAACGCAAAAAACAATTACCGCGCCCCGAAATAAATTGGGCTTTGACTGCGTCACCCATCAGGGAATGCCCTTTTACGGAGGAAATCTGACCTATCGGATCCCGGTTACAACAACCTGTGACGGTCAGCTGCGTATTTACACCCCCCACTATCGCGGCTCTCTTGTTAAGGTGGCTGTGGATGGCCAGCCAGCAGGCAGAATTGCGTTTGCACCTTATCGAGTGGACTCCCACCTGGTAAAAGCAGGAACGCACATGATTGAAATTACCCTGTTCGGCAACCGAGCCAACAGCTTCCGAGGATTTCACAATGCCAACAAAGAGCTCTGGGTAGGCCCTACTTACTGGCGCAGTGACAATGCAGCCTGGACTGACAGCTACCGGCTGGCTCCCTTCGGGTTGATGTCCGCCCCCTTCATCCAGGTGGTACAGCCTTGACAGGCGCTTTTCCTCATTACAATAAAGCACAAAAGTTCCCGGATCAAAGATTTTTTCGTCCTTGATCCGGGAGCTTTTGTGATCGTCTTTTTTTTAAAATGCTACGCAAGCACGATTGACTTGATTTTTTGCTCTGTCACCGGTCTGTCACGAAAATCCGTCTGAACAGAGGCAATTTCATCCACAACCTCTATCCCTTCCACAACCTTCCCAAAGGCCGCATATTGACCATCCAGATGAGGTGCGTCCTGATGCATGATAAAAAACTGGGAGCCTGCACTATCCGGGTGAGCCGCCCGAGCCATGGAGATCACGCCTCTGGTATGCTTCAGCGGGTTATTCACCCCATTTTGCAAAAACTCACCCTTGATCTGATATCCGGGGCCGCCCATGCCCGTCCCGTCAGGACAGCCCCCCTGAATCATAAAACCGGGAATCACTCTGTGAAAAATCAGGCCGTCATAAAAGCCTTCCTTCACCAGCTTTTCAAAATTATCCACCGTAATGGGAGCGGCAGCTCTGTCCAGCTCCAGTTTGATTTCCTTTCCGTTTTCCATTGTGATAATAACCATCTTTAACATCCTCTCTCAAATAAAAAAGTCAAAGTGCCCTTGTCAACCGGTGCAGCCTTAAGGGTAACATGATACAGCTGCCCATTCCAGTTATTCTGCGTCTGCTTGTCAAATTCCTCCGCATAACGGGCAGAAATTTCAACCGGAACCCCCTCCGCCGTGATCACACATCCACAGGAAGTTTTGATGCAGTTGCCTTCAATCTGCGGCTGTCCCACCATCATCAGATTCCACACAATCTCTCCCTTTGAAACAGAAAAAGAATCCTGAATCGTCACCCTTTCCTGCACTCTGTCTAACACAGTGGTACGGCACAGAGTTTCAATGCTGGCTTGGGCGGGATAGGCACCGCCGATTTCCACGCTCAACACGGTTTTTTCCAGCGAATCCTCATACTTCTTCAGAACTGCTCTGAACTCTTTTCCGTCCTGCTGCATACAGCCGTTCACGGTAGGAAGGTTGTGGCACCCCGACTGCATCACCGGAATTTCATACCGCTGGGGGCTAAAGGTTTTTGCCTCATAGATGCAATTTCCGGGATCCACAATCACCGGCTTTTTATCCAGATACACCATCACCTGACCCACGTCGTTGTGGTTATGGCTTTCATCGTTCTGCCCGCCCTTTGCCGCAATGGAAAATCCTGTTCCATCTGGGTTCTGCCGAGCAATCAGCACCATAATACTTTCCATAAAGCAGGCAGGCACCGGCCGATAATGATCCGATAGCTGCTGCTCCATTTCGTCTCTCATCAAAAAGAAACGCAGCATTCGTTCGGGAAATTGAGGCGATAATTGGTTTTCCTTCTTCTCCAGCGACCAGCGGTGCAAACCGCACTGTATCAGCCGATCAGACTTTAAAATTTTCCCCAGGCGATACACCATCTTTCCCCCGTCTGTTTGACGGGGAGCATTGTCTCCGAAGTTTGCTACATAATTATCAAAAATGGTCGCCCGCTCTATGTACAGCCCGATATTTTGAATCAAGGGCTGATCAAGCAGGTTCACATGGCCGTAGGTCACATAGTCAATCAAAGCCAGGCATTCCAGCAGCGCACCGCCTGCGGCATAAAAATAACCCGGTCCCTCATCACAGCCGCCGTCAGGCTCGTAATAATTCAGAAACTGCTCCAACAACAAAAAGCTTTTGTTTAAAAACAGCCGCTTTTGCTGAGGTTCCAAAGGAAGGCACATAGCCGACAGCAAGGAATTGGTCACAATCCAAGGATTCCAGTTGTTCATTCTTCCCTCTGCTGCAAGACCCATCCAGCCAAAATCATCATAATTGAGCACCGGCAAAACCACTCTGTCCCGTACCCGCTGAATCAGACGCTGATTGATCTGAGGAGATAATTCGTCCAGCTCCTTTTCAAACAAATAATAGGCCACGGCTAAGGTTGCGCCGGTATAGCCGGAAACCAGGTCCACATAAATCCGGTCTGCGTCAAACCGAGGCAGGTTGACCTGATCGGGATAGTGGGTATAATAGTGATTGTTATGAGCAGGAGGCGTCCAGCCGGATTCCTCGCAGATGGCCCAAATATAATCTGCTATTTTGGGTATGAAATTTTCTTCCGGATTAGCGCATTGGGCAAGCATCAGCTTGATCAGATTGATTCGTCTGACAGCCATATTGGTCTCATAATTTCCTCTGCTGCCCGTTTGAAAGAAATCCAGAAACATGGTGGCCGTCAATACCGGAATGGCCTGCTCCGCAATCTCCTTTCCCATGGAAAGAAGACGCTCCTTTTCTGCACATTTCTCCCATTCACTCTCTCTGAATTTGGGCAGATAATGAAATTCCTCTCCCGTTCTTATGGGAAACTGCTTGAAAATATACTCCTTTAACATTTTCTTTTCCTCCTACCATATTCTCGGTGCGCCGCACACCTTCATCGTCAGTGCCTCCATCAAATAATAATCTCCGAAGGAGGTGTAGCATCCGTTGCCGTTTTGCTCTCTCAGCATTCCCGGCACCTCCGGATCAGGATCCAAATAGCTGCTGCACAGCGTTTTTAACAGCGTTTCAGCTGCATTTTCTAATTGAGAATCCCGGCGGTGCCTTAAAATTTCAAAAATACCACACACGGTAATTGCCGCCGCAGAGGTATCCAACACCTTTGAACAATTCGCCGAATCCGTTACATCCCAGGTCATCCAATCCTGCTTTTCTCCGCAATAAATAGCAGGGGTTTCCTTAGGCAGTCTGAAATCCCAGATGGGCGGCTGCCCTCCGGACAGCTCGATAAACTTACGGGCAAGCCGCACAGAGGCATCCAGATACTCCGGCTTTTTGGTATAATCATAAGCAATGGCAAAGCCATAAATCGCCCAGGCTGTTCCTCTGGCCCAGTGAGACCCAATGCCATAACCGCAGTAATTGGCTTCTCCCAGGGATTCCCCTGTCTCCTCGTCAAACCGCCAAGCATGACAAACCGTGTCGTCCTCCCGAACAAAATAGCGCAGGGTGGTATCTGCATGAATTTGTGCAATTCTGCTGTAATAGGGATGACCCGTTACCTTCCCCGCCCAAAACAGCAAGGGAATGTTCATCATACAGTCCACAATCGCCAGGCCACGGCTTTCGGTAAAAAAGTGATTTTTGGCCAGCTGCTGATCAACATAAGGAGGCGTCACATCATCCATCCTGCCCCATGCCCGAAGATATCCGCCCTTGGGCACAAAGCGCTTTGCCAGCTCGTCTGCCGCCTTCACCCCAAGCTCCTTCATTTTTGGATCTCCGGTGATCTGATACATCGCAACCGCATAGGGAGAATACAAAAAGCCTGTATCATGCATGGTTTCCAAAGGAGTTTCAAACACCTTTTTGTAATAATCCTCATAAAACTGATAGTTCCATTGCAAAAACTGATTCTTTTTTGTAGCGTGATATGCCAGACAGGCCTCTCCGGTAAAAAAGGACTGAGTCCAGTTAAAAATATGGGATAAGGGAAGGTAATTCCCCCGTTCTCCCTGAAAATACTGCCCGTCAGGCCGACCGATAAATTCACGAAGGCGAGAGCCAATTTTCTCCATATTCCGCTCCGTTTTTTGAACCAAACAGTTCAAAGCCTTTTGATACATTCCATCTCCTCCTTTGAGATCAAAAAATGAACAAATCACGACGTGATTGTTATATCATATACCATCTGATTTGTCAAGAGAATTTAAAAAATTACAAGAAATATTTTCTCTGAACCGACCTTGGGAAAAATAACAGTTGCTTTTTAGAGAAAATTCCGTTATAATAGAAGCAGAACATAACAAAGGATGGAAGTTAATTTGAAACATTTGTTAAGCTGCGTCCGCCGATGTGTGGAGGACTATGACATGATTCAGCCGGGAGATCGGATTGCAGTGGGAGTTTCCGGCGGAAAGGATTCTTTGACGCTGCTGTGCGCCCTGGCCGCTCTCAGGCGGTTCTACCCCAATTCCTTTGAGGTAGAAGCCATCACTCTGGATATGGGCTTTCCTGGTTGTGACTTTTCCGGGATTGATGCGCTGTGCCGTCAGCTGGAGGTGCCCTACACCGTTATTTCTACTGATATTGCCCCTGTTATTTTTGATATCCGCAAGGAATCCAATCCCTGCTCTCTGTGCGCAAAAATGCGCCGAGGAGCCCTTCACGACGGGGCTCTTCAAAAAAACTGCAAAAAGGTTGCGTTGGGGCATCATTTTGACGATACGGTGGAAACCTTCTTTCTCAGCTTGTTTTTTGAGGGCAGAATCAACTGCTTCTCCCCTGTCACTTATTTGGACAGAAAGGGCATCACCCTGATCCGACCCATGCTGTATCTGAAGGAATCGGAAATTATTCATCTAAAGGAAAAATATCAGCTCCCGGTGGTGCATAACCCCTGCCCGGCAGACGGATACACCAAGCGGCAGTACATCAAGGAAACCCTGCGGCAGCTGGAGCATGAAAATCCGGGGCTGCGGGATCGGCTGTTCGGTGCAGTGCAGCGTTCCCAGCTGCCCGGTTGGCAGCCGGTGAGAACAGAAAAAAGGAGGAAATCGAAATGAAAGTAAGAAAAGCTGTCATCCCTGCAGCGGGACTGGGCACCCGTTTTTTACCCGCCACCAAGGCACAGCCGAAGGAAATGCTGCCCATTGTGGACAAGCCCACCATTCAATACATTATTGAAGAAGCAGTTCAGTCCGGCATTGAAGACATTATCATTGTCACCGGCCGGAGCAAGCGAGCCATTGAGGATCACTTTGACAAATCCTATGAGCTGGAGGCAGAGCTGACCAAGGGCGGCAAGCAGGAGCTGCTGTCTATCGTGCAGGAGATTTCTCACATGGCAAACATTTACTATATTCGACAAAAGGAGCCTCTCGGTCTGGGGCATGCCATTCATTGCGCCAAGACCTTTGTTGGCAACGAGCCCTTTGCCGTACTGCTGGGAGATGACGTGGTTGATGCGCCTCAAAAGCCCTGTCTTAAACAAATGATGGAGGTTTACGAGCAGTATCAGACAACCGTATTGGGTGTGCAGACCGTCCCCAAAAAGGACACTAATAAATACGGTATTATTGCCGGAACCCAGGTTGCCGACCGAATTTACAAGGTTGACACCCTTGTGGAAAAACCAAAGGTGGAGGAGGCTCCCTCCAACGTAGCCATTTTAGGCCGCTATATCATTACTCCTGGAATTTTTGCTGCGTTGGAAAAAACCGCCCCCGGTGCCGGAGGAGAAATTCAGCTGACGGACGCCTTGCTGCGACTGGGGAAAAAGGAATGTATTTATGCTTATGATTTTATCGGGAGAAGATATGATGTGGGCAACAAGGAAGGCTTTTTGGAGGCCACGATAGAATTTGCGTTAAAGCGTGATGATTTAAAGGATGAATTTTTGGCTTATTTAAAACAACTACAACTTTAAAGGAAGAGAACATCATGAATTTTATTTCAAAATCAATCTGTATTCTTATGGCAGGCACCCTCCTTTTTGGAGCGTCAGCTTGCAAAAAGCAGCAAACGACAGACCCTAAGCCCACTCCGAGAGCAAAGGATGATTCCTGGGAAACCATCATTCAAAAGGGGCAGTTGGATGTTTCTTTAACGGGAGACGGGCTTGTCTGTGTTCCAGAAAGTTCCACAACTCCTCCGGATTTTGCCACTGCCCTGATCAGTCAGATTTCTGAACGGTTGGGGATTCCCTTAAGCATTCAGCTGGATGCTCCGGAGCAGGCCAAGGAAAAGATCAAAAATGGCACCTCCGATCTTACCTTCGGTGTAAAGGACGAAACGTTGGGCTGCTCCAAAACCGTGCTGGAGATTGACGGAACGGAATACTGCTTAATGTATCGAAAAGAGGATCTGGAATTTTCCGATTTATTGAATCTAACGCTGCAAAGCATGGCAAACGACGATCTGCTCAGCCAGCTAAGCATAGAATTTTTTGAGCAGGATTTCACCGCTATTCCTTCTCAGATCGACACCGGTCTGCCCTCGGAAGAGGAGGCGGAGGAATATGACGCCAGATTAAAAGAAAAATAAATACGGGAAGGCATTGCTCCCCGTACCAATTTCGCTCTTAAGAGAAGCCGAAACCACTTCCGGCTTCTTTTTTTTCGTTAAAACAAAACAGAAAATAATTTCACCATCAAATATCCCAGCAAACCGCAGCCCGGAAAGGTTAAAATCCAGGTAAGCACCATTTCCTTCACGATCCCCCAATTCACCGCAGAGGCTCGTTTGGAAAACCCAACTCCCATAATGGCGGTGGTTTTTGTGTGGGTGGTGCTGACCGGAATGCCGGTCAAGGAGGCAAGCAAAAGGCAGAATGCAGCCCCCATATCTGCCGCAAAGCCCTGGTAGGTTTTTAGCTTGACCATGTCCATCCCCACCGATTTGATGATTCTGTAGCCACCGATAGAGGTCCCCAGTGCCATGGTGACAGAGCACAATATCATCAGCCAAACCGGAATCTGAAACTCAGAAACGCCGGCCTGTCCGCCTGCTAAGGCAATGCCCAAAAGAAATACGCCCATAAACTTCTGCCCGTCCTGAGCACCGTGCATAAAAGCCATAAACGCACCGCCGCAGATCTGA
>JAXEOR010000171.1:0-4439 GCA_034117945.1 Clostridia bacterium | reverse complement strand
AACCGCTCGGTCAACACCAACGCAAAATCCACCGGTTTTTGCTACCGTTAGCTTCATGCCTTTTCCTCCGCCAACATCAAAATCCGATCCATCAGCTGATCTGCCAACAAATCCATCGTTTCTCCGTCCAGCTTTTTTTCTCCATAGCCTTCATATGTAATTGGCGCTCCATATGTAATTTTTAATTTGGAAAAAGGCTTAAAGCTTCCGCAAATTCCCACCGGAACAATCGGAACTCCCGCTCGGTGAGCGATCATCACAGCCCCCGCTTTAGGAGCAATTTTATCTCCGGTGCGGTTACGCTTTCCCTCCGGAAAAATCACAGTTGCCTTTTGCTGCTTTAAAATCGCCAGTGCCGTTTTCACAGCGCCGAATCCATTGGCGTCCCGATTCACCGGAAAAGCACCTAGGCTTTTGATCAGCCTTCCGAACAAGGGATGGGAAAACAATTCCTCCTTAGCCATAAAAGTCAGCTGCCGACCGCAAAAGGCCGCTACCACCACCGGATCATAATAGCTGGTATGATTCGCACAAATTAAGCAGCCACCCGTCTGAGGAACGGTTCCTGACACCTCAATACGAAACAATACCCTCAAATAAAACCGTACAAGCACCTTTGCAAAACGGTAAAACAAACCGACACCCTCTTTTACAGCCTCTCCCGGATTATTTCCATCACTCGTTCTATTGATTCCTCCAGAGTCAGCTTTGATGTATCCACCAGCACTGCGTCATCCGCCATTTTCAAAGGAGCAACAGCCCTGCTGGAGTCCTGCTCGTCACGATATTCCATTTCTTTCAGCACCTGTTCAAAGGGCACCTGCTTGCCCTTTTCGGAAAGCTCCTTCCATCTGCGCTGTGCTCTCGCATGAGGAGAAGCCGTGATAAACAGCTTCACCTGGGCATCCGGCAACACAACCGTTCCGATATCCCGGCCGTCCATCACCACATTCGTACGCTCTGCAATCTCCTGCTGCTTTGACAGCAGTGCCTTTCGCACTGCACCAATGGCAGAAATATCCGAAGCGGCAAGAGAGGCCTCGGGGGATCGGATGGCTTCGCTCACGTCCTCTCCCTGAAGAAAGATGCGCTGAACGCCGTTTTCATAGCCCAGCTGAATATCAAGAGTGGGAAGCATATTCTCCACCGCCTCATGATCCCGGGAAATGGAAATGTTTTTACGAAGAGCCGCCAATCCCGCTGCCCGGTACATTGCCCCGGTATCCACATAGATCCAGCCCAATTGCTTGGCCACTGCCCTTGCAATGGTGCTTTTCCCGGCGCCTGCAGGGCCGTCAATCGCAATTTTCGCCATAAGAACAATTCCTTTCCCCTAGTGGCAGAATAACAGGAATTTTGTAAAAACAAGATTCCGAAAATTTATCGTGCCGTTATATTATACAACATTTTTTTCAAAAACGCAAGTAGTTTATTGAAATAAAATGCGGCCAATAAAAAAAATATTTTTTTCCCCCTCCACTTTTAGGTTCAAATTGCGGCGAACAACACAGTCGGAAAGTCCTGTCACCGCAACGGATATTCCGTGATTTACCCCTTCTGCTGAGATCTGAATCAGGCTGTGCTCCGGAACCTGAATTGTCACCTTTTTTTGAATAAAGCTTTGCTTTTTTACTCCGTTCACCATCACAAACACGCCCGGCTCAGGCTGCTCTGTTTCCAATGTGATCACCGCCTGCCTATTGGCTGCGCAAAGCCCTCCTCCTTCTTTTTGGGGCGCGTCATCAGTAAAAATAGCCCGTGTGTCCGGCCGCAGCAAAAAAAGCTGGGTTACTGCCACTGCAGACAGCAATAAAATCAGTCCAATTGTCAATGCCTGTTCTGCCCAATTTCCCAATTTCTTCATGCTAAAAGAATCCTTTTTTATTGTTACTATGCGCAATTCCTTCTTTTTTCATTCAAATTTATAGACAATGGAAAGGATTTGTGCTATAATAATGTATTAAATAAAGGAAAAGGAAGGGGACGGATTGTGAAACAAACAGGAGCAGAAATTGTGATATCCGTATTATTGGAGCAGCAAATTTCAACCGTATTCGGATATCCGGGCGGACAGGTGCTGGATCTTTATGACGCTCTTTCCCGTCACCCGGAAATCCGCCACGTTCTGACAGCTCACGAGCAGGGTGCGGCTCATGCAGCGGACGGATATGCCAGAGCAACCGGAAAAACAGGTGTGGTCATCGCCACCTCCGGCCCCGGTGCTACCAATTTGGTCACCGGCATTGCCGCCGCCCATCTGGATTCCACCCCAATGGTCATCATTACGGGGAATGTGGCCTTATCCCTGCTGGGGCGAGACAGCTTTCAGGAAATTGATATTGCCGGTATCACAATGCCCATCACCAAGCATAATTACATCGTAAAAGAGATTGCAGACCTGGCTCCTACCCTTCGCCAAGCCTTTCAAATTGCCGCATCCGGCCGGCCGGGGCCAGTTTTGGTAGATATTCCCAAAAACATTCAACAAGCTAAAACAGAATATTCTCTCCAGCCTCCCCTGCCTCTTCTTCCCCCGCCACAGCCTTCCGAGCAGCAATTGAATCAGGCGGCGGAAATGCTGCAAAAAGCAAAGCGTCCCTTTGTATATTGCGGCGGCGGAGTTTCCATCTCTAATGCCGGACAAGTGCTTTTGGCACTGGCACAGCTGATCGACGCTCCCATCGGGTGCACTATGATGGGTCTGTCCGCCTTACCCGCCGGAACCCATATGGGACTGATGGGCATGCATGGCAATCAGGACGGCGGTCTTGCCTTGGCAGAGGCGGACGTGGTGCTTGCCGCCGGAATGCGTTTTAGTGAACGGGCAACAGGAAACAAAGCCGCCTTTGCCCCCAAGGCCAAAATTCTTCATATTGACATTGATCCGGCTGAAATCAACAAAAATATTCCCGCCGATTTGGCGCTGATCGGAGACTGCGGCACAGTGCTGCAGGAGCTGGCAAGCAGGCTGTCTCCCGTCAGGCATCCTACCTGGAGGCAAAAAACAAAGCTGCATCCCCGGCCGGCTCCCAGTGCTATGAGCCCTCAATGGATCATAGAGCAAACAGCGGCGGTCACCAAGGATTTTTTGGTTGCAACAGATGTGGGGCAGCATCAGATGTGGACTGCCCAATACTATCCCCTGTCTCATCCCCGCTCCCTTCTCACTTCGGGCGGTCTGGGCGCCATGGGATTTGGCATGGGCGCTGCATTGGGCGCCATGATCGCCACCGGAAAACGAGGGGTGCTGTTCACCGGAGACGGCAGCTTTGGCATGAATGTAACAGAGCTTGCCACTGCGGTCAGTAATCACCTGCCCTTGCTGGTGATTGTATTAAACAATCAAGCCCTGGGCATGGTGCGCCAATGGCAGGAGCTGTTTTACCGGCAGCGCTATTCTGCAACGCTGCTGCACAGAAGCACTGATTTTTCAGCAGTGGCCAAAGGGTACGGCGCCAACGGCTTTTGTGCCCGTACGCCGGAGGAATTCCAAGCCGCTCTTGAGCAAGGAATCAAAAGTTCGCTGCCGACCGTGATTGACTGTCAGATCAGTAGGCAGGAAAATGTGTTTCCCATGATTCCTCCCGGCGGGTCGGTGCAGGATATGATTACAGATTTATGATTTTACAAAAAGGTGGTTTCAAATATGAAAAAAGGGCAGTTTGTATTAGGCGTTATGGTATCCAATCAATTTGGTGTTCTGGCGCGGATTTCCGGTCTGTTTTCCAGAAGAGGCTACAATATCGACAGCCTTACGGTGGGTGAAACAGAGCGGCCTGAATATTCCAGAATGACCATTGTCGCCACTGGCGACGCCTATATTCAGGAACAAATCGTAAAACAGCTGGAAAAGCTGCAGGAAGTGCACAAGGTGGAAATTCTCTCCCCTGCCGACATTGTTTCCCGGGAGCTGCTGTTGATTAAAATTGCTGCAAAGCAGGGCAAACGGGCAGAACTAATGGAGGCGGTGCAGGTGTTCCGTTGCAAAGTGGTAGACTTTACATCAGAATCTGTCAGCATCGAGGTAACCGGAGAAGACTCCAAGCTGGATGCGTTTATTGAATATGCCCGGGATTACGGAATACTGGAAATGTGCCGTACCGGTATTACCGCCCTGGAACGGGGCCCTCAAACATTGCTGAAGGCTGATATACAGGAGGAACATACAGATGAGACAAATTAAAATTTTTGATACGACCCTGCGGGACGGGGAGCAGGCCCCCGGCTGCAGCATGAACCTATCAGAAAAAATTGAGGTGGCAAAGCAGCTGGAAGCATTAGGAGTTGACGTGATTGAGGCAGGCTTTGCCATTTCCTCCCCGGGGGACTTTAAATCTGTAGAAAAGATTGCGGCAGAAATCAAAACAAGTACCGTTGCCTCTCTTGCCAGGGCAACCCAAAAGGACATTACTGCCGCTTACGAAGCAGTCAAGCATGCC
>JAXEOR010000170.1:0-13401 GCA_034117945.1 Clostridia bacterium | reverse complement strand
AAACACAAGCTTTTTTATGGTGTAAATGCTATCAATCAAGATGCCGATTCCTAAAATATTTATACCAAATAAATATTTTTCTCGATTCAACACACAGCTTGCAAACGGTGATACCCTGTTTATATCATAATTTGCCGTACTCTTAAATTCGGACAGCAAAGTATTTGCATAATAATGTGCAAAATAATTTTTGAACGCATCAAGAAAGTCTTTAAACGAAGAATAATCAACTTTTTGTTTCAAAAACACATTGAAGGAGTCATACAAATTAAATGCAGTTGCAACTGTGTTGGAAAATACACCTTGCGGAGTTGCTTCGTAACAACCAACAATTCCGTAATTTGTTGCTGTTTCATCATCAAATCCCAACATTTTCAAGCCTTCAATGATAACAGCATCGTTAAAATACGCAGGCATACCTCCACCTTTTAAAACAAGCTCGGCTGCTTTATCAAATACATCGTTACTTGTTGTTTTTGACACCCTTAAAGCAATGGAAGGCTGGCGCATATTAATTTGAGTCTGTGCTTCTATAAATAATTCTGTCAACTCGTTTTCAATATTACCGCCCACGGTCAGCATAGTAGACTCGTCACCTTCAGAAACTTTTATATAAAATGCCATTATAAGTTCTTTTGCTTCTTCAGGAGTGAGTACAGAATTCTCTACGTCTCTTTTATAATACGGATACAGGTAAGAATCCATTCTGCCAAATGATATCGCAGCACAACCTGCTTCTGTTTCCAGAAAACACTGAATAAACCAAACGAATTGCAAAGCCTGACGAAAGCTTACAGGTGGATTTTCTGCTATATATTCGCAATCGCTTGCAATGGTTAAAAGTCTTTCTTTGTCATCGCACTGTGATGATTCGGCGGAGTGTCTCGCAGTTTTTGCATATGATTTTATGTATTCCGCAAAAGCTTTCAATGTTATTTTTGTGCAATGTTCGTCTGTGCTTACACAAACCTCATTTATTTTTCCAATGATTCCCTTTTTCAGAAAATCCTGAAAATCAGCTATAAAATGTCCTGCATTTTGAGGGGTAACAGTTTCTGGTATATTTGACTGCCACAGCCAATGCCAGTTTGTTCCCACGATACATTCTTTTTCGTATATTTCAGCTGGAAAAGATGTTGCAAAATAAAGATAAAAGTTACTATATAAACTCCACTTGTTTTCCTTATCAATTTCTTTGTCAGAGATGTATTCCTTATAAAGATTGCAGACCAACTCCTTGTGTAACATTCTTTTTTGCTCAAACATACACAAATGTTGATTTTTTAAAAAATCCAATTTACTCACAAATAGCACCTGCCTTTTCTGAATTTCCTAAGTTTTGCGAAACTTCATCAGCAATATTTTTTAAAAGTTTAAATTTTCCACAGATTAAAGAGTCTGTATCATCATAAAGTGTCAAGCTTGAAATACCAATAGTTGCCACTACATTTCCTGCGTAATCAAAAATAGGTACTGCGATACAAATTATGCCTTTGGCAAATTCTTCATTATCAATAGCAAAACCTGCTTTTTTTATCTTATCAGCTTCAATCATAAAACTATCAAAATCAGTAATGGTATTTGTTGTTCTTTTGTCAACCTGAATATTAAAATAATTCTTTATCTCTTCTGTATCTGAATAGCTTAGAAGGATTTTACCGGGAGCAGAACAGTTAAGTGGGTATTCTCCGCCTGCGCATCCGTTGATTCTGACTTCTTTTGTTGAATCACAATGTATAAGATAAAGTACATTCTTTCCGTTTTTAACACCAAGATAGACAGAGTCGCCAAGTTCTTTATTTAATTGTTCTATGTAAGGAGTTGCAATTTTTGCAATGCTGTTATTATTAATATAACCTGATATAAGTGAAAAAGGACGCAGAGTCAGCCTGTATTTTTTTTGAGTACTATCACTCATATAAATCCAATTTTTTTCGAGCAAAGCCTCCAACACTCTTGAAACAGCATTTTTGTTTATATTCAGAGCATTACTTATATCAGCAATTCCTATTTCGGAATTTTTACTTGCAAAAAATTCAATTATTTCCAAAGCATAATCTACCGCAGGAGCTCTAGACATTCAATCACCTCGTTATATATTTATATTGCTGTAATAATTATATTATAGAATGAAGTGAATGTCAAGAATTTCGGATGTTTATTTATTAAAAATGCCCGCCTATCTTATAGACGAGCATTTTCCTATTTGATTTTCTCAGCTTCGGCAAGCATATTTTCAATAAATATCCCATACCCACGAGTTGGATCATTTACAAAAACGTGAGTAACAGCCCCAACTAATTTCCCATTCTGAACGATTGGACTACCAGACATTCCCTGAATGATGCCTCCTGTCACCTGAATGAGGTCAGGATCGGTAATTTTGATGATCATATCCCGAGTGAGCTGCTTGGGAAACGGAGAAACCTTTTGAATTTCTATTTCATAGGAGGAAATCTCCGTTCCGTTAACGCAACATAGAATTTCCGCTTTTCCTTCCTTCACCTCGTTTCGTCCTGCTACGGGAACAGCCTGGCGCTGCGGGAGAAGGGCTTCATTTGTGAGGGTGCCGAAAATGCCGTTTTTGTGATTGACTGTAATCCATCCTGCCGCTTCTCCGAAAATGCCGCGAAGCTCTCCGGGAGAACCGGCCTCTCCCTGCTTTACGGCAGTGATGGACGCAGTCAGCACTTCTCCCTGATATACCTGCAAAATATCGTTGGTGTCCATATCGCAGATGGCGTGTCCCAGGGCGCCGAAATTGCCGGTGGCGGGATCGTAATAGGTCATGGTGCCGATGCCGGCGGTGCTGTCACGAACCCATGCGCCGATATAATAGCTGTTGTCAATATTGCTTTTTTCCGGCGTTACCGTAACGGTCAGCTCCTTCTCTCCCCGGCTCAAGCTGACCTGCATGGGCTGTCCGCCGGATTGCTGCACAGCCTCCCGCAAATCGTCCATATTCCGGATGATCCGGCCGTCAACGGCATTGATTACATCCCCCTGCTTAATTTTTGCGTCTGCGGATGGATTTACCATGCTGTCCGGCTTGGTTTCAAATTCCGAAACACCAATCACCAAAACCCCGTCCGTTTCAATTTTAACGCCGATGGCATTCCCGCAGGGAACCAGCATACGTGGCCCGGTAGCCGCTACCTCTGCAGGAGCGGAGGGCAGGGAGAGGGCAAGCAGCAGCCCCGCAATGATCAGTCCCAAAAAACAAATTTTGGTTTTGCGGTACAAAATTAACCACGCTCCCTTTCTACTTATTATAGAGGGTACATGGTTAAGTTGTCCGAAAAGGGCATGTTCTATGCTGATGATTCCTTGGGGAAAAAGCGCAATTTTCACATGCTATGAAATTTTTTAAGCTTTCTATTATGATTTGAAGATTTTCAAATTTTTAAACAGGAAATTTTTTTATTTGCGGGGCGGGCAAACAGAGCTGCGCCGAATCAGCCTTCCGGGAACGGAAATGGGCTCCTTGGGAACAAAATATTTTTGCTCCATTTTTTTCAGCAAAAGCGAAAGAGCCAGGTCGCAAATCTGATGGATCCCGGAGCTGATGGTGGTCAGCGGAATGTCCAGATAAGAGGTGACGGGAAGATCGTCCATCCCCACCAGGGAAACGTCATCCGGAACAGAAAGCCCGTGGGAACGCAGACAATGAGCCGCCCCAATGGCCACAGAGTCATAGCCGGCAATGACAGCCGTGGGCAAATCCTCCAGCAGGCGGGACATGCCCAAAAATCCACAGGATTCAAACCGTGCGTCCGTAATCACCGTTTTCGGCTCCAGACCCTTTTCCTCCATTGCCCGGCAATAAAGCAGCTCCTTTTCCTTTGTTTTGGGCTCTCCCAAAAAAACAATGCTCCGATGCCCCAGAGAAACCAAATCTGCTACAGCCTCTGCAATGGGCGGGAAAAAATCAGAATGAATGCAAAGCCACTCCTGGGTAGAAGTATCCCGGTTTGCAATGGCAACTGCGGGAAACAAAGCGGGGTTTGGAATGCCCTCCGGATTTCCGATTAAAAGAATTCCATCGGTTTTTTGATAGCAGGAATGATATAAAAACAACTCTCTTTGCGCCTCCGGTTCAAACCGGCTGACAGACAGAGCCATTGTTCCGCCCATAGCCCGGATCCGCTCCTCCAGCTCGGTGAGAAATTTGCCGTAATACAGGCTTTCCACCTCCGGACAAATTACCGCAATGATTTTTTTGTGATAAACCCCTTTGTCAAACTGTTCATAGCAGCCGTACTGACGGGCAATATCAAACACCATCTGTCTGGTTTGCTCGCTGATGTCCTTGCTTCCGGAAAAGGCCTTGGACACCGTAGAAACAGATACATGAGCCAGCTTTGCTAATTTTTGCAGCGTCATATGCATTCCCCCTATGTTTATGATACCACCTCCGGCAGAAAAAATCAAAAAATAAAAACCGAAAAATTTTCGTTTTGGATTGGATTGATGCTTTTGTTTTCATTTGTTATAATAGTGTCATGAAAGAAAAGGAAGTGACCGAATTGAGCGGAACGATTATGATCGGAATTATTTTAATCATGAGGGTGGTGCAAAGCGTTTGCTCAAAGCAAGCCAGCAATGATCTGCCCCTGTCCTGGACAGGGCGGTTTTCCTATTTCGGCTTTTCCCATTTGTGCTCTGCCCTGTGCGCCCTGCCTGTTTTTTTGGTGGACGGCGCTCACGTTACGGCCAGCGCAGTGATTTTGGGGATAGGCTCGGGCATCTGCATTGTAATTGCCTCTGTTTGCTCCCAGTTGGCTTTACAAAGCGGCACCATGGCTCTATCCTCCATGTTTTCCGCTGCCGGGCTGCTGATTCCCTGTGTGACAGGTATTTTCTGGTTTGATCAGCCCATGTCTCTATGGCAGTGGCTGGCAGTGATCGTTTTGCTGGGAGCCACCTATTTGCTGGTGATTTCCTCCCGGACGGTGTATGCCCGGTTTTCTCTCAAAACCATATGGCTGCTGCTTGGCTCCTTTTTGGCAAACGGAGCTACCATGCTGCTGCAAACCGTGTATTCTCTCCATTCCGGGGGAGAAAATGTGGCGGGCTTTTCCTTTTTCACCTTTGCGGTTCCTGCCGTTCTTCTGATAGGCATGGCTCACTGCACGGGCACCGGGGAACAGCGGCAGCTCCCCAAAAGGCTTTATGGTCTGGGAATATGCCTTGCGGTTGCCCTGTTTGTCATCAATCAGCTGGCCACCCAGGCGGCGGCTGTTGTGCCGGGGGCGGTTTTGTTTACACTGATTAACGGCGGCGCAACCGTGATTTCTGCCCTGGTAGGAGCTTTTCTCTACCGGGAAAAGCTGGGCATTTCCGGCACAATCGGCCTTGTGATAGGCGTAGCGGCTCTGGTCATCATCAAAGCCTGTTAGGGCTCCTCCACCATCCGATACCCAACGCCCAATTCCGTTAAAATATACTTGGGCTGACCGGGATCTTGCTCGATTTTACGGCGGATATTGGCCATGTTGACCCGCAGAATCTGATTGTCATTGGGGGCGTGAGGCCCCCATATATTTTTAATTAAAAAATCATAGGTCAGCACCCGGCCGGGATATTTGCTGAGCAGACTGACCAGCTTGTATTCAATTTGAGTCAGGTGAACCTCTCTGCCCCCTACCGTGACCTGCCTTTTATCAAAATCAATCACAAAATCGCCGCTTTGAAAACAGTTGTGTACCGGATTGACCCGCTCTGTTCGCTGGGCCGCATGACGGACAGAGGCACGGATTCTGGCCAACAGCTCAGAGGTGCCGAAGGGCTTTGTGATATAATCATCCGCCCCTAAATCAAGGGCACTCACCTTATCCTCCTCCTGCCCCCGGGCGGAAACCACAATCACAGGCACCGCAGACCAGGATCGAACCGAGCGGATGATTTCCGCCCCGTCCATATCCGGCAGCCCCAAATCCAGTAGCACAACATCCGGACAGTGAGAGGCCAGCAGAGAAAGGGCCTCCTTTCCGTTTTTAGCGATTACCGCCCGGTAACCGTTGGCTGTTAAAATGGTATGGATAAAATTACTGATGCTTTCCTCATCTTCAATGACCAATATGGTTTGCTTCATATTCATGGCTTCGCCTTTCCGCTCACAAAGAAACTTGAAAATGCGCCCTCTTACCTGTGAGCCGGGCAAGAGATCTTTGGTGCATTACTTGTCATAAGACTCATTTTGTTCCTGTTCTACGGGCAGGGTAAACCGGAAAACGGCACCGCCCTCCGGCTTGTTAAAGGCGGTCATCTGCCCGCCGTGAGCCTGAACGATGGTCATGCAAACCCTTAGACCGATGCCGGGGTCCCGCACCGTATCTCCCGGCAGGCCGGAAATTTCCGGCAGCTGCCCGTCTTGGGGAATGCCCTTGCCCCAGTCCTCCACCTCAAAAACCGCCCAGGGCTTTTCTTCCCGGATGGTCAGCCCGATTCGATCCGGCTTTCCGGAATGGCGGATCACATTTTCCATTAAATTAATTAGCACCTGCTCGATCAGCATGGAGTCCATATGCACCATAAAAAACTGCTCCGGCAGGGACAGGGTGATAGAAACCGACCCAAACCGCTGCTTCATTTTCTGCACTGCGTCCGCCGCCAGCTCCTCCACTACCTCCGGCTTTTTCTTCAGCTTGGTTACCCCGTCCTGAATCCGGGTGACGGAGAGCAGATTTTCCACCATGCGAATCAGCCACTGAGAATCAGTCTGAATGTCCTTGATCAGCTTTTTTTGCTGGGCGGTTTCTAAGCCCTCCCAGTTTTCTAAAAGAGCGGAGCTGGCACCCCATATGGCGGTCAGCGGGGTTCTCAAATCGTGAGAGACTGCCCGCAGCAAAATGCCCCGCGCCGCCTCCTGCTCGGCCTCCATCTTGATTTTATCCCGTTCCCGCTCCAGCCGCAGATTTTCCTGATACAGGCTTTTGGTGTTGCGCTCCCGAATTTCCGCCGCCTCTGCCTGAAGCTTAATTTTTGTGGTGAGCGTGCTGATAATAATGGAACCGATCAGCATGGCGGCAAACATCATGGGATAGCCCTGCACCGAAAAATTCAGCCGGTAAAGCGGAGGAGTGAAAAAATAATTCACGCAAAATACGCTGATCAGAGAGGCTGCAATGCCGTAGCCGTAGCCGGGAGTTACCTGAGCAATTAAAATCACCGTCAAAAAAAACACCATGGAGAGCTCAATCTGGCCGTGGCTGTTTTGATACAGCACCAGGCCGGCGAGGATGGCGCCCAGCAGAAGTCCCAATGTTTTTCCGGTATTGATCATCCATTTTTTCACGTTATCACCGTTTCATCCGTTTTTATCCGTATTAGTAATTCTAGCCCCCTTACCGGAAACCCTTCTTTTTTATTGCACGGGGCAATAAAAAAACAGGACTGCATACGGATGCAATCCTGACATTGCGGTCTGATTTGTTCCGGAACAAACCCCGGTTATGCCTCTGTTTCGTAATCCACTGCCTGGCGGGAGGCTGTAAAGGGGCGGACATAGGTGTCCGCTGCGGCAACATGGAGAGGGTGAGAAGCATAAGCCTTCAGTGCCTCCCAATCAGAATGAGCGGAGATCAGAACCACATCCTCGGGATTTTTCCCAATCCCCACCTCTAAGGATAGCAGCCCGGGGATTTTTCCCGGCAGCTTTTCCAGCTGTTTTTTGATCTCCCTGGCGGTTTGCTCCCGATCAATTCCTTCCTTTAGCTTCCACATAACAATATGACGAATCACTAGAAATCATTCCTTTCTCAATTGCTTCTTGTTATAGTTTACTCCCCAAACCTTATTTTGTCAAGAAAAATCAGTAGATTTGCGAATTGACGGAGAGCCTCTTTTGGAGTATAATAGCTTATTGGATATTTTTGATGCAAAAGGACGGACAAAAAAGATGACAGAACAAATAAAAAAAGAAAATAAAATGGGGATTATGCCGGTGAACCGGCTGCTGCTGAGCATGTCCCTTCCCATGATGCTTTCCATGCTGGTACAGGCCCTTTATAATGTGGTAGATTCAATTTTTGTGGCTCAGCTTAGCGAAAATGCTCTCACGGCAGTTTCCCTTGCCTTTCCCATGCAGAATTTGCTGATTTCCTTGGCAGTGGGGCTGGGGGTTGGCGTGAACGCAACCTTGTCTCGGGCTTTGGGGCAAAAGGATCTGGAAACAGTGAATAAATCTGCCGGAAACGGTCTGCTACTTAATTTCTTGGGCTTTCTTTTATTTTTACTGCTGGGACTTACGGTGGTGAAACCTTATTTTTTGGCTCAGACCGGAGCGGGAGAACAGGAAATTTTAAACTGCGGTGTAACCTATCTGACCATTTGCTGCACCCTGTCCTTTGGGTGCTTTATGCAGATTATGCTGGAACGGCTGCTGCAATCCACCGGAAAAACCATTTATACCATGATTACTCAGGGGATCGGTGCGGTGGTGAATATCATTCTGGATCCGATTTTGATTTTTGGCTGGTTTGGATTTCCCAGAATGGAGGTAGCGGGAGCCGCTGTTGCTACGGTGACGGGGCAAATGGTGGGAGCAGTGCTGTCGCTGGTGTTTAATCTGAAAAAAAATCACGAAATTCATCTCCACCCGGCCAATTTTATACCGGATCGGCGTATTATCAAACAAATTTTGTTGGTGGGCATTCCCTCGGTGCTGATGGCCGCCACCGGGTCTGTGATGACCTTTGCCATGAACAAAATTTTGGTTGCCTTTTCTACCACCGCAGTAGCGGTGTTCGGCGTTTATTTCAAGCTGCAAAGCTTTATCTTTATGCCGGTGTTCGGGCTGAACAACGGCATGGTGCCCATTGTGTCTTACAATTACGGCGCTCAAAAAAAATCAAGAATTGTAAAAACCATTCGATACAGCATTTTTTACGCTGCGGCCATTATGCTGGTGGGACTGGCCGTCTTTCAAATCATGCCAGAGCTTTTGTTAAAGCTGTTTGACGCCTCCGAGGCCATGATTCAAATCGGTGTTCCGGCTCTTCGGATCATCAGTCTGTGCTTTGTGTTTGCCAGTATTTCTGTGGTTCTTATTTCTGTGTTTCAAGCTCTTGGAAACGGCGTGTTCAGTATGTTCATTTCTTTTGCCCGGCAGCTGGTATTTTTGCTGCCCAGCGCCTACTTGCTTTCCCAAATCGGGACGGTGGACGCAGTTTGGTGGGCTTTTCCCATTGCGGAAATCGCAGCACTGATCATTTGCATTTTGGTTTTTCGGCATATGTATCAAAATGTGATCGCTCCTTTGGGTGACAGAGAATAAAACAAGCCGGAAATACACAAACTGTGTTCGGGGAGTGATTGCTATGAAGCGCAGAAAAAGCAAAAATGTTCAGCCCTATGACACCTATGCGCTGTCGGAAGCGTATCAGCGGGACAAACGAACCAATGCCGCTATTCCTTCTTTGGAAAATGTGGAAAAGGCTAAGGCGTTTGTAGAGGAAAATAAAAAGTAAAACGGCCGCCTGAGGAGCGGTCGTTTTTTCTGAAAAGATAAAATTTTTTACATTGGTTTACCGATGGTATATTTCCCCACCGCCAGCACCAGGGGCGGAATCAGGATAAGCTGAATGGCAATGCCGGGAAGGCCGGTAACCACCGAGCCCCAAACCGCCTGAACAGACGCACCTTTCACTCCCAGCAGATACACCGCTACCACAGTACATAAGGCATTCACTGCCCGGCCTGCCGCCTGGGAGGAAATCAGTCCCACATAAGCCCGTTTCAAGGTCATCTGTTTTTTGGAAAACAAGCCGGACACAATCCCGTAGGCCGCCAGCTCAAGCACCATAAAGGGCAGTCTGGCAGGAGCGGGCATACCGGTGATCATGCAGGAAAGCACAGGGGAAACCACTCCCGTAACAACCCCTGCCCAAGGCCCCAAAAGCAACCCCGCCATCAATACCGGAATATGCATTGGCAAAAAGATTTGTCCCGCTGCCGGTCCAAATCCATGAAACAGCTGAGGGAGCAGCACGCCAATGGCGCAAAACAATCCGCATAATACAATTTTTTTATTTTTCATAACTTTCTTTGATCTCCTTGTACATTTCATTGTTTTTTTGATATGCAAATCCCCGGGATTCTCCCAGCAGCAAAAGCTCATTACTCTGATCCAGCAAAAAGGCCAGCTCCGGCTCCCGCTCCACTACCTGCTCCATGCCCTTATCAGACAGGGGCAACAGGGGTTGCCCGGCAGGAAACAAAGCCTCCTGCCCTTCCTGACTGAGCAGCGTTTTCAGCACCTGATAGGCCTTCTCTTCGCTTGTTCCCAAGCACCAGTGAGCCCCATAGCAGCCCGCCATACGACCCTTCCGGCTGAAGGAAACCAGGGAGCCGTATCTGGTCAGATATCCCCGCTGGAGGGTATCGTCCACCAGCCAGTCTATTTTGCCGCCGGTAAAAAGATCAAAATGCCCTTCCAGATTTGGATCTGTCTTTTGCTTACGGTACACCTTTTCTGCCTGCTTCAGCTGAGAGGAGGTTTGTGACAGATCTCCCGTCCATACCAGCATCAGATCATCCCAATTATCCTCCGCCACGCAGACGGACGTGCCGCCGGAAAACAGCTGCTCGGGAGAGGCGGCCGCCTCATGGGTATGGGTGTAAGCCACTGTAACATACCACCCGATAGGAACCTCTAATCCGGAAGGATAGGCCTTTTGATACTGTAAAACAGAGCAGTCTCCCGTTTCCAGCCGTGCCGGATCAACCGGGCACGCAGTCTGATCCAGATCTCCCTCAAAGCCTTCCCGGTAAAAAATGTCCGGCAGCTGATCCTTTTGCGCCGCCTCCAGTATACGGGTGGTATACTCTGCGTCCTCAATCACGGTTACACGAAACTGTTGTTTTAAAAAATCGGCATATTCCTGGGGAGCGGAGGCGGGCAGCCACACCCTCGCACGGCTTTGGTACATCACACCCCTCCATACCAGCAATAGGAGCACCAAACAGCACAACCCAATCACAGCCCAATGGCTTTTCCCCTTTTTGGGCTTTTTGGCAGAAAGATTTACCCCATATACCGTACCATTCTGCAAAAATGTTTCCCAGCGTTTCCAGCGACGCGCCTGCTGTTTGACGCCTTTGCCGGAAGAAAAGGCTCTGCCTTGACGAACAACCCCCGGTGGCTGAAATTCGGTCAGCTCCGCTGTTTTGCGCTTGTTGCTGTCCCACACCCGGTACACAACCCGATCCTGCTCCCGGCGCAGCACTCCCCCGATCTGATACCGGCCGTTTAAAATGCAGCCCAAAGGCAGCGTTCCCGGTGGATTTTCACCTTGTCCCTGCCTCCAGCCGCACCGGGGGCAGGGAGCGTTCGGCGGCAGGCTGCAAAAGCATTGCATACAAATTGTATTCATAAAAACTCCATTCCCTTTATTTCCATAGACAATACCGCAAAAAAATTCCCGCAGACAATTCCCTTTGCCATTGGCTCACCCAAAGAAAGCCTGCAAGAAAAAAACTCTCTGCTTTTATTGTACAAAAGCAAAGAGGTTTTGTCAAGGAATTTTACTCCTTTTTTCCCTGATGGCGGTAGATTTCCCGCACCAGATAAGCAGGCCGATTTTTGGTCTGCACAAAGATGCCTGCAATATATTCTCCCAAAATTCCCAGGCATAAAAGCTGTGTGCCGCCGGTGACCAGCACCAAGCACGCCAGCGAGCTGCCCCCCGGCGTCAGCAGGCAAACCACTGCCGCCAGGAAAAACAAAAGCCCCAGCAGGGCGGCAATCCGAAGAGGTCTGGTGGAAAAAGAGGAAATGCCCTCTAATGCATATTCTACCAGTTTTAAAAAGGACCACTTGCTTTTTCCCGTTTTTCTGGCCTCCGGCTCATAGGGCAGATAGCATACCGTAAAACCGCCCCAGCAAAACAGTCCCTTGGAAAACCGCTGGGATTCCTTCATGGAAAGCACCGCCTCCCCAACCCTTCTGCGGAAGGTGCGAAAATCTCCCGCTCCCTGCTGAAAATCCAGATCGGACAGGGCGTTGATCATCCGGTAAAAGGCTCTTTTGCAGTGTCTCATCCAAAAGGATTCTCGCCGCACTATTTGTACTGCCGCCACCATATCCAGCCCGGGATTTTGCTCCAGCAAACGCAGCATTTCCCGAATGATGGCAGGCCGCTGCTGCAGATCTGCGTCCAGCAAGGAGATATACTCCCCCTCGCATTGGGCAAGTCCTGCATAAACCGCCGCTTCCTTTCCGAAATTCCGGGTGAAGCTGATCACCTTGCACTCCAGCTCCTCTGAGACCGAAAGAGCCTTGAGCACCTCTGCCGTGCCGTCCCGGCTGCCGTCGTTCACGAACACGCATTCATAATTTCCTTCCGGAAAGGCTTGCTTAATGCTTTGCACCAAAGCAGGCAGATTTTCCTCCTCTTCATAGCAGGGAATCAGAATAGACAGCTTCATAACAATCTCCGTTCCGCCGCCCTGTGTCGGCACAAAATAGCCGGTCTCTTATCGGCAGGGCAGGAAAAATGATAAGAGCCGGGGAACCCTGTTTTTTCTTATGGTTTCCCTTCTCTTTTTCCTTATACTATTTTACGGAGAAAATTTCCATTTTAGAAGGTTAATCTGGGGCGCAGCCGGAAAACCAGAAATACGGCCAGGGCAATTTTAATGCAGTCCCCCGGTAAAAAGGGAAGAACGCAGGTGGTCAGGGCGCTTAATAGCGCACTTTTGGTTAAAAGAATAAACCACACCGTTCCAAACAGATAGCACACCAAAATGCCGGCCGCCATGGAAAGAACCATCCCCGGTATTTTTGCTCCGAATTTTTGAATTAAAATGCCGGCTGTCAGGGCGCATAATATGTAGCCTGCAAGATAGCCCCCTGTGGGGCCAGCCAAAACCCCCAGACCGCCCCGCATTCCGCTAAATACGGGCAGGCCGATCATCCCCACCAGCACATAAACAATCTGGCTGATTGTGCCCAGCTTGGGCCCCAGCAGTCCGGCTGCAAGAATGACGGAAAGCAGTGCAAGATTGATGGGCACCGGCCCTATGGGAATTGCCAGCTGAGACAAAATGGCGGTCAAAGCCGCAAACAGTCCGCATAAAAGCATTGGTTTTACTTTCATTTTCATAAAAAATCTCCTATCATTCCTTGCCCTGCGCCGACACAATTTAAAGTAAATCTTCTCTTATCCGCAGGGCAAGGAATGATAAGAGATTTTTTGCCCATGTGCGTTTTCGACCAAGGGTCGAAAAAATTCGCACGGGCAGTAAATTCCGCCGGAGGCTAACATGAAAGGAACTTTCATGTTAATCTCCATTCCGCCGCCCTGCGCCGGCAAAAAAAGTTATTAACATCTCTTATCCGCAGGGCAAGGAATGATAGGAGATTTTTTGCCCATGTGCGTTTCCGACCAAGGGTCGGAA
>JAXEOR010000169.1:0-6850 GCA_034117945.1 Clostridia bacterium | reverse complement strand
CCTGCCACCGGGTGATCGGTAAAAATGGTTCTCTCACGGGCTATGCCGGCGGCTTGGAAAAAAAGGAATTTTTGCTGGCATTGGAGAGGCAAAAAAATGAGTCCGGTGCAATACCGAACTCATTGGAATCTAAGAAAAGATTTTAAAATGATAAAAACCCGGTTTTGTTGTGCGCTTCAATCATTTCGTCACACATGGAAACAATATCGTCAATGGACAGCTCTGCTGCAGTGTGAGGCTCCATCATAGCCGCCTGATACAGGGTTTCCCGACTTTTGGTGACAGCGGCTTCCACCGTGAGCAGCTGGGGATAAATATTGCTGCTGTTCATGGCCGCCAGTTGGAGGGGTAGGTCTCCCACATAGGTGGGGTGAATCCCGCTTGCATCTACCAGACAGGGAACCTCTACCGTTGCCTGAGAGGGCAAATTGGTAATCAGGCCGGTGTTCAGCACGTTTCCGCCGATTTTATAGGGAGTGTTGGTGATCATTGCTTCAATGATCCGGGAGCCGTACTCAATGCTACGCTGATGCTTCACTTCGCCGTTTGCATAAATTTCTTCCTTTTGCTTTGCCCAGTCATTGATTTGCTTGACGCACCGTCTGGGATATTCGTCTAAAGGAATGTTGTACTGGTCGATCAATTCCGGATATTTGGATTTAATAAAGAAAGGATTGTATTCTGCATTGTGCTCGCTGCTTTCGGTGCAGTAGTAGCCAAACCGATTGATATATTCAAATCGAACCATATCATTGTGCTTTTGCTCTGCATTTTTTTTGGCTGCCCGTTCCCGGATCAGCGGATACAGGTCGTTTCCGTTCTGATCGGTGATTTCCAGCAGCCAGCCCATATGGTTGATTCCCGCAATTTTATCAACAAAATTTTCGGCGGGCAGATCGAGAGCCTTAAGCAGTCCACTTGCGCAGCCCTGAACGCTGTGACAAAGTCCCACGGTTTTGACCTGGGTATACCGCTGCATGAAATTGGACAGCATTGCCATAGGATTGGTATAATTCAAAAACCAGGCATTGGGGCAAACCTGCATGATATCTTCTGCAAATTCGTTTAAAACCGGAATGGTGCGCAGCGCCCGGAAAATACCGCCGATTCCCAACGTGTCTGCAATAGTTTGCCGCAGACCGTATTTTTTGGGAATTTCAAAATCAATGACAGTGCTGGGCTCATAACCGCCTACCTGAATGGCGTTGATCAGAAAATCCGCTCCACGGAAGGCTTCCTTGCGGTTTTTTACCCCCAGATAGCTTTTGATTACTGCTTTGCTGTCGTTATAAATCCGATTGATTTCCCGTATCAGCTGTTCGGATTCCTCCAGTCTGTCTTGATCAATGTCATAAAGGGCAATTTCTAAATTGTTTTTGATTGCGTCGCAAAGCAGGCAGTCTCCCAACACGTTTTTGGCAAACACAGTGCTTCCGGCACCGATAAAAGTAATTTTAAGCATGAAAAAACCTCCTTGTTCATGATACTGTAAGTATATCAGGATCGGCTGCAAATAGCCATTGCCTCATGTCACTAAAACATGTCAAAATGTCTCTTTTGAACAAACAAGAAATGCATGAAGGAACCTGAGACAGCTGAGATATCAACAGAGATTTCCTGATTTTAACAGATTAAATCGTGAAAAAATTTTAAAAAAGTGCTTGACAACGGGGTGAAATGATGATATAATGCTTTTAAATAAAGGCTGTGACGAAGACGGCCGGTGCGCAAGGTCTCAGAGAGTTGGCGGTTGCTGCAAGCCAATGTCGGAGCGTACCAATGGCTTATCCCTTCCGAGCTGAAGGTCCGAAAGAGGCAGGTTTGTAGCAGGGGCATTGCAAAACACTTTGTGGATGCGGGCTGCAGGCGGCAGTTGAGTAGACGCCTTCCGTGAGTATGCTACGTTAAGGCATGGGGCTTGATGGAGCCTATGAGGTGGCGTTTTTGTAAAACGCAATTTGAGTGGTACCGCGGGGTAATATCATTTGTTGATTCCCGTCTCAAAGAAATTGTTTCTTTGGGGCGGTTTTTATTTTATTTTTTTGAAAGCGGGGTTGAGATGTATGGAAGAAAAAATCAAAGAAATCGGGGCTCGTATCAGAGAACTGCGGGAGATTATGGGCTTGAGCATTGAACAGATGGCGGAGATTACTGCCACCAGTACAGAAGAATATCAAAAGAAAGAGGCGGGTGAGTCTGACTTTAGCTTTACCTTCATTTTCAAATGTGCGTCTGCCTTTGGAGTTGAGGTAACGGATTTGGTCAGCGGCGCGTCTCCCACCCTATCCTCCTATTGCGTGACCCGGGCGGGAGAGGGTATGCCCATCAGCCGCCGGCGGGGCTTTGTGTACAACAATCTGGCCTCTATGTTTCGCCATAAGCTGGCAGAGCCCTTTTTGGTGACCGCTCCTTTCCTTCCGGAGGAGCAGGACAAAAAAATCGAATTGAGTACCCACAGCGGACAGGAGCTGGATGTGGTGCTGTCCGGTACTCTGAAGGTGCAGATCGGGCAGCATGTGGAAGTTCTGGAGGCAGGGGATTCGGTGTATTATGACAGCGCCACTCCTCACGGCATGATTGCAGTAGGAGGAGAGGCCTGCCGGTTTTATGCCATTGTGATTGGCGGCGAAAGCGATTATCAGTCTGATCTGCAGGCGGAGGCAGATGCGCCCGTACCCCAGCCTTCTCAGGGACAAGCAGATGTTTCCAGTCCCTTTATTACAACAACCACGGATGAAAACGGGGTACTGAACGGGATTTCCTTTACCAACGAGGATCGGTTTAATTTTGCTTATGACGTGGTGGATGAACTGGCCAAAAAATGCCCTGACAAGCTGGCCATGCTTTGGGTGTCTCATGACAAGCAGGAGCGCCGCTTTACCTTTGAGGATATGAGCCGGTATTCTTCTAAAACTGCCAATTATTTCACCTCCTTAGGGATTAAAAAGGGAGATCGTGTGATGCTGGTGTTAAAGCGGCATTATCAGTTCTGGTTCTCCATTCTGGCGCTGCATAAAATAGGGGCGATTGTAATTCCGGCAACCAATCTGCTGGTGCAGCACGATTTTGATTATCGGTTCCAGGCGGCCGGCGTCAGCGCCATTGTGTGTACGGCAGACGGGGATGTGGCTCATCAGGTGGATCTGGCTCAGCCCGATTCTCCCACTCTGACCACAAAAATTCTGGTGGGTGGCAGCCGGGAGGGCTGGCATGATTTTAACACCGAGATGGAAGCCTGCTCCGATCAATTCCCCAGAGCGGCGGACGCAGCCTGCGGAACGGACGATATGCTGATGTTTTTCACCTCAGGCACTACCGGGTATCCTAAAATTGCAACTCACAGCTTCCAGTATCCCTTAGGGCATTATATTACCGCCAAGTATTGGCATCATGTGAATCCGGATGGGATCCACTTCACAATTTCGGATACGGGCTGGGGAAAAGCACTGTGGGGTAAGCTGTATGGCCAGTGGCTGTGCGAGGCACCCATTTTCACCTATGATTTTGACAAATTTCATGCAGACGATATTCTTCCTATGTTTGCCAAGTACCATATCACAACCTTCTGTGCGCCGCCTACTATGTACCGGTTCTTTATCAAGGAGGATTTGAGCAAATATGACCTGTCCTCATTGGAATATTGCACCGTTGCGGGAGAGGCGCTGAATCCGGAGGTGTATGCTCAGTGGAAAAAGGCCACGGGGCTGAAGCTGATGGAGGGCTTCGGTCAGACGGAAACCACCCTGACGGTAGGCAATTTTTACGGAACAACCCCCAAGCCCGGTTCCATGGGAACACCCAGTCCTTTGTATGATGTAGATATTGTGGATGAGGATGGAAAGCCTGTGAAGGACGGAGTGACAGGAGAAATTGTGATCCATACCGAGGAGGGCAGTCCCTGCGGCCTGTTTAAGGGATATTACCGTCAGCAGGAAAAAACGGATGAAATCTGGCATGACGGCTTGTATCACACGGGAGATACCGCATGGCGGGACGAAAACGGGTATTTCTGGTATGTTGGCCGGGTGGACGACGTGATCAAATCATCCGGCTATCGGATCGGGCCCTTTGAGATTGAAAGCGTGATCATGGAGCTGCCTTATGTGTTGGAATGCGCGGTAACGGCGGCGCCGGATGAGATTCGTGGTCAGGTGGTGAAGGCTACCATCGTGCTGACTCGGGGAACAGAAGGAACGGAGGAGCTGAAAAAGGAAATTCAGACCTATGTGAAAACCCATACCGCTCCTTATAAATACCCCAGAATTGTTGAATTTACCCAGGAGCTTCCTAAAACCATCAGCGGTAAGATCAGAAGAGTGGAGCTGCGGGACGGAAAGTAAAATTGCATTGTTGCTGCTTTTGCAGCATTCGGGTGTGCAGGTTTGATGCCTGCACACCCTTTTGCATAGGAAGAATTGTTCAATTTTTTTAGAAAACTGTCGAAAAGGGATTGCAAACAGAGGGAAAATTGATTATAATAGAGATATCATACATAGAAATGCCGAAAGGATGAGGGCTTTGGAACTGTTAAAGCAAAGAATTTTAAAGGACGGACATTGGCTGGGGAACGGTGTTTTGAAGGTGGATAGCTTTTTAAATCACCAAATGGACGTTAGGCTGTTTGAAGAATTGGGGAAGGAGTTTCGGCGCAGATTTTCTGACAGCCAGGTTACCAAAATATTAACGATTGAAGCATCCGGTATTGGAATTGCCTGTATAGCTGCCAAGGAATTTAACGTGCCGGTTGTGTTTGCCAAAAAGTCAAAAACAAAAAACATTGACGGAGAGGTATACACCAGTCAGGTGGAGTCCTTTACCCACGGCCGTGTATATGATATTATTGTTTCTAAGAAGTTTTTGGGGCCTGAGGATCGGGTGCTGATTATTGACGACTTTTTAGCCAACGGCAGCGCATTGCAGGGGCTGATTCAGCTGGTGCGGGATTCCGGCGCTTATTTGGTGGGGGCAGGAATTGTGATTGAAAAAGGATTTCAGCCCGGGGGGCAGATGATCCGCAGCAGCGGTGTGAGAGTGGAGTCGCTGGCGATTATTGATCAGATTGATGAAGAAAAGGGCTTGCTGTTTCGGGATTAATTTGTATAAAAATGACCCCTCTTGTTTTCTGTTTTCGAGAAAGCAAGAGGGTTTTTTTGAAAAAAGCAGTAGGGCAGACGGTATCTTGTCCCCTTTTCAGTCAAAGTCTTCCTTGTTTTTGCTTGATTTTTCAAAGTAGGTTCGCCTGGAGTATTTGGGAGAATAGCCTGTATATAATTTAAAATTCTTTGAAAAATGGCTCAATTCCTGAAAGCCCACCATAGCCGCAATCTGGCTGATTTGAATTTGCGTGTATTCCAGCAGATATTTGGCATATTCCATCTTCTCCTTTTGCACATATTTCATGGGTGGCAGACCGTACTGCTTTTTGAACAGACGGATAAACGCAGTGGGATGCATTTGTGTAATTTTTGTCAGCTGGTCAAGAGTGATGTGCTTGTTTAAATTTTTATTGATGTACAAAATCACATTCTTCAGATTTTCATTCTCATGGGGGATATCAATGCTTTCTTCATTTTTGTTCAGCATAATATAAAATGCCGTCAGCTGCAGCATCTGCCCCTTCAGCATCAAAGCAGCACCCACATTTTCCTGAGAGGACAGTCTCACAATTGAATCGCAAAGAGCAATGATTTCTTCGTTGATTCCGATATGCAAAAAGTCCGGCAAATTCAGCTTTTTCAAAATGTGGATCCCGTTTGCTTCCAGGGTAAAATGAAAGAAATAATGGGTAATCTGCCCGTTATCAACATTACAAAAGGAATGCTTTGTTCCGGATGGAATCAAAAAGAAATCTCCCGGCTTCGCCCGGTATTTTCGATCTTCTATCTCAATCTCACATTCTTCTTCTATAATGTAGTAAATTTTATCGTAATGATAGGTTACATTTCTTTTTCCCCATATGGGGGACACCTTGTATTTTCCTCCTACATAAAAACAAAGGTATAAATCTGAAAAAATATCCTGTAGATTCATTGACATCTCCCTTTCGCCGTCTATGAGCCTGCACAAATCGGTGCAGTATGATGGCGGACGGCTAATTTTATATAAGAATATGCAAATAACATATATTTTATTATACCACTGCTATAATAGACTTGTCAATTAAAACATTTGCATGTGAGGAGAAGAGTGAATGGATGCAAAAAAATGGTTTCACGAAGCCAAATTCGGGATTATGGTGCATTGGGGGTTGTATTCTCTGTTCGGCGGCGAATGGAAGGGGAAACGGATGCCGGGCATCGGGGAATGGAGTCAGTCTTATTTTCAGATTCCCAATGCAGAATATGAGCAGCTGACGAAAGCCTTTCAGCCCATCTGCTTTAGTGCGAAGGAATGGGTGAAGTTTGCACAGGATTGCGGCGCCCAGTATTTTGTGGTTACGGCAAAGCATCATGAGGGCTTTTGCATGTACCATTCCAGAGTGGATCGTTATAACGTGGTCAATCAGACCCCCTTTGGCAGAGATGTGATTGATGAAATCGGGGAGGCATGCTATAAATACGGAATGAGATTGGGACTGTATTATTCTCAGGCACTGGATTGGCATGAGGAGCACGGAGGCGGCTATGATGAAAAAATCTCAGTCTGCGCCGGAACCACCTGGGATAACAGCTGGGATTTTCGGACAGAAGCAAAAAGGATTTTTCCATTTGCTTTGAAAACAAAATCAAGCCTCAGGTCAAGGAAATTTTAACAAAATACGGGGATTTGTGCCTGATTTGGTTTGACACACCTTATACCATTACCAAGGAACAGAGCAAAGAGCTTTATGATATGGTCAAGCATTATCAGC
>JAXEOR010000168.1:0-4970 GCA_034117945.1 Clostridia bacterium | reverse complement strand
CTGCGAGGATTATGCCATTATCAGCGGAGGACCCATGACGGGAAATCTGTCGCACAAGGGGGCAGTGGTAACCAAAACCACAAACGGTATTTTGCTGATGCCGGAGCAGCACATCGTGGTGCAAAAGCACAGAGCAAAAACAACAGTGAGCGTTAACCGAGCAAAAAGCTCCTGCTGCCATTGCCGCATGTGTACCGACCTGTGTCCCAGAAATCTGCTGGGTCAGCCGGTGCATCCTCATGCGTTAATGAATGCCCTTTCCCGGGGCGGAAGGCAGATAGACTCCAAGGCGCTGCTGGGGAATTTATATTGTGTGTCCTGCGGGGTTTGCGAAATGTATGCCTGCCAGCAGGGGCTTAACCCCAGAGCACTGATTGCAGAATTCAAAGACGCTATGCGCAAAGAGGGGGTTCGTCCTCCTATGCTGGAACAGCCCGCAGCCCCAGTCCATCCCCACCGGAATCAAAGGCGGGTGGCGATGCAGCGGCTGAAGGAACGGCTGGATCTTGCCAAATATGATTTGCCCGCTCCCTTGGTTGACCAGCAGGTCGGCCTTTCGGAATTCACCTTGCCTCTGTCACAAAGCATCGGCGCTCCGGCGGCGGCTGCAGTAAAGGAAGGGCAGCAGGTAAGAAAAGGGGATCTGATCGGCGCATATCAGGAGGATGCCTTGTCTCTTCCCATTTATGCTTCGGTTAGCGGAACGGTAACAAGGGTGACCGGAAGAGATATTACCATCAAGAAGGAGGGCTAATCCATGGCAAAAGCAATTGGAATGTTAGAATATACCACTGTTTCCACAGGCATAGAAGCAACAGATATGATGGTGAAAACCTCCGAGGTGGAGTTGATAGAAGCCCAGGTGGTATGTCCCGGAAAATATATTTCATTGATTTGTGGCGATTTGAGTGCAGTAAAAGCGGCACTTGACGCAGCAAAAAGCAAATTTGGCGAAAAATTGATTGATTCATTCCTGCTGGGCAATCCCCATGAAGGAATTTTCCCTGCGATTTACGGCTCGGCGGAGGTGGAAAATCCCGCTGCCTTAGGGGTGCTGGAAACCTATTCCGCCGCCTCCATCATCGTTGCAGCGGATGTAGCCGCAAAAACCTCCGAGGTAACGCTGATAGAACTGCGGATCGCACGAGGAATGTGCGGAAAATCCTATATGACTCTGACGGGAGACGTGGCGGCAGTGACCGCTGCAGTGGAAAAAGCAAAGGCGGAGGTTGGCAAAAACGGAATGCTGCTGGATTGCTCTGTGATTGCACGGCCTTCTGAAAAACTGTGGAAAACCATTCTATAAGCATAGAGGTGTCAAAATATGTTGGATGAAAGATATGTAAGCGAGCTGGTGGCAAGCGTGATCAGCTCTATGGGTAAGCAACAGGCGGCCACCAAGCAAAAAGGCGTGTTCGCTACCATGAGCGAGGCGCTGGAAGCAGTCAACAAGGCTTATCAGCAATACCGCAGCTATACCATAGAGCAGCGGGAAAAAATGATTTCAAAAATCCGTGAGTTGACCTTGCAGGAAGCGGAGACAATGGCGGTACTGGGTGTAGAAGAAACGGGCATGGGTCGGGTTTCTGATAAAATCATCAAGCACCAGCTGGTGGCCAATAAAACCCCGGGCACAGAGGATCTGCATCCCACCGCATTCACCGGAGACCGGGGCATGACGGTGGTGGAAATGGCGCCCTACGGCATCATCGGCAGCATCACTCCCTCTACCAACCCCAGCGAAACGGTGATCTGTAATTCCATCGGGATGATCGCCGGCGGGAACGGGGTGGTGTTCAATCCCCACCCTAATGCATGTAAAACGGCTAATTATGCGGTTGATCTGGTGAACCGGGCCATTTTGGAAGCAGGAGGACCGGAAAATCTGGTGGTAACGGTGGAGCATCCCACCAAGGAATCCTCGAATGAAATGATGAATTCTCCTCTGGTGAAAATGCTGGTGGCTACAGGGGGACCGGGGGTTGTGAAAGCGCTGCTGTCCTCCGGGAAAAAGGCCATCGGAGCGGGAGCGGGAAATCCCCCCGTCATTGTGGACGATACGGTGGATATTTATAAAGCCGCGGGCGACATTGTGGCAGGCGCCAGCTTTGATAATAATCTGCCCTGTATTGCAGAAAAGGAGTGCTTTGTGTTTGAAAACGTGGCAGATCAGCTGATCGACGCCATGACCAAGCAAGGGGCTTACCTGATTTCCGGTGACCAGATCGACCGGCTGGTCAAAATTGCTCTGATCGAAAAAGATGGACGCTATTCCATCAATAAAAATTGGGTAGGTCGGGATGCTAAGAAATTCTTAAAAGAGCTTGGTATTGACGCAGACCCCAGACTGATCATCTGTGAAACCAAGGCATGTCATCCCTTTGTGGTGGAGGAATTGATGATGCCCATTTTGCCCATCGTGCGGGTAAAAGATATTGACGAAGCAGTAGAGCAGGCAGTGAAGGCGGAAGCCGGCCGGAGACATTCGGCCCACATTCACTCCAAAAATGTGGATCATCTCACCAAGTTCGCCAAAGCAATCGAAACAACAATCTTTGTAAAAAATGCGCCCTCCTTCGCAGGGATCGGTGCCGGTGGGGAAGGCTATACCACCTTTACCATCGCAGGGCCCACCGGAGAAGGGCTGACAGCAGCCCATTCCTTTACCCGTCAGCGCCGGTGCGTGCTGGTGGACGGACTGCATATCGTATAAAGAAAGGCTAAACACCGATGAAAGCATTAGGAATGATTGAGGTATATAGCTTCAGTACCGCAGTTTGCGCAGCAGACGCAGCAGCAAAGGCGGGCAATGTTTCGGTCATTGCTTTTGACAGAAACCGTCCCCTTTCTCCGGACGTTCCCGCCCCCCTGGTAATGGCAGTGAAGGTGACCGGAAATGTTGCTGACGTCAAGGCGGCGGTGGAAGCGGGAACGGCATATGCCAAAGAAAAGGGCAAGCATATTGTGTCCCATGTGATCGCCAATCCAGGGCAGGATGTGGAAAAAATGGCGTATCTGATGGACATCAATAAGGATAAATACAATCAAAAATTACCCAAAAGCTTTATGGGCAAGGAAATCACTCAGACAGGAAAAGCCTCTGCCATCGGCCTGGTAGAAGTGCAGGGCTTGGTGGCCTCGATCCAGGGGCTGGATACCATGCTGAAAACAGCCTCCGTCCGGTTGATTCATACCGAAAAACGTTTGGGCGGAAGGCTGTGTACCTTTGTGATCGCCGGACAGGTTGACGCGGTTACCGCAGCGGTGAAGGCGGGCTGTCAAAGTGCTTCCCTTTTAGGGAAAACCTACGGCTGCGAGGTCATTGCCCATCCTCACGAGGAAATAACCAAGTTTTTTGATTTTTCAAAGGAATAGATAGGTGAAAATGATGATGTATGATGAGAAAACAATTGCCCAGGCCGTGCAAAAGGCGCTGCAGCAGCTGCAGGAGGAAAAAACCGAAATTACCATCGGCGTTTCCCAGCGGCATGTGCATTTAAGCCAGCAGGATCTGGAAACCCTGTTCGGCAAGGGATTTCAGCTCACCAAGCAAAAAACGCTGATGGGGCGGGAATATGCCTCGGAGCAGTTTGTCACCTTGGTGGGACCTTCCCTGCGCTCCATTGAAAAGGTGCGGGTGCTGGGACCGGTAAGAAAACATACTCAGGTGGAAATTTCAAGAACGGATACCTTTGTTCTGAAGGTAAGCCCTCCTGTCCGCCCCTCCGGAGAAATTGAAGGCTCTGAGCGGCTGGTTCTGGTAGGCCCCAAAGGGACGGTATATTTGAAACAAGGCGTGATCATTGCCAATCGGCACATTCATCTTTCCCCTGCCTTTGCCCAAAAGCACGGCATTGCAGATAACGATAGGGTAGATGTTTTGGTGGAAGGCATCAAGCCCACCAAGTTTTTTGACGTGCAGGTGCGGGTGCGGGATGATTTCAGGGAAGAAATGCATATTGACACAGACGATGCCAACTCCGCCGGTCTTCGCAACGGAGATCAGGTGCGGATCATCCGTCAGTAAGGAGGAAGACTGTGTTTGCTCTGGAGCGGCAAAAAAAGATTCTTGACCAGTTGAAGGCCAATGGCTCTGTTACCGTCAGCAAGCTAAGCGCAGAGCTGGGCGTTACGGAGGAAACCATCCGCCGAGATTTAGAAAAGCTGGAAAAGCAAGAGGCACTGCTGCGTACCCACGGGGGCGCAGTGCCGCTGGACGAAAATAAGCAGGAATTCTCATTAGAACGGCGCAAAAAAATCAATACGGACGTTAAGCAAAAGCTGGCTCGGGAGGCGGTTACCTTTATCACCCCCGGAGACACTGTTTTTATTGATGCTTCCACCACCGCCTTTTATATGGCGCAGGAGCTGAAAAGCTTTCACGGAATTACCGTCATCACCAATTCCTTGCGGGTGGCGAATGAATTAAGCGGACTGCCAGACATTAAGCTGATTGTGGTAGGCGGCATGGTAAGCATGAACCAGTCCCTGGTGGGAAGCATGGCGGAAAGCAACATCCAAAATCATTATTTTGTGAATAAAATGTTTTTCAGCAGCCGTGGGATCAGCATTGCCGGGATTTTGGAAAGCAACGAGCAGGAATGCTTTATCAAGCAAAGTATGATGCAAAACGCCACTGTGAAATACTATTTGTGCGATAAAGGAAAATTCGGCCGGGTAGGCTTTGTGAAGCTGGCCAAGCTGGATGAGATTCAGTATTTAATTACAGAAAAAGACGCCGTAGAGCCTGAATTGCAGGCGGCACTGGATGAATATAAGGTTACCGTCGTAACCGTGTAAAAAGCCCCGGTCGGACATTTTGATCAGACTGATGTGACCCCAAAAAGTTAGACTTTTTGTAGCGTAGTAGTTTTATGACTGCTACGCTATTTTTATGCAGCTAAGGCGTTGAGCCGATATTGTACCGGACTCATCCACCCAAGTTTCTCTTTTATCCTTTTCTCGTTGTA
>JAXEOR010000167.1:0-4409 GCA_034117945.1 Clostridia bacterium | reverse complement strand
GGTTCAGCAGGATGTCTATCTCTTTTCCGGAACGGTGCTGGAAAATATTTTGTACGGAAAGCCGGGTGCGTCCCGGGAAGAGGTGATCCAGGCGGCGAAAATGGCAGCCGCTCACGAATTTATTATGAAGTTTCCGGATGGGTATGATACCTATGTGGGCGAACGGGGCTTAAAGCTGTCCGGCGGGCAAAAGCAAAGAATTTCCATTGCCCGGGTGTTTTTGAAAAATCCGCCTATTTTGATTCTGGACGAAGCCACCTCGGCTTTGGACAACGAAAGCGAGTGGATTGTGCAAAAATCCCTGGAGCGGCTGGCAAAGGGCAGAACCACATTTACCATTGCTCACAGACTATCCACCATCCGCAATGCAGATCAGGTGCTGGTGCTAACGGAGGACGGCATTGAGGAGCAGGGCACTCATCAGGAATTATATGAGAAAAAAGGCTTATATTATAAACTGTATCATATTTCAAAGTTTGGAGAGGAGGAAGCATAATGGAGTTAGCCAGAATAACTGCCCCCCTGCTGGAATGGTATGATCAGAACGCCCGGGTGCTTGCCTGGCGGGACGACCCCTCCCCCTATCGGGTCTGGCTGTCCGAAATTATGCTGCAGCAAACAAGAGTGGAGGCGGCCAAGCCCTATTATGACCGATTTCTGGAAACCCTCCCCACCATTGAAGCTTTGGCTCAAGCCTCGGAGGATACCATTTTAAAGCTGTGGGAGGGGCTGGGCTATTATAACCGGGTGCGGAACATGCAAAAAGCCGCCCGAATTGTGATGGAGGAATATGGCGGCGTTCTCCCCAAGGAATTTGACAAGCTGTTAAAGCTGCCCGGCATCGGGGTATACAGTGCGGGAGCCATCGCATCAATTGCATACAATCAGCCTGTGCCTGCGGTAGACGGAAATGTTCTCAGGGTGATTTCAAGAATCAAGGCCAGCTATGATAATATCAGCAATCCGGCTGTGATCAAAGCAATGTCGGCTGAAATCAAAGAAATTTTGCCCAAAAGAGTGGGTGCCTTCAATCAGGCGCTGATGGAGCTGGGAGCCATGATTTGTCTGCCCAACGGGCAGCCAAAGTGCGAAATCTGTCCGGTGCGGCAGCTGTGCCAAGGGTATCAAAGGGATATTATGACCCAGCTTCCGGTTAAGGATAAAAAGCAGCAGAGAAAAAAAGAAGAAAAAACGGTTCTTTTGCTGGTATACGGTAATGAGATCGCCCTGCGCAAACGGAGCGACAAGGGGCTGCTGGCAAAAATGTGGGAGTATCCCTGGCTGGAGGGCAAGCTGACAACGGCAGAGTGCAAAAAAGCCTTAGAGGAGCAAGGGATCCTTACAGAAAAAATCACCTCTGCCGGATCGGCAAAGCATATTTTTACTCACATTGAATGGCATATGAAGGGATATTTGATTGAGACAAAAGAAAAATCGGGGGGCTATTCCTGGTTTGACCGGGAGCAGGCGGCACAGCAGTGCGCCATTCCTTCCGCTTTTTCCGCCTTTGGAAAGGTACTGGAGGATTATTTTAAGACAAGATAACTGCTTACAGACAGTGATCGCACCCGGAGGTGAAGGCTATGATAACATTTGAAGAAATCAAACATAACGAAGAGGTAAGAACCTATATTTCCCGAGCGGATGAATCCTTAATTGCTCTTGGATATACGGAGCACAGCTTTGCTCATGTGACAAAGGTAGCGGAAACGGCAAAGTATATTCTGGAAACCCTGGGCTATTCTCGGCATGACGTTGAGCTGGTTCAGATTGCAGCCTTTCTGCACGATATCGGGAATCTAATCAACCGCATTGATCACTCTCAGAGCGGTGCGGTGATGGCCTTTCGGATTCTGGAAAAGCTGGGAATGAAGGCGGAGGATATTGCCCTGATCGTTACCGCCATCGGAAATCATGACGAGGGAACGGGAGTGGCAGTGAACCCCATTGCGGCGGCCTTGATTTTAGCGGATAAATCGGATGTGCGCCGGACAAGGGTGCGCAATTCCGACCCCGCCACCTTTGATATTCACGACCGGGTGAATTATTCCGTCAAAAAGTCAACAGTGAAAATAAATGAGGAAAAAACACTGATTAAGCTGAAGCTGAATGTTGATACCAGATACGGCTCTATTATGGATTATTTTGAGATTTTTCTGGGTCGGATGGTAATGTGCCGCAAGGCGGCGGAACGGCTGGGAATGGAATTTAAGCTGATCATCAATGAACAGCAATTGATTTAACAGAAGTATCACGTGAATTCTATCGTGATGGATATGGGTTGCAGGCTGCATGGAAAAAGACGCAGCCTGCAATTTTTTAAAGATCCGATGATTATTTTTTGATGACCGCCAGCGCATAATTGATATGGGGAAATGCAGTTAATTCCTTGTTGCAGTTTGAAAAATATCTGCGCTGAATTTCTTGGGTATTGAGAAATTCATAAATAAAAAAGCTGTGCTGTTCCAGCAGCCGTTCCAGAGCACTGTAGCTAAAACAAGATTTCATCGGTTCGCCGCTTTGCTCTGCCATGGCTACCATATTTTTGACTCTGGGATCGTTGGACGAAAACAAATGATTGTCTGCAAAATCAAACACTATCGTACTGCCCTCCGCCCCAAGAGAGGCGATATCCTCCAACAGCTTTGAAATTTCCTCGTTTGACAGATAATAAAGCAACCCCAGACAGGAAAAAAAGGTTTTTTTGTTTTTGTCAAACCCCTCTTTTTCAAGGACTGTTTTGAGCTTTTCTTTTGACAAATCGGCATAGATCAGCCTAACATTGTCCGGTAAGGTAAGCTTAGCCCGAGCCAGCCGCCCCATTTTATCCTCAAGAGTTGCCCTTTGATCCATTTCAAAAACAGGAATGGATGCAAGGCTTTTCCGAAAGGCGGAGGTATCCAGTCCGCTGCCCAATATCACATACTGCTCCGTTCCTGTTTTCAAAGCGGTTTCCAGGCTTTCCTCGCAAAATTTGGCTCTTGCAAGGGGTGTGGGCGCAAGATTTATATTCACATAAGCTTTCACATCCCCGCCTCCTGATTGAATGTATTGCTCCAGCTGGCTGTATTCCTCGTCGGAAAACAGCTTTTTTGCAATAGGATCGCTGAAAACCGAGGTTTCGCTGTTTTCAAAATGATATGCTCTTGAAAAGGCGGACATCAGCGACGTTAAACTCGCCTTAGGCTGGGGCTTTGTTTTTTTGCTTTTTTTAGGCTGATACTTAAACAGACCGTGCTGATTGCAGTAATAATAAAGCTTACCTCCGTACAGCTTGGGAAAACGAACGGAAGAATCCTGCTCCGGATATAATTTCACTGTCAGCGCCTTGTCAAAGGTGACATAGGCCGCAAAGCTGATAAAGTGTTCCTTTGTCATTTCGTGATGAAAGGTGACATAATAATCATTTTCGATTTCAGAAACAGTGACAGCATGTTCCTCCTCCGTTGGCTGAGCCTTCAAAGCCTCCAGCTGCTTTCCGCAGCACACAACCTGACATTCCCCCGTCCCCTGCATCAGGCTACCGCAATGGGGACATACATAAAATTTTGTTTTTTTCATATTACCGACTTCCTCCATGTTTTGCATTAAGTCGCCTGACAAAATGGTATCCGAGCTTACCCCCAACAGCTCCGCTAATGCCGAGACAGTGGAAACATCGGGAAAGCCATGCCCCGTTTCCCATTTGGAAACGGTTTTGGCACAGATATGCAATTGATCGGCGACCTGTTTTTGGGTCATTCCCTTTGCCCTTCTCAATTGGCAAAGAAGTTTTCCGCTTTTCCTTAAATCCATTCTGTTTCACCTCCATGATTCATTATAAATCGGTTCTATGAAAGATACAATCCACGATCCGTTGACTATGATATCACGGTTTTGCGGTATCGTCAAGATGCAGTTTTTTTGAGGATTTTTCTTTTGTATAAAAACCGGAGCACAAAAAAATCAAAAATTTTAAAAAAGGGCTTGACAACAAGGAACTTTTGTCGTATAATATTAAATGTTCTTGTTGCGAGATTGTGTAAGGGTAGCACGAGTGACTCTGACTCACTTTGTGAGGGTTCGAATCCTTCTCTCGCAGCCAAATAAGACTGACTATTTTGATAGAATAGTCAGTCTTTTCTTTTTATCAAAAACAGCTAAAAAACTGCAGTATAGCAGTTTTCTCTGTCACATTCGAATTTCTGAAATAAAAAAATGTGCCACTACGGCGAGAAATCTGTAATGGCATTTTTTTCTTTTTCTTATAATCGTTGAATTTTAGTGTATTCGTTGAATTTATGAGTAATCGTTGATTTTTTGAGTATTCTTTAGATTTTATGGTATTCGTTAAATTTTAGAAAAAGTATCCGACTCATATTACTTATAAATGCATTTTGTGGGTATACCAACACTTATTATTTTCCCAT
>JAXEOR010000166.1:0-36126 GCA_034117945.1 Clostridia bacterium | reverse complement strand
AAAAGTTAGACTTTTTATAGCGTAGTAGTTTTTAGTGACTGCTACGCTATTTTTATGCAGCCATGGCGTTGAGCCGATACTCAACCGGACTCATCCACCCCAGTTTCTCTTTTATTCTTTTCTCATTGTAATATTTTATATATTTCCCAATAGCTTCTTTAAGCTCATCAAAGCTGTAGTAAGTTGTTCCATAATACATTTCTTGTTTTAGTATTCCAAAAAAGTTTTCCATAACAGAATTATCATAACAATTCCCTTTACGAGACATACTTTGAAATATTTTGTTTTCTTTTAGAGCATTCGAATATGCCTTCATTTGATATACCCAACCTCTGTCTGAGTGGAATGTTCTTCTGTATAGGCAATCAGATGTTATTTCTATTGCTTCTTTTTGTGCTGCCAAAACACTTGTTGCTGATGGGTTTTTGCTTATACCATAGCTTAATACTTCGCCATTGAACATATCAAGGAATGGATCTAAATACAATTTTTTAATTACCATTCTACCTTTGCTATCTATCTCATAGTACTTAAATTCAGTAGTGTCAGTAGTTATCTTTTGATGTGGCACAGATGTATTAAATCGTCTGTTAATTCTATTTGCTGGGAGGCCACAACCTTCACTATTCAAATATGATTGAACAACATTTTGCTTGAATTCATAACTATATTTCGCCATAAAAAACCGACCTCCCAATCGTTAGATTTTTGGTCTAACTTTTGGGGGTCGGTTCAACATTCTTAAATAAGTCCTTCGGCTGTTTTTTAATATTGGCTGTAACGGCTTGCTTTTGAATACGGAGCGTCTTTTTATTCAGGCAGGTCGTTGAGAGAGGCGAAGGTGTACCCGGCCTCCTCCCATTTGGTCAGAAGTTCGTCTAAAATCTCCGCATTGGTCTGGGAGGTGCTGTGCAGCAGCACAATAGCACCGTTGTGAATCCGGGGCAGCAGCTTGGAAAAGGCCTCCTCATGGGTGGGTTGGTTGTCTGTGTACCAGTCTACATAGGCAAGACTCCAGAAAATTGTTTTATAGCCCATTTCCTTTGCCATTTTTAAATTATCCTCATTATATTTACCCTGAGGAGGACGGTAAAATTTAGGCATCTCCTGCCCTGTGGTTTCCTGATATAAGGATTCCAGCTCCTTTAGCTCCTTTTCAAAGGCGCTTTGCTCTGCAATTTGAGACATATCCGGGTGGTGAAAGGTGTGGTTTCCTACAATATGCCCCTCCTCCAGCATTCGCTTTACCAGATCGGGAGAGGTGGAAATATAATTCCCCACCACAAAAAAGGCGGCCGGTGCGTTATGCTTTTTCAGGGTGTCTAAAATAGAGGGGGTTTGCCCGTTTTCAAAGCCTGCGTCAAAGGTCAGATAAATGTTTTTTTTGCCGGTGTCTCCGGTGAAGTAGGCGTTGTACTGCTTTAAAAAGTCGGCGGTGGCATTGCCTACCGGCGGTTCGCCGGGGGTCGGGAAGGACAGACCCCAATTATCGTTCAGTACAGAAACGGACATGCCGCTTTTCCATATGCTCACTCCTGTGAAAAGTACCGCCAGAATACAAATTGCCGCAATGAAATGCTTTTTTTTGAGTACCAAAATCATTTTGATCACATCCTTTACCATAATGTATGACAGATTCCACTATTCCATGAAAAAATATCGCTTTTTTTCAAAAAAGTATTTACATCAAGAGTGGATTGTGGTAGGATAATACCGAATCAAACAAAGGAGGTGTTAACGTGAAAGTTCCTTTCACGTTATGCCTCCGGCAGATTTCATTGCCCGTGCGAAATTTTCCTCGGCAAGCCTTCGGAAACGCACATGGGCGAAAAAATCTCTTATCATTCCTTGCCCTGCGGATAAGAGAAATTTAATTACTATTTGTGCCGACGCAGGGCGGCGGAATGGAGATTATTATGCCGATTGTAGATAAACCCTTAGAGGAATTGCTTGTTTATCAGGGAAGAAATCCTGTTCCTGAGGATATGGATCAGTTTTGGGAGGATTCCTTAAATGAAATGAGAAGCGTGGACAGGCAGGTGGAGCTTGTGGAGGCTCCCTTCCAGGCACCCGGTGTGACCTGCTATGATTTATATTATACCGGCGTTCGCAATGCCCGGATTCACTGCCAGCTTTTGGTTCCCAAGGATCTGAAGGAGAAGGCTCCTGCCGTGATTCAGTTTCACGGGTATACCGGCTGGACGGGGGATTTTTCCGGAAAGCTGGGATGGACAGCCTGTGGCTTTGTTGTGGCCGCCATGGACTGCCGTGGGCAGGGAGGCTATTCGGAGGATACCGGAGGGATGAAGGGAACCACCTTCAAGGGGCATATTGTCAGAGGACTGGACGACTGCCCGGAAAATTTACTGTTCCGTCATATTTTTCTGGATACGGCAGAACTTGCCGATATAGTGATGGGGCTTACATTTGTGGATGAGACAAGAGTGGGCGTGATGGGAGGCTCCCAGGGAGGGGGGCTGTCATTGGCCTGTGCCGCATTGGAGCCCCGAGTGGCAAAGGTGCACGCTACCTATCCTTTTTTGTGTGACTACCAGCGGGTGTGGGAAATGGATCTGGCCAAGGGGGCTTATGAGGAATTGTCCACCTTTTTCCGTAATTTTGATCCTACCCATGAACGGGAAGGGGAGATTTTCCGCCGGCTGGGCTATATTGATGTGCAGCACCTGGCCAAAAGGATCAAGGGAGAAGTGGTGATGGCAACAGGGCTGATGGACACTGTGTGTCCGCCCTCCACCCAATTTGCCGCTTATAATAAAATTACCTCGAAAAAAAGCTATTTGATTTATCCGGATTACGGTCATGAGGCACTGCGGGGAATCAACGATAAAACCTTTGCCTATTTCTTTGATTTTTTAAAGGAGGAACAGTGAAATGGGAAGAAGCTATCAGCAGCTAATGGAGTATACCAAGGAGTTTATGCAGGATCGGTTTGGCATGTTCATTCACTGGGGGATTTATTCTGTGGCCGCTCAGGGAGAATGGCTACAGGCAGTAGAGCAGGTGCCCCCTGAGGAATATCAGACCTATTTTGAGCAGTTTAACCCGGTGGATTATGATCCGAAAAAGTGGGCGGCTCTGGCCAAAGCCGCCGGGATGAAATATGCGGTGATGACCACAAAGCATCACGACGGCTTTTGTCTGTGGGATACGGCCTATACCGATTATAAGGCCACCAACACCAAGGCGGGTCGGGATCTGGTGCGGGAGTATGTGGATGCCTTCCGGGCGGAGGGGCTGAAGGTAGGGTTTTATTATTCCCTGCTGGACTGGCATCACCCGGATTATCCTGCCTATGCGGATCAGAATCATCCCTTGCGGGGGTGCGAATCTATACGGGAGGCGGAACAGGAAAAGGATTTTGACCGATATATCACCTATATGCAAAATCAGGTGCGGGAGCTGCTGACCAATTACGGCCGGATTGACGAGCTGTGGTTTGACTATTCCTATCAGGAGATGACCGGAGAAAAATGGAAGGCCACAGAGCTGATGAAGATTGTGCGGGAGCTGCAGCCCCATATTGTGGTAGACAACCGTATGGGAGGAGATCTGCGGGAGCAGGAGCCGGTGAGCTATGCCGGAGATTACCTGTCCCCCGAGCAAATTATTCCCGCCCGGGGTCTGACCAATTATCAGGGTCAGCCTATGCCCTGGGAGGCCTGCACAACCCTGAACCGGCACTGGGGATATTGCTCGGATGATCATCAGTATATGACTGCTAAAACCGCAGTGAGAGGGCTGGTGGAGTGCGTCAGCAAGGGTGGAAATCTGTTACTCAATGTAGGACCGGACGCCAAGGGGAACATCCCTGCGGAGGCGGAGGAAATTTTGCTTGAGGTTGGCGCATGGATGCAAAAAAATAAGGACAGCATTTACGGCTGCGGCATGAGCGATCTTCCCAAGCCGGAATGGGGCAGATATACCCAAAAGGGAAAAACGCTGTATGCCCATATTCTGGACAGAGGAATTGGCCCCATTGCGTTGATTGGCTTAAAGGATAAGGTAAAATGCGCCCGCCTGCTGTCGGATGGATCCGAGGTGAAGCTGACCCAACCCTGGAATCATATTCATGCCAACTGCGAGGACGCTGTGTTTTATAAAACAGAAAGCACTGTGCTTCCGGATGATATTGATACGGTGCTGGAGCTTGAATTGTTATAAGAAAAGATCATAGGAGAGTGAGCAAAAATGCAGTATACCTACCGGACAAAGGGAACCTGCTCTCAGCAGATTACCTTTGAAATGGATCAAGATCAAGTGGTGAGAAATGTGCAGTTTACAGGCGGCTGCAACGGAAACCTGAAGGCGGTATCCCGGCTGGTTGACGGGTGCACGGCGGAGGAGATTGTGAAAAAATGCGCCGGGATTACCTGCGGCTTTAAGGATACCTCCTGTGCAGATCAGCTTGCCAAGGCTGTGATCCAGGCGGTTCAAAGCAGCAGTCAATCTTGAAAAAATAATAACACCGGCCTTAGGATCGGGGCTGCAGAAAGGGAGAAAACGAAATGAGAAAAAAATTATGGGCTGTTTTGCTGGCGGCGGTTATGATGCTGTCTGCACTGCCGGCTTTTGCGGACTATGTGCCGCTGCGGGCAGTTTTTGAGAAAAAAGGCTATACGGTTTTGTGGAGTGCCGATCAGCCGGATGACGTTTTTGTGGAAATAGACGGCTACAGCTTGAATTTCCAAGATGGCTCCAATGAGGTAACAAGCGAGGAAGGCGTTTTTCATACCGAGCAGGCCGCCTATATTGAAAACGGCACCACCTATATTTCGGAGGACGCAGTCAGCCTGTGTGAAAATCTGTATTTGTATCACAGCGCAATTTTAGACTGTATCCAGGCGGAGGAGGACGAGCGTCTGCCCCTTTCCCCCATTGACACCTCGGAGGAACAGGTTTTGGTATGCACCTGGCATAAATATCCCGACAGCTATCCGGATGGGGAGGAAATTGACATCAAATACGGCCACGTATGGGTGTTTACCGCAGATGAAATCTATGATTTCGGCCGGAAAAACGGCCAAAGCGATGATATGGTTCTGCGGATGGAGCAGTTGATCGGCTTGCCGCCTCAGGCGGGGAAGACTCATTTTACCCTGCTTTGGGTAAATCCGGAGGATTTGTACCGTCCTGCGCCGGATGCTGAGATTGACGATACCATTGCAGAGCTGACCTTCCCCGAAACGGCCTCTGAGGAATACAGAGAATGGTTTCAAGGGAATATGGCAGCTTCCTATGAGCCTCATAAATATCCCTGGACCCGCCTGGGCTATACCTACGACTGGGCAGATAACGGAACAGAATACGGCCTGTCGGAATATGTTCTCAAAAACGGCTCCAAGGCAACGGTCGAAAAGACCTATACAAACGAGGAGTTTTTTGAAGAGATCACCTCTTTGGATTATTCCGACCCGAGCAACTGAGCTTGCTGGAAGGAAGGAGAGGACAAGCAGGCGGATCTGTTTATCGTGTGCTCCACAGTTGATATGGATAAGGAAGGCAACCTGAATGGAAATATCACCAACGAAAAATACCGCAGCAGCTTTACGGGTGCTTTGAATATGGAGCTGGGGATTTATCAGGATTCGATGGTGGTTTACGCTCCCTGATAAAAAGCTGCCGGAAAAGCGAAAAAATGCTTTTCCGGCAGCTTTTTGTGTCTTGCTTTATCCTTCCAAAAGCCGGCTGCTGCACCGATCTTTTTTTCACATAATTTTCAGAATGGGTTTGATCAGATATCCGTATATAAAATCCAAAACAAACAGAGTAAATAGGGGCAAGGTCATTGCAGTTAAGATCCATTTTTTCATCTCCCGGGTTTTGTTTATCACCAGCGGGACAATGATGTTGTTTACCAGCAGTCCCAGGCATCCGAAAATCAGCACAGAACGCAGACAAACAAAGCCGCTGATATTTCCCCAGTTCCAGATTTCCTCATTGTAGTTCCACAGCCGCAGCCCGTTTGCAAACCGAAACAAAATCCATCCGGCAATCCATTCAATCACCCCTGCGCCGGATGCGCTGACCGCAAACACAGCAAGCCTGGAGCCCTTTAGCCTGGAGGTAATCGGGATGATCATCATTGTGCCCGCCCCGTAAATCGGAAGCCAGGGGCCAAAGCCCTGTCCTCTTTTGATAAATGAGCCGGTATCAATGCGGTAAAACAGCATTTCATAAATCCAGCCGATGATGCAGCCCAGCAAAAACAGGAGCATCAAAGTCATTGTCAGCCGATAAAAATCCTTTGTTTTTTTCATCATTCTCTTCCTTTTTTTCTTTCGTCCTCTGAATGTTAGGCAGAGGGGGAAAGCAAACAATTTTGCTCCGCCATCCTCCCCATACCAACTCCTGGTATGGTTCGTTTTTTGATGGCATCATTATATCACAGCTGCTGATTTTTTTCAATAGCTTGTTCGGAATCTGTCGAAATTTCTGTATAATAAAAAATCGTTCATTCTCAAAAAGTAAATGCCAAAACAAGATTCTTGCTAATTTTTCAAAACCTCTTGACATATTAGTTTTTTTTGTAGTATCATATGGGTGCGGTTGTTATTATTGTTATGTCCCTTGGACGACACTGCAAATCAGAAAGAGGCCGTATTCTCTAAAAATAATAGTAATGAAAGGGAGATGTTATATGAATCAGGAATATTATGTATCAGTTTATGGAAATGATGAACATGTAGGCAGTAGTGATAAGCCGTTTCGCACAATATCCAAGGCAGCACAGGTCGCAGAGGCTGGCGATACGATTACTGTTCACGAGGGTGTGTACCGCGAATGGGTTAAGCCTCTGCGTGGCGGTGATAGTAACGAAAAGCGCATTGTTTATCGTGCGGCAAAGGGAGAAAAGGTGGTAATCAAAGGTTCAGAGGAGATTTCTAATTGGGAGATCTGTGACAATGAAGTGTGGAAAACCTCTGTTTCCAATGAGATATTCGGAGAGTTCAATCCGTTTGCACAAAGCATAGATGGTGATTGGCTGTTAAATCCAAGAAACCCATTTCGGCATGTTGGAGAGGTATATTTAAACGGAAAGGCACTACACGAGGTGTTTGGTATTGACGAGGTTAAGCGGGAAAGTAAGACGTGGTATGCGGAGGTTTTAGACAAAGTAACGGTTATCTATGCGAATTTTGCGGTAAGTGATCCCAATGAGGAATTGACGGAAATTAATGTGCGAAAATGTTGCTTTTATCCGGAACGGACAGGACTTAATTACATTACTGTACGTGGCTTTGAGATGGCTCAAGCAGCATGCACTTGGGCACCGCCGACAGCGGAGCAGTTCGGTATGCTGGGTGTTCATTGGAGTAAGGGTTGGATTATTGAGGACAATATTTTGCATGATGCCAAGTGCAGCGCAGTCAGTCTGGGTAAAAATGCAACGCTTGCAGACAATCTTGCAACCAAAGGCAACAGAAAGTCCGGTTATCAGTATCAGATAGAAAATATTTTTAAAGCAAAGGAATTTGGGTGGGCAAAGGAAAATATAGGATCTCATATTGTTAGAAACAATACCATTTATGATTGTGGTCAAAATGGAGTCGTTGGTCAGATGGGATGCGTCTTTTCCGAAATTTATCATAACCATATTTATAATATAGGAAATAAGGAAGAGTTTTTTGGGTATGAAATTGCGGGAATTAAATTTCATGCTGCAATTGATGTGCAAATTCACGATAATTATATTCACAATTGCGGCGGCAGTGCAGGAATATGGCTAGACTGGCAGACGCAGGGCACGCGCATAAGCCGGAACCTGCTTCGTGATAATGAAAAGACTGTGCATGGTGATTTGTTTATCGAAGTCAGCCACGGACCATATATGGTGGACAATAATATTTTTGCATCTAAGTATAACATTACAAGTGTGTCACAGGGTGGAGCATATATACATAATTTGTTTTTTGGTGCAATCCATAGAATAAAATGCTTAACACGTTTTACCCCCTACCACGGTAATCATACAGTAGAGGTTTCAGGATATGTGTGTGTGTACGGTGAGGATGACAGGTGGTATCAGAATATTTTTGCAGGAGAAACAGAAGAGGCTGATGGATGGAGACTTGGTACGTCCCAATATAACGGTTGCCCAACATCAATAGAAGAATATGCCAAAGAGGAACATGAATTAGCAGGAGAGGGAAGTGACGAGACAGGCAGACAGCCAGCCTATATTAACGGTAATTGCTATTTTAACGGTGCTGAGGCCTTTGATCAAGAAAAAGATCATTTCATTGATGCCGGTAGAATATATCCGCAGCTTGCAGATGAGGATGGCAAGGTATATCTGGAGATCAAGATTCCGCAGGAGATACAGAAGGTTAATACAATGCTGATCGGTACAGAGAATCTGGAGCCTCCGCGTATTTCTGAACAGCCGTATGAAAATCCTGACGGTACGCCGATTGTTCTTGATGAGGACTATTTTGGAGAAATAAGAACGAATCAACCTACTCCCGGACCTATTGAAGCCCTACAAAGCGGACGGCAAAGGATTTTGCTTTGGCCAAAAAAATAAGGGGAAGAATGGTCATGATAAAATATTGTGCAAAAATGAAATAAAAATTTAAAAAATGCTTGCAATTTATAAAAAAATGTGGTAAAATAACTTGGAAAATCATTTTAGAATACGCACATTTCGGGACGGCGGTCAGGTTGCCGCAGATTGGTTTGCCCGCCGGAGGAACGAAATGGAGGTATCAAAAAACAGGAGGTAAGAAAAATGGCAGTAATTGCAATGAAACAACTGTTGGAGGCCGGTGTTCATTTCGGACATCAGACCAGAAGATGGAATCCCAAAATGGCGGAATACATCTTCACGGAAAGAAACGGGATCTATATTATCGATTTGCAGAAAACGGTAAAGAAGATCGAAGAAGCCTATGACTTTATCAGAGAGGTTGCCGCAAACGGAGACGATGTTCTGTTTGTGGGAACCAAAAAACAGGCGCAGGAGTCCATTAAGGAAGAGGCAGAACGGGTTGGCATGTATTATGTGAACGCCAGATGGCTGGGCGGCATGATGACCAACTTCAAAACCATCCGTAAAAGAATTGACCGTTTGAATCAGATTAAAAAGATGGAAGAGGACGGCACCTTTGACCTTTTGCCCAAAAAAGAGGTTATTAAGCTGAAGGGCGAGCTGGAAAAGCTGGAAAAATTCCTGGGCGGCATCAAGGAAATGAAGCGCCTGCCGGGAGCCCTGTTTGTGGTGGATCCCAAAAAAGAGCACATCGCTATTATGGAAGCCAAAAAGCTGGGAATTCCGGTTGTGGCTATCGTTGATACCAACTGCGATCCGGAAGAGGTGGATTATGTTATCCCCGGAAATGACGACGCGATCCGTGCGGTAAAGCTGATTGCTTCTACCATGGCAAACGCCGTTTTGGAAGGAAAGCAGGGAGAACAGTTTGCAGCCGAGGAAGAGGAAGCGGAAGAACAGGCTGCTGAAGCTGCGGAATAAAAAAGGAATCAGCCGGAAAACGGCGTGAAATAATGCGAAAGGATTGTGAATAGCATGATTACAGCACAAGCTGTGAAAGAGTTAAGAGAAAAGACCGGCTGCGGTATGATGGAATGCAAAAAGGCATTGACCGAAACCGGCGGAGATATGGAAAAGGCAATCGAATTTTTGCGGGAGCGGGGCATGCAGGTTGCGGAAAAGAAGGCCGGCAGAATTGCTTCTGAAGGATTGGTATATGCCTTGGAGGAAAACGGTGTAGGTGTTTTGCTGGAAGTTAACGCCGAGACCGATTTCGTTGCCAAGAACAGTGAATTTGTTGACTTTGTAAAGAAAACCGCTGAAATTGTAGCCAAGGAAAATCCTGCGGATGTAGAGGCGCTGAAGGCTCTGCCCTATGAGGCGGAGACGGTTGGCGAAAAGCTCACCTTTTTGATTGCAAAAATCGGCGAAAATATGAACATCAGACGGTTTGTCCGCCTGGAGGGCAATGTTTGCTCTTATATCCATGGCGGCGGCAGAATTGGCGTGATGGTGCAGGCGGCTGACGCTTTGACCGGCGAAGCATATGATGCGGCAAGAGACGTTGCTATGCAGGTGGCAGCAATCAATCCGGCTTATCTGTCCAAGGATACCGTTCCGGCAGAGGATGTGGAAAAGGAAAAGCGGATCATTATGGCTCAAATCAAGGAAGATCCTAAAAACGCTTCCAAGCCGGACAACATTATTGAAAAAATGGTGGGAGGAAAAATCAATAAATTCTATGACCAGAATTGTCTGCTGCAGCAGGAATTCGTAAAGGATAGCTCTGTGAAGGTAGGAGCTTACCTGGCTTCTAAGAATGTGAATTTGATCAACTATGTCAGATTTGAAAAGGGCGAAGGCATGGAGAAAAAGGAAGACAACTTTGCGGAAGAAGTTGCAAGCATGGCAAAATAAGAAGGCGGATTTGCAGCGTCAATTTGTAAAGGTCTGTTGAATAAGAACAGAATGTGCTTTCAAGAAAAATAAATAGTCGTGGGGAGCTTAGTTGATGTTCCCACGGCTTTTATTTTGATCAAATCTTTTCTATTCCTCATTTTCAAAGGCTTGTTTCAGGGCAGCGGATATTTTTTGGTAATTCTCCTCTAATTCCGGGAATAATTTTTCCGCTGGTTCGTACCGGTCTTCTCTTAAGTCTTCCATAATTTGAGAGGTGATGCGAAATAAATCCTGAAACCCAAGGGTTCCGGTAACGCCCTTAAGGGCATGAATCGTACTTGCATACAGCTTCCAGTCTGGAATGGATATGGCCTCTTTTGCCTTTTGAAAGTTTTCATCTGTCAGGAATTGTGAGACGAACCGCTTGTACAGAACCTCCTTCCCGCAGAACCGCTTGATTGCACCCTCTGTATCCACGCCGGCTCCCTTTAAAATTTCAAGCCAATTTTCCTTCATTTTGCCGCCTCCTTAGTGGACTGCTTCTTTTGTTTCTATTTAGTATATCATATATTTGAAAATATAGCAATGTATTCCCTTTCATATTTTTAATAAAAAACAAAAAATTTTTGTTGTAATAAAAAAATAATAAAAAAAACAGAAAAACTAATGACAAACAGCCAAAAAAAAGGTATAATAGATAGAGAAATCAGTTTTGATTGTCGATACAAAAGGGGGGAGCGTCTTGAGCTTTTTATTGAATCAGCTGAATTTTTCCATTACAGATCATATCCGTATCATGGATATTGTAGATATTTTACTGGTTGCTTATGTGATTTATTTAATGATCCTTTTGGTGAGGGAAACCAGAGCGGCTCAGCTGGTAAAGGGGATTTTGCTGGTGCTTGTTGTTTTGCAGGTCAGTAAATGGCTTCAGCTGAATACCATTTATTTTATCCTAAAAAACACCGTTCAGGTGGGGCTGCTGGCTGTGCTGGTTATTTTTCAGCCGGAACTGCGCCGGGCTTTGGAAAAAATGGGCAGAGTTCCTCTGAGTCTGAATAATATTGTAGAGGAAAGCGGAGCGAAGGATGAGCTGGCAAAGACCATATCGGAAGTTGCGGCCGCCTGCGGTTCTCTGGCCTCTACCTGCACGGGCGCATTGATTGTGATGGAACGCAACACCAAAATCGGGGAAGTGATTGCGACAGGTGTTACGCTGGATTCTGTCGTATCCAAAGAATTGCTGGGAAATATTTTTGTTCCCAACACCCCTTTGCATGACGGTGCCGTTGTGATTCGGGACAATATCATTAAGGCGGCGGCCTGTTTTTTACCCTTAACGCAAAATGAAGAATTAAGCAGTGAGCTGGGCGCCCGGCATCGTGCTGGGCTTGGGCTGAGCGAGGTGTCAGACGCGGCGGTAATTATTGTGTCAGAGGAGACAGGAACCATTTCTTTGGCCAGAAGCGGCCAGCTGCTGCGGCATTTAACGCCGGATCGGCTGGAGCGGATTTTGCTGGATTATCTCCCGCCAGACGTGAAGAAAACCAAAAAAGGAAAAGCCCTTTTTGTCAGAAAGGGGAAACGCCATGATTAATTTTTTGAAAAACAACACCATGTTGAAGCTGTTTTCCATTTTGCTGGCAGTTTTGATGTGGATTTATGTGGTGCAGATTGAAAATCCTCAGTTTGAAATCACGGTGCAGGGGATTTCGGTTCGGCTGCTGAATGAAAGTCAGCTGGCCAGTCGGGGGCTGATGATTGTGGAGCAGTCCAGCGATACCATGAGCATCCGGGCAAAGGGAAAAAGACAGTCTGTGATCGGGTTAAAAGCGGCTGATGTGAGTGCCAGCATTGATGTGGGTAACATTCAGCAGGCCGGGAATTATTCCTTTGCGCCCCAGCTGACCTTTCCGGATGACAGCATTTCGGTGGCGGAGAAAAACCCTCGTTCCATCACCATTTCGGTGGATCTGAAGGGGGAAAAGAATCAGGACATTACGGCAAAGGTAACGGGAACTCCCAAGGAAGGGTATTATGCGGCAGAACCGGAGCTTTACCAAAAAGAGGTGGTGATCCAGGGGCCCTCCGGCCTGCTGGAGCAGATTGCAAAAGTAACGGCCGTAATTGATGTTGACGGCGCCAAAAAAGATGTGAAAAAACAGGTGAAGCTTCAGCTTTTAAAATCAGACGGAAGCGAGATTATTTCTGACAAGATTACCGTTTCTACCCCTGTTGTAACCGTGGTTTGCAAGATCTATCCCACCAAAAAGGTGAATTTGGAATATGAGGTTACAGGCTCCTTAAATGTGGAGGATTATTCTCTGAAGGAAACGGTCATTTCCAACCCTTCCATTACGGTTGCGGGAAGTGAGGATGTGCTGGAGCATTTGGAATATATTGATCTGGGTTCCTTTGATTTGGGAGAGGTGACCCCGTCCAATTATAAAAAGGTGTTCCCGATTCCCTTAGGAGATTCCCTGATTTCGGTGGATGGGATCAGGAATGTGGCAGTGGAGGCTGTTTTGGTGTCTGACAGAAAAAAACTGGTTGAAGTGACAGGGTTTCAGCTGGAACATTTGGATTCCAAAGCCCAGGCAAGCGTGATAACCCAGTCTCTTCAGATTGAGCTGGAGGGGGATAAGGAGGTGCTGGCTCAGGTCAGCGAGGATTCTTTGACCGTAACACTTGATTTGGAGGGCTGCGTGGAAGGGGTTTATCAAATTATCCCGGAGATTCAGTGCAAGGTTGAGGGTGTGACCATATTAGGAGATTATACCGTTGAGGTTCTATTGCAGTAGAGAGCGGATGGAGAAGAGGAAAGGAGTTTTTGAAAGAATGGGAAAATTGTTTGGAACAGACGGCGTCCGGGGGATTGCCAACCGGGAATTAACGCCTGATCTGGCCTTTCAGATTGGCCAGGCGGGAGCCTATGTGCTGACAAAGCATGCCGGAGACAGAAAGGCCAAAATCTTGGTTGGAAAGGATACCAGAATTTCTGGAGATATGCTGGAGGCAGCGCTGACGGCGGGCATTTGCTCGGTAGGGGGAGAGGTTGTGTCCTTAGGGGTTCTTCCCACACCTGCTGTTGCTTATCTTACCAGAAAATATCATGCGGACGCAGGGGCTGTGATTTCCGCCTCCCATAACCCCATGGAGTACAACGGCATTAAATTCTTTAACCAGGACGGGTTTAAGCTGAATGATGACATTGAGCTGGAGATAGAGGATTACATTTTTAACGGCAACCGGGGCATTCATGCGGCGGAGGGAGCTGATTTGGGCGTTTGCAGCAGGGCGGAGCAGGCCGGGCAGGATTACTGCGATTTTATTTGCTCCGCAGTTCCTTTGGAATTGAAGGGACTTAAGATCGTGATTGACTGTGCCAACGGTGCAGCCAGCCTGGTGGCCAAGCAGGCGCTGGAGCGGCTGGGCGGCTGCGTGACAGTGATTCACAATCGGCCCAACGGTCTGAATATCAATGCCGACTGCGGCTCGACCCATATGAAAAGCCTGTGTGAAAAGGTGAAGGAAACAGGGGCAGACGTTGGCTTTGCCTTTGACGGAGACGCTGACCGCTGCCTGGCAGTGGATGAAACGGGAAAGGTGGTGAACGGGGATGAGATGATGATGATCTGTGCTGCCTTTATGAAAAAGCAGGGCAGCTTGAAAAACAACACCCTGGTTACCACTGTTATGAGCAACCTGGGGCTGTTTATTGCAGCGGAAAAGAATCAAATTGAGGTGCTGAAAACAAAGGTCGGAGACCGGTACGTACTGGAGGAAATGCAGGCGGGAGGTCATTGCATCGGGGGAGAGCAGTCCGGGCATATTATTTTTCTGGACTATAACTCCACAGGAGACGGGCTGCTGTCTGCGGTGATGCTTCTGCAGGTGATGCTGGCAGAACAGAAGCCTCTTTCTCAGCTGGCGAAAATTGTGCATATTCTGCCTCAAGCTCTTTGCAATGCCAGGGTGAAAAATGAATATAAGGAAACCTTTGCCAAGCATCCGGAAATTGCGGCGGTCATTCAGACTTTGGAGGATAAATTTGCAGGGGAGGGTAGAATTTTGATTCGCCCCTCCGGAACAGAGCCTCTTGTGCGGGTGATGATCGAGGGCAATGATATTGATGAAATCAAAGCAGATGCCAAAATGCTGGCGGATTTGATTCAAAGCAGGTTTGCAGAATGAATTATCAAAAGAAATTGGATCAGCTGCTGTGTGATCTTTCAAAGAAGGAAGCGCCTCCCAAGCTGCTGCTGCATAGCTGCTGCGCCCCCTGCTCCTCTTATGTGCTGGAGTATTTGAGCAGCTATTTTGAAATTACGGTTTATTTTTATAATCCCAATCTGGACTGTGCCCGGGAGTTTACGCACCGGGCTCAGGAGCAGCTGCGGCTGATCAGGGAAATGCCGGTGAGGCATCCGATCAGCGGGATTGTGGTGCCCTATTGCAGTCAGGACTTTTTGGAGCAGGTCAAAGGCTTGGAGAAGGAGCCGGAGGGGGGCGCCAGATGCGCCAAGTGCTTTTCCCTGCGGCTTTCCAAAACGGCGGAATATGCCGCCCAAAATGGGTTTGATTTTTTTACTACAACGCTGACCATCAGCCCCTTAAAAAATGCTGCCTTGCTCAATCAGCTGGGCAAGCAGGCCGCCAAGGCCTACGGAGTGCCCTTTTTGCCCTCCGATTTTAAGAAAAAGGGCGGATTTCTGCGTTCCACTCAGCTGTCTGCCCAGTATGGGCTGTATCGGCAGAATTACTGCGGATGCGTTTTCTCCAAGCCCACGGAAGCGTCTGATAAAATGAAATGATTCTGTGAAATAGAAAAGCCGCCTGTTTTTCGGCGGCTTTTCGTTTAGCTGTTTTTTGGTTCAAAATCTGTTTCTTCTAAGCTGCACTGAGCCGGCTCCCTTTTCTTTTGCAGGAACAGCAGCAGCTCCTCGTTGGGGACAAACAAAAACCGAAAATATGTTCCGTTTTCCTGATAAATCCCCACCTGCCTTTGTCCCTCATAAAAGCGGGGAATCAAATGGTTGGTTCCTCTGATTTCATAGGCTGCCAGCCCGGGATCTTCCTCCGGCAGAATGGTAATAATCTGATTAATGGGCACATAAAAAATGATTTTTTCCCGTTTTTGAAATTTTCTTTTGTATACGAACATATCATCCATCACAGCATACTCAAAGTCTGCCAAGACAGCATTGGCCAAAAGATCGATAAATAAAATGAGAATGCCTAGGGTGAGCAGTGTTCCGGCCACCCCTGACAGACGGGACCGGAGCAGCACAACCATCACCGCAGCGGCACCTGCCGCCCACACCCATTTTTTTGCCCCCAGGGGAGAATGCAGTGTTTGCTTCATGCCTGTTTCCCCTTGAGCATGTCATAAATCAGCTTAAGGCCGGTCAGGGTGAGCTTGCGGTCGATGGTCTGGATGGTTTTGGATTTGGTAGAAATCAGAGAAGAAAGTCCTCCTGTGGCAATTACTTTTACATCCTGCCCCCCCAGCTCCTTTGCCATTTCCATGACGATATAATCCACCGAACCCACATACCCGTAGAAAATACCAGATTGCATACTGGCAATGGTGTTGGTGCCGATGAGACGGCCGGGATCCTCAATTTCTATTTTGGGTAGCTTTGCGGTTTTGGAAAACAGTGCGTCCAAAGAAATTTTAATGCCCGGCAAAATCGAGCCTCCCAAATAGTCTCCCGCCTTGTCAACGGCGCAGAAGGTGGTGGCGGTGCCGAAATCCACAATAATGCAGGGGGTGCCGTACAGCGCCTTGGCCGCAACCGCATTGACCAGCCTGTCTGCCCCTACCTCTCGAGGATTGTCATATTTATTTTTCATGCCCAGATCGGTGTTCCCGTCTACCACAATAGGCTCCCGACCCACATAGGATTTCAGTGCCTTGCACAGGGGATACATAATCTGGGGAACCACCGAAGCCATGATAATATCTTCAATCTCCTCTGTTTTCACTTCCTTTAGCTTTAAAAACTGCAGAATCTGCATTCCCATTTCGTCCAGGGAACGGTCGATTCTGGTAGACATTCTCCAGCTGCTGACCAAATGATCCCGGTCATAAATGCCGAATACAATATTGGTGTTTCCTACATCAACCAGTAATAGCATTGTCTTACTCCTTTTCGCTGTGATTCATTCCAAGTAATATTGGAAAAGAGTGCGCCAAATCCAAGTTGTCTTCTATTCAATCGCGGCTGCCAGATCGGCCACAGGATCCCCGTGAACAAATTCGATATCCCCTGTGTCGCACAGCTTTGCCAGCTCCGGATCAATGGGCAGTCTTTGCACTGCGGAAATGCCGTACTTCCCGGCGATTTCCTCCAGATGACTTTGGCCGTAAATAAAGTGCTGCTTACCGCAGTCCGGGCAGGTGAAGTAAGACATGTTTTCTACAATGCCCAGCACCGGAATGTTCATCAATTCCGCCATTTTTACTGCCTTTTCCACAATCATACCCACCAGCTCCTGAGGAGAGGTGACCACAATGATACCGTCCACCGGAATGGATTGGAACACCGTCAGCGGAACGTCTCCCGTTCCCGGAGGCATGTCCACAAACATATAGTCAACATCCTCCCAGATCACATCCGTCCAAAACTGCTTGACCGTTCCTGCAATAACAGGCCCCCGCCAAACAACGGGATCGGTGTCGTTTTCCAGCAGCAGGTTCACAGACATGATTTCAATGCCGGTTGTGGTCAGGGTGGGGTACAGGCCTGACTCACATCCCCTTGCTCTGGTGTGAATCCCGAAGGCCTTGGGGATGGAGGGACCGGTAATGTCAGCGTCCAGCACGGCCGCCTTGTAGCCCTTTCGCTGCATAGCAACTGCCAGCAGGGAGGTGACCATGGATTTTCCCACCCCTCCCTTTCCGCTGACAACGCCGATGACCTTTTTAATTTGGGAAAGCTCATGGGGCTGCTCCAGCAGACTTTCCGCCTGGCGGGAGGAGCAGTCTGCTCCGCAGGTTTCACAATTGTGGGTACATGTTTCTTCGTTCATAGCTCATTTCTCCTTTAAAATTGAAATAAAATACCGACAGCTGCTGATATTGCAATCAAAATAACAGGATGCCATTTGTATTTTTTTAAAATAAACCAAATGGGAACAGCCAGCAGGGCATGTTTCCATAAAAAGTCTGTCATTCCGGCACCGAAAAAGGTAATGCGGGCAACCTCCCAGCCGGCTGCGGCAATCAAAGCGGCGGAGGCGGGACGAAGACCGTAAAATACAGCCTCCACTGTTTTATTGTTCCGAAATTTTTGCAGCATACGGGCAATCAGCAAAATGATAATGACTGAGGGCAGCACCAGAGAAAGAGAGGCAATCACCGCTCCGGGAACGCTGGACTGCAAATATCCGGTATAGGTAGACATATTGATCCCCAAGGGGCCGGGAGTGGCTTCAGAAACGGCGATCATATTAGAAATGTCCTCCAGAGTCAGCCAGGGCTTTTTTTGCGCCAGCTCCTGCAAAAAGGGCAAAGTGGCCAATCCGCCCCCCACGGAAAATAAGCCGATTTTAAAAAACTCCAAAAACAATTCCAGATACAGCATGCTCTATTTCTCCTTTCCGAAATGAGCGGAGGCTCTCTTAATTCCTAAGCCTGCTGCGCCTGCTGCAATCACAAGCAGGGCTACCGGCACAGGGGTGAACAGAGCGCAGGCAAGGGCAGCCAGAAATAAAACAAATGCAGGCCGGTCTGCAACTGCCTTTTTCCACATTTGAACCACCGCCCGGAAAATCAGCACGCAGACGCACACCCGAATGCCCGCCATTGCATGCTGCACCGCCGGATAATCAGCAAAATTTTGCAGACAGGCAGCAATGAGGGTGATGATGACAATAGAGGGGGAAATCACCCCCAAGGTAGCAAAAATACCGCCTAAAATCCCCTTTTTCTTATAACCGATAAAGGTGGCGGTGTTTACCGCAATCACCCCTGGGGTGCATTGGCCGATGGCGTAATAATCCAGCAGCTCTGCATCGGTTGCCCACTGCCGTTTTTCCACAATTTCGCGCTGCAAAATAGGCAGCATGGCATAGCCGCCCCCAAAGGTGACGGCTCCGATTTTTGCAAAGATCAAAAACAGCTCCAGCAATTCCTTCATAAACAATTTCACAGCCTTTCCGCCCCTACAGGAGATCCTGCAGGTCTGTTGTCCTGATTGCAAGCATATTTTCGTTTTTTATCGATTATACATACATAAAGATCCCGTTATGCAGGTTGCGGATGACGGGCTTTCCCTCCTGGCCGGGAGCATATTCTCCGTCCAGCGTCCAGCAAAGGGCGGGATCGGTTGTAAAACGCACCTCATCTGCCTTAAAAAAGAGAAACATTTCGTCGCTGAAATCGGAAAGAGTAAGTCCCATGACGATTTTATGTAAATCATTGAGAGATTTCGGCATTTTAATTAACAAAATTTCAAACAATCCGTCGTTCATGCCCACAAGATTGGAGGAGATTTTAACAATACCTCCCACAGAGGTAGTGTTTCCCACTGCACCGAAAATAAAATCGTCCTCATAAACCTGATCCTTGGTTTGCGCCGTCACATGATGGGACTGAATGTTGGTCAAGTCCTTCATGCCCTCCAATAAATAGGCAAGATGCCCCAGCACATTTTTGGCAGACTGGGGGGTATTATAGGAAACGGAGGTAAAAACCCCGAAGGAGGCAATGTAGGTAAAAAAACGATCCGGGCCGAAACGGCCTACATCTACCGGGACAGCGTGGAAATTTACAATCTGTTCCGCAGCTTCTGTAAGATTGGAAGAAATGCCCATGCTGCTGGCAAAATCATTGGTGCTGCCTGCGGGAATGTAGCCCAACGGAAGCTTGCGTTTTGCCTCCATCATGCCGGATACGGTTTCGTTCAGCGTTCCGTCGCCGCCGCAGCAAATCACCAGATCAAAGCCCTGCTCTGCTGCTTCCTTTGACAAAAGGGCGGCATGACCCTTGCCCTGGGTAATCTGCACGGTGGTTTGACAGCCCTTTTGATTCAAAACCGAAATAAGATCAAACAGTGCGGTTTTGGCTCTTAGCTTTCCGGCAGTGGGATTTAAAAGAAACAATGCTTTTTTAGTGTTTTGAAACAGAGGCACAGATGGGTTCCTCCTTTTCCCTTTAATTTTAAAACATTCGGCTTTTATTATACACCATTTTTTCCGTTTTGTCGAGGGCTGATTCAAAAAGATTACCGATAAATTCCGCAAAAATACCAATGAAAACTACAAAATTCTTATTTTTTTAACAAAAGTTAAAAAAATAACGAAAAAACTATAGCTTTTTGTGTCGGGGTGTGTTATAATAAAAAAAGTTGCGGACTGTTGTTTTCGCAATGGAACGAATTTAAAAGTATAGGAGTTGTAAAGCAAATGAGCGAGAAAAAAACCATTCCGTTTCAGGGAACCGCGCAGCAGGAGCAGGAGCTTCTGGCGGTGATTGAACGGCATAGGGAAGAAAAGGGGGCCTTGATTCCTGTTTTGCACGAGGCGCAGGATATCTACGGCTACCTGCCCATCGAGGTGCAGACCATCATTGCGGAGCAGTTGGGAATTCCTCTGTCTGAGGTGTACGGCGTTGTTACCTTTTATACTCAGTTCAGCATCAATCCCAAGGGTGCTTACCAAATCGGTGTTTGTCTCGGTACGGCATGCTATGTAAAGGGGTCTCAGGGCATCCTGGATAAAATTCAGGAAAAGCTGAACCTGGAGGTAGGAGAATGTACGCCGGACGGCAAGTTTTCCTTAACTGCTACCCGCTGCATCGGCGCCTGCGGACTGGCACCTGTTATGACAGTCAACGACGATGTTTACGGCAGATTGGTTGAGGGGGACGTGGAAGGCATTTTACAAAAATATATGGATTAATACCGTAAAGGGGTATCATTATGCTGTTATCTGAGATCAAATCTGTTTTAGAAGCAAAGGTTTTAACTTCAGAAAGCACAGATCAGCTTCAGGCGATTGAGATTCATACTGCCTGCGGCTGCGATTTGATGAGCGATGTGCTCGCCTTTGTGAAGGATCAGTCGCTGCTGCTGACGGGGCTGATCAATTCCCAGGTAATTCGAACGGCGGAAATGATGGACATTGCCGCAGTATGCTTTGTGCGCGGGAAAATGCCGCCCCAGGAGGTGGTGACCCTTGCCAATCAAAAAAACATTGCGGTGTTAACGACAGAATACCCCTTGTATGTGGCATGCGGCAAGCTGTACCAGCGCGGCCTTGGAGGGAAAACCCATGCGCAAACATTATGAGATTTCAGGAACTGATTTTGCAGCGGCGGGGGAGGCCTCCAGCTCCTTTAAGGATATTCTGAAAAAGCTTGGAGTTCCGGCAAATCTGGTGCGCAGGGTTGCCATCGCTATGTACGAGGCGGAAATCAACACGGTGATTCACGGCGGGGGAGGCGTGTGTGATGCGGAAATTTTAGACGACCGCATTGTGATTACCTTTGCTGACAACGGGCCGGGGATTGCAGATCTTGATCTGGCCATGCAGGAAGGGTATTCCACCGCAAGCGATCAGATCCGGGAGCTGGGCTTTGGAGCCGGAATGGGTTTGCCGAATATCAAAAAATATTCAGATGAAATGAACATAACATCCAATGCAGGAAAAGGAACAATTGTAACGTTAACCATCTATTTATGAGGTGAGGGTATGTCCTATTTCCACTCAGTAACCCTTGACAGCGATAAATGCCAGGGCTGTACCAACTGCATCAAGCGGTGCCCTACGGAGGCCATTCGCGTCCGTCACGGAAAGGCGAAAATCATTAAGGAGCGCTGTATCGACTGCGGTGAGTGTATTCGGGTCTGTCCCTATCATGCCAAGCTGGCGATTACCGACTGTTTTGACGATTTGAAACGGTTTTCCTACAATGTGGTGCTGCCGGCGCCGTCCTTGTACGGGCAGTTCCGGTTTACGGATGATATCAATAAGGTATTGACAGCGCTGCTTCAGATCGGGTTTGATGATGTTTTTGAGGTTGCCCGGGGAGCGGAGCTTTCCAATGAGATCACCCGCAAATTGTTGGCTGAGGGTCGATTGAAAAAGCCTGCCATCAGCTCGGCCTGTCCGGCGGTGGTGCGGTTGATCCGGGAACGGTTTCCCAATTTGATCGGCAATGTGATCCCTGTTCTGTCTCCCATGGAGCTTTCTGCCATTCGGGCCAGAGAGGAAGCAAGGGAGAAAACCGGCCTTCCGAACGAGAAAATTGGTGTGTTTTTTATCACGCCCTGTCCTGCTAAGGTCACTTCTGTGAAGGCTCCCCTGGCCATTGAGAAATCTGCGGTCAGTGGTGTCATTTCAGTGAAGGACGCTTTTGTGCGGCTGCTGCCGCTGGTGAAGCATATGGAGCATCCTCAGTCCTTGTCCAAGGTGGGAGCGGGTGGCATTGCCTGGGCCAGAAACGGCGGGGAAAGCGAGGGGATTCATACCACCCGGTATATTGCGGTGGACGGAATCCATCATGTGATTGACATTTTAGAGGAATTGGAAGACAACCGGCTGGATGATGTGGATTTTATTGAGCTTTCTGCCTGCGACGGCGGCTGCGTGGGAGGTCCGCTGCATGTGACAAATTCTTTTGTGGCCTCCACCCGTATCAAGAATATGCAGCAGTCAAAGCCCCAGGGAGGCTGTCCCTTTGAGCTGGAGGAGCCCCGCATGTTTTGGACCAAAACAGTGGAGGCCAACAGCGTGATGCGGCTGGATGAAAACCTGGCTGCCGCCATGCGGAAAATGGAACAGATTGAACAGCTTTACGAGCAAATGCCCAAGCTGGACTGCGGCTCCTGCGGAGCCCCCTCCTGCAGAGCTTTGGCGGAGGACATTGTCCGGGGCTTTGCCAGCGAAAATGACTGTATCATTAAAATGAGGGAGCGGATCCGGGAGCTGGCGCAGGATTTGATGGAGCTGGATCAGCCAAAGGATGGGTGAGAAGGAGCATGAAACTTTCTGAATTAATCGAAGGCGCTCAGCTGCAGCTGCTGACAAAGGCGGAGTATCGTGATTGTGACATTACCGGCTGCTATATCGGCGATCTGTTAAGCTGGGTGATGGGCCGGGCGGAGCCGGGCAACGTGTGGATTACGATTATGAGTAACATCAATATCGCCGCAGTAGCGTCGCTGACCGACTGCGCATGTGTGCTGCTGGCAGAGGAGGTAACGCCGGAGCAAGAGGTGATTGACAAGGCAGATGCACAGGGGATTGTGCTGCTGCGATCCTCAAAAACCTGCTATCAGCTGGCGGTGGAGCTTCACCGGCTGACAGACCTATGATCTACTACGATTTTCATATTCATTCCGCTCTTTCCCCCTGTGGTGACCAGGATATGACCCCGAACAATATTGTGAATATGGCAAAGCTGATCGGGCTGGACGCCATCGCCGTGACAGACCATAACACGATTGGAAATGTGAAGGCTGTTATGGAAGCGGGAAACGCTGCGGGGATTACGGTGATTCCGGGCATGGAGGTGCAGACGGCGGAGGAGGTTCATATTCTGACCCTGTACCCTTCCTTGGAGAGTGCGGAATATGTGGCAGAGCGGGTCTATGAGGGGTTGCCTCAGATTCAAAATCGGCCTGAAATTTTCGGGGAGCAGCTGTACATGGACAGCCGGGATCAGGTGACCGGCTTTGAGCCAAAGCTTCTTCTTTCCTCCGCAGATTTGTCGGTCAATCAGCTGTTTGCATTGGTTCGGGAGGCGGGGGGAGCGTTTGTTCCGGCTCATGTGGATCGCCATTCCTACAGCATTTTGACCAATCTGGGCTTTTTGCCGGAGGATCTGGAGATCAGCTGGATTGAGGTGTCTCACAGGGTGGACTGCCTGGAGGCTTACCTGACCAGCCGGCCGGAGCTGGCAGGACGGTATGTTTTGCAAAATTCCGATGCCCACTATCTGCAGGATATTGCGTCTCCCAAAGCCGCATTGGAACATGTGGAGCAGCTGTTTCAAGGGGGGAGGAAGGGATGAAGGAACTGTCCCTGCACATTTTAGATATCATTCAAAATTCAATCAGAGCCAACGCAACCGAAATTGAGCTTACGGTTGAGGAGGCGATCTCAGAGAATCAGTTAAGGATTTCCATTCGGGACAACGGCTGCGGCATGAGCGAGGAATTGCTGCGGCGGGTGCGGGATCCCTTTACTACTACCCGCACCACCAGAAAAGCCGGCCTGGGGATTCCCCTGCTGGAAGCGGCGGCGGTGCAGTGCGGCGGCGGAATGGAGATTTTATCCCGGGAAGGACAGGGAACGACGGTTTCAGCATGGTTTGCCTATGACCATATCGACCGGGCGCCCCTGGGGAATATGGCGGAAACGGTGGCGACCGTTGTTTCCGCAGCGCCGGAGATCAGGTTTGTCTACCGGCATGTGCATAACCAAAAAAGCTTTGTGTTTGATACGGCGGAAATCAAAACAGTTCTGGGCGAGGTTCCCTTACATACACCGGAGGTGCTGGTGTGGATCAGGGAGTTTGTTCAGGAGGGATTGGCCGAATTCATAGATTCATTATGATCATAAGGAGGAAGTTATGAAGAGTTTAGCGGAATTGAAGGCAATTCGCGAAAAAGTGGAGCAGCAGGTTCATCTGCGGCAGGAGCGTATGGACGGGGTTCGCGTTGTGGTAGGAATGGCTACCTGCGGCATCGCGGCAGGTGCCCGGCCTGTGCTCAACCGTTTCGTGGAGGAAGTGGAAAAACGGGGGCTTTCTGATGTGATGGTTGCTCAGACAGGCTGCATCGGTATGTGCCGGCTTGAGCCTATTGTTGAGGTGTTTATGCCCGGTGAGGAAAAGGTCACCTATGTGCATATGACGCCGGAAAAGGCTGCCCGGGTGGTTGCAGAGCACTTGATCAACAAGCAGCCGGTGCGTGAATTTACAATCGGCGAAACGGAAGAATAAAGGAGGATTCAAACAATGAACATATACAGGGCGCATGTCCTGGTTTGCGGAGGTACGGGATGTACGTCTTCCGGCTCCGCCAAAATCCAGGAGGAATTTGAAAATCAATTAAAACAAAAGGGTCTGGAAAACGAAATAAAAGTGGTGCAGACAGGCTGTTTTGGACTGTGTGCGTTGGGACCGGTTGTCATCGTTTACCCGGAGGGCGCATTCTACAGCATGGTGAAGGTAGAGGATGTGGCGGAAATCGTAGAGGAGCATCTGTTAAAGGGTCGTATTGTGACCCGCCTGCTGTATGCAGAAACAGTGCAGAAGGAATCGGATCACATCAAATCCTTGAGCGAGGTTGATTTTTATAAAAAGCAGATGCGTGTTGTGCTGCGTAACTGCGGCGTGATTGATCCGGAGAATATTGACGAGTATATTGCGGTGGACGGCTATCAGGCACTGGGCAAGGTGCTGACGGAAATGACCCCCGAGCAGGTCATTGATATTATGAAGCAGTCCGGTCTTCGGGGCCGCGGAGGCGGCGGCTTCCCTACGGGAATGAAATGGGACTTTGCCGCAAAGCAGCCGAAGGGACAAAAATATGTGGGTTGTAATGCCGACGAAGGGGACCCCGGCGCATTTATGGACAGAAGCGTTTTGGAGGGAGATCCTCATGTGGTGATCGAGGCCATGGCCATTGCAGGCTATGCCATCGGCTCCAACCAGGGCTATGTTTATATCCGTGCAGAATATCCCATCGCAGTAGGCCGTCTGCAAAAGGCCATTGACCAGGCTCGGGAATACGGTCTGCTGGGGAACAATATTTTCGGAACCGACTTTAGCTTTGATATTGAAATTCGTTTGGGCGCCGGCGCCTTTGTGTGCGGTGAGGAAACAGCGCTGATGACTTCGATTGAAGGGCACCGGGGCGAACCCCGTCCCCGTCCTCCCTTCCCTGCGGTGAAGGGTCTGTGGGGAAAGCCCACCATTTTGAACAACGTAGAAACCTATGCGAACATTCCTCAGATTATTTTAAAGGGTGTAGATTGGTTTACTTCCATCGGAACGGAAAAGAGCAAGGGAACAAAGGTGTTTGCCGTAGGCGGTAAAATTAAAAATACCGGTCTGGTGGAGATTCCTATGGGAACTACTCTGCGGGAAATTGTTGAGGAGATCGGCGGCGGTATTCCTAACGGCAAAAAGTTTAAGGCGGCTCAGACTGGAGGGCCTTCCGGCGGATGTATCCCGGCTTCCTTGATGGATATTGAAATTGATTATGATTCCCTGATCAGCATCGGCTCTATGATGGGCTCCGGCGGCTTGATTGTAATGGACGAGGATTCCTGTATGGTGGATATTGCGAAATTCTTCCTGGAATTTACCGTGGATGAATCCTGCGGAAAATGTACCCCCTGCCGGATCGGTACCAAGAGAATGTATGAAATTTTAGATAAAATTACAAAGGGAAAGGGAACTCTGGAGGATCTGGATCGGCTGGAGGAGCTGGCTTATGCCATCAAAACCTCCGCAATGTGCGGTCTGGGACAAACTGCTCCCAACCCGGTATTGAGCACTCTGCGGTATTTCAGAGATGAGTATGTGGCTCACGTTGTGGACAAGAAATGTCCTGCCGGTGTTTGTAAGGCGCTGCTGTCTTACAAAATTGATCCCGAGAAATGTAAGGGCTGTAGCCTGTGTGCAAGAAATTGTCCTGCGGATGCGATTTCGGGCGAAATCAAGAGTCCCTATACCATCGATACCGAAAAATGTATTAAATGCGGCGTTTGCATGAGCAAATGTAAATTCAACGCCGTTTACAAACAATAAGGCGGAAGGAGCGAAAACCATGGTGAACTTAGTAATTGACGGGGTCAGCGTCAGCGTCCCTGAGGGCAGCACCATTTTGGAGGCTGCGAAATATGCCAATGTAGATATTCCCACTCTGTGTTATTTGAAGGATGCCAATCAGATCGGCGCCTGCCGGATTTGCGTGGTGGAGGTGAAGGGAGCCAGAGGACTGGCGGCTGCCTGTGTATATCCGGTGAACGAGGGAATGGAGGTTATGACCAACACGCCCAAGGTGCGGGAAGCAAGAAAGGTAACGCTGGAGCTGATGCTCTCCAATCATGAGAAAAAGTGCTTGAGCTGCGTGAGAAATAAAAACTGCGAACTCCAGTCTCTGGCAGAGGAGTTTGGCGTTGATGCGGATCGGTTTGAAGGGGAAAACATCCATTATGAAAAGGATGACAAATCCGCTTCTATCGTTCGGGATCCCAATAAATGCGTTTTGTGCCGCCGGTGCGTCGCTGTTTGCAAAAACGTTCAGACGGTGGGCGCAATTGAGGCCATCGAAAGAGGCTTTTCCACCCATATTTCTCCCGCCTTTGAAAAATCCTTGGCGGATGTGAACTGCGTAAACTGCGGTCAGTGTATTACGGCATGTCCCGTAGGCGCTTTGACCGAAAAGGACAGCATTGCCCAGGTTTGGGATGCTCTGGCCGATGACAGCAAATACGTTGTGGTGCAGCCTGCTCCCGCAGTTCGTGTTGGACTGGGCGAGGAATTCGGAATGCCGGTGGGGAGCCGGGTAACCGGGAAAATGGTGACCGCTTTGAAACGCATGGGCTTTGACAAGGTGTTTGATACCAACACCGGAGCGGACGTGACCATTATGGAGGAAGGAACCGAGCTGCTGCATCGCCTGGAAAAGGGAGAAAATCTGCCCTTGATTACCTCCTGCAGCCCCGGCTGGGTCAAATTCTGTGAGCATAATTATCCGGAATTTTTGGACAATCTTTCTTCCTGCAAATCTCCTCACGAGATGTACGGCGCAATCATCAAATCCTACTTTGCAGAAAAGGAAGGCATTGACCCCAAAAAGATCTATGTGGTTTCTGTGATGCCTTGTACCGCAAAGAAATATGAAGCTCAGAGAGACGAGCTGGGACACGATAAAATGCAGGACGTGGACGCAGTTTTGACGGTGCGGGAGCTGGCGAAAATGATTCGTACCATCGGTTTGGATTTTGCCAACCTGCCGGACTCTGTGTTTGACAATCCCTTTGGAGACGAGGCCACCGGCGCAGGCGCCATTTTCGGCACTACAGGCGGCGTGATGGAAGCTGCCCTGCGGACGGTTGCGGATATTCTGACCGGTAAGGATAACTCCGAGATCGAATATGAAGCGGTTCGTGGTGTAGAAGGTGTGAAATTTGCCACGGTTGAAGTGGGCGGCAAGAAATTGCGTGCGGCGGTTGCTCATGGCCTGGGCAACGCCAGAAAGCTGCTGGACAGCGTAAAGGCCGGCGAGCAAAAGCTTGATTTTATTGAAATTATGGCTTGCCCGGGGGGCTGCGTAAACGGCGGCGGTCAGCCCATTGTGCCTTCTAAATATAAAATGACTCATGACGTGAGAGCAGAGCGGGCGGCGGCGATTTATGAAGAGGATAAGTCTTTGTCCTTGAGAAAATCTCACCAGAATCCCTATGTGCAGAAAATGTATGAGGAATATCTGGGAGAGCCCTGCAGTCATAAGGCTCACGAGCTGCTGCATACCACTTATATGAAACGAGATAAATTTTAAGAAATGAGTCACCGCCCTGCAGCATTTGCTGCAGGGCGGTTTTTTATGGGATTCATGCCGGTTTCCCCTTCATTAGGATCACCCAGGTGAAAAGCATGGAACTTTTTTATTGTTCAAAGAGAAAGAATTGCTTTCCTTCTTTTGTTTTGGAAATAAAATGTACTGCCAGGACTTACTGGATTGATTACATTTCTGTTACATTCCAAAACCCCCTTGACACAATATATATGGTGTGATAAACTTGTATTGCACACAAGATATAGTGAGCGGAAGATGAAAAGAAAGAGGGAGAAAAAGGAATGTTTCAAACCATTGTAAAGCGGGATGGCCGCGAGGTTCCGTACGATATTGGGAAAATTGAAAAGGCGATTGATAAGGCCATGCAGGCCTGCGGAAGGAATGATTCTCAGGAAAGCAGGCGAATTGCTGAGCTGGTGGAGCAGCGGCTGCAAAGCCAATTTACCGGTACGGCACCGGGAGTGGAAAATATTCAGGATACGGTAGAAAATGTGTTGATGGATAACGGCTATGCCTTTGTGTCTAAAAAATACATTTTGTACCGGGCGGAGCGGAGCCGCACCCGGGAGATGAATACCAGACTGATGAAGGTGTATGACGAAATCACCTTTGCGGATGCGAAGGCCAGCGATATGAAGCGGGACAATGCCAATATCGACGGGGATACCGCTATGGGAACCATGCTGAAGTATGGCTCTGAGGGAGCGAAGGATTATTATGAAAAGTGCATTTTACCTCCCGCCCAGAGCAAGGCTCACCGGGAAGGGGATATTCATATTCATGATTTTGATTTTTACACCCTGACGACCACCTGCTGCCAGATTGATATTACAAAGCTGTTTGAAGGCGGGTTTTCCACCGGTCACGGATATTTGCGGGAGCCCAATGATATTCGCAGCTATGCGGCTTTGGCATGTATCGCCATTCAGTCTAACCAAAACGACCAGCATGGCGGACAGAGCATTCCTAATTTTGATTACGGCCTGGCCAAGGGCGTAGAAAAAACCTATAAAAAGCTGTATGCGGCCAATTTTGCCAAAGGGGCGCTGCTGTGTTCAGACTGCGGAAAGCAGGAAGAGGAATGGAAGCAGATGATCAAGGAAATTGAAACAGAGGCAGGTCTGTTTCCGCGGATCAGCACGATAGATGATTCCTACACCAAAAAGGAAAAAGAGGTTTTTCAGCCCATTTTAGGGGAGGAGCTTTGGGATAAAATTCATCATTTTGCGGTAAAAAGTGCCTTGGAGGAAACGGATCGGGCAACCTATCAGGCCATGGAGGCACTAATTCACAATCTGAATACCATGCACAGCCGGGCAGGCGCCCAGACTCCCTTTTCTTCTATTAATTACGGAACAGACACCTCGCCGGAGGGCAGAATGATTATCAAAAATGTGCTTTTGGCAACCGAAGCCGGCTTGGGCTTTGGCGAAACGGCGATTTTCCCCATTCATATTTTTAAGGTGAAGGAAGGGGTCAATTATAACCCGGAGGATCCCAATTACGATTTGTTCCGTTTGGCATGCAGGGTCAGCGCCAAGCGTTTGTTCCCCAATTTTTCTTTTTTGGACGCACCTTATAATTTGCAGTATTATAAGTCGGGTCATCCGGAAACGGAAATTGCCTATATGGGCTGCCGTACCCGGGTGATGGGGAACGTGTATGATCCGGAGCGGGAAATTACCTTTGGCCGGGGGAACCTGAGCTTTACCTCCATCAATCTGCCCCGGATTGCCATCAAAAGCAATCACAGCCTGGAATGGTTTTTTGAAGAGCTGGAGCGGAAGATGGATCTGGTTACCAAGCAGCTGATGGATCGGTATCAGATCGTTGCAAAAAAGAAAATGCATAATTTCCCCTTCCTGATGGGACAGGGGGTGTGGATCGATTCTGACCGGCTGTCTGCGGACGAGGAAGTGGGTGAAGTTTTAAAGCACGGCACCCTGTCGGTGGGATTTATCGGATTGGCGGAGGCACTGGTGGCACTGACGGGAAAGCATCACGGAGAGTCGGATGAATCCAGAATTTTAGGCTTGGAAATTGTGGGCTTCATGCGGGACTATCTGGATCGGCTCAGCAAGGAAAAAAAGATGAATTTTACGCTGCTGGCAACCCCTGCGGAGGGTCTGTCAGGCCGGTTTATCCGTATGGATCAGAAAAAATTCGGCGTCATTCCCGGCGTGACCGATCGGGAATATTATACCAACAGCTTTCATGTGCCGGTTTATTATCCCATCAGCGCCTATGATAAAATTCAAATTGAGGCGCCCTATCATGCCCTGACCAACGCAGGACATATTACTTATGTGGAGCTGGACGGAAATACCGCCAATAACCTGGAGGCCTTTGAAAAGGTTGTGCGAACCATGAAGGAGGCGGGGATTGGCTACGGTTCCATCAATCACCCGGTGGACAGCGACCCTGTTTGCGGGTATCAAGGGGTCATTGAGGACGAATGTCCTAAATGCGGCCGGAAGGAAGGGGATATTCCCTTCCATAGAATCCGCCGGATCACGGGATATCTGGTAGGTACTCTGGATCGGTTTAACGACGCAAAGCGAGCGGAGGAAGCGGATCGGGTGAAACATCATGTGTGACAACGGGCGCCAGCCTATGATCCGAGTAGCGGGAGTGGTGAACGATTCCATCACCGACGGACCGGGGCTGCGCTATACCTTATTTGTACAGGGATGCCCTCACCATTGTCCCGGATGTCACAATCCCCAAACGCACCCCTTTGAGGGCGGAACCCTCAGAGGGGCGTGGGAGATTGGACAGGAGATTCTGAAAAATCCTATGTTGTCAGGGCTGACCATCAGCGGAGGAGAGCCGGTTTGTCAGGCGGAGGCTCTTGTGCCCCTGTGCCGGATGGTGAAGGAGGGGGAACTGGAGATTGCCTTGTATTCCGGGTATACCTTTGAGCAGCTGATTGCCATGGAACAGCCGGAGGTCAGAGAGCTACTGTCCTTATGCGACGTTTTGGTAGACGGGCCCTTCCTGTTAGAGCAAAAAAGTCTTGCCCTGCTTTTTCGGGGCTCAAAAAATCAGCGGATTTTGAATCTGCCCGACAGTCTCAGAGAAGGGCGGGCGGTAGAAGAAACAACGGAACGCTGGAGAGGAAGATGAACTATGTGGATGGTTTATGCATTGGGGTCAGCGGTATTTGCGGCGCTGACCTCTGTTTTGGCAAAATTGGGAATGGGATCGGTGAATTCCAATCTGGCAACCGCCATTCGGACTGCTGTGGTGCTGGTGATGGCTTGGGCGATTGCCCTGGGAGGAGGAAGCTGGCGACAGATTTCCGAGCTGGCAGGAAAGGAATGGCTGTTTTTGATTTTGTCCGGCCTGGCCACGGGTGCTTCCTGGCTGTGTTATTTTAAGGCAGTGCAGCTGGGAGAGGTATCCCGGGTGGTGCCGGTGGATAAATTCAGCGTTGTATTGACCATGGTGCTGGCCTGGATTGTGCTGAAGGAGCCGGTTTCTGCCAAGGCGGTGCTGGGCGGAATTCTGATTACGGCAGGAACGCTGGTCATGGTACTGTAAAGGCGGACAGGAGGGAATATGAAAAAAGTAACGGTAGGCATTTTTGCCCATGTAGATGCAGGGAAAACAACCCTGTCTGAGCAGCTGCTGTACCAAAGCGGAACTCTGCGTGCGGCGGGGCGGGTGGATCATGGAGATACCGCCCTTGACCGGGCGGCGGTGGAGCGGGAAAGAGGGATTACAGTGTTTTCGGACACTGCTTCTTTTTTGTGGGGAGATACGGAATTTTTTCTGGTGGACACCCCCGGTCATTTGGATTTTTTTCCCGAAACCCAGCGGGTATTGCCTGTGTTGGACGGGGCGGTGCTGGTTGTTTCGGCGGGGGAAGGGCTGAGGGGGCAAACCCTTCGGCTGTGGGAGATGCTGCGGGGCATCCCCACCGTAATTTTTATAAACAAAACGGATTTGTCCGGGGTTGATTTGCCCGGACTTCTGGCGGCAGTGAGGCAGCAGCTGGGCGGAGTTTGTCCGGCTGATCGGGAGGAAATTGCAGAGTGCTCGGAGGAATTGCTGGAGCTGTATCTGGCAGGAAAAACGGAAGGGGAGGAATGGAAAAGGGCAATGGGGGAGACGGTCAGGCAGGGAGCCTTTTCCCCTGTTTTTTGCGGGAGTGCCCTGCACGGCAGGGGTGTAAAGGAGCTGCTGGACGGAATGAAGGACTTTTTGAGAGGAGACTACCGTGAGGAAGCCGCCTTTCAGGGAGTTTGCTATAAAATTCATTTTGATAAAAAAGGCACCCGGTTGGCCTTTTGTAAGGTGCTGGCCGGCTGTCTGCGGCCGAAGGACAGAGTGCCCCTTGCCGGGGGAGAGGAAACGGTGCATGAGCTAAGGCGGTACCGTGGAGACCGCTGGGAGGGCATTGCAAAGGCGTGCGCCGGTGAAATTTGTGCTCTGACGGGACTTCCTTCCTTGAAAGCGGGCATGTATTTCGGCCAGGAGGGAAAAGAAAGTCCCCCTCCGCCTGAGCCGCCCTTGTCTGCTCGGGTGGAAAGCAGCACCGATCCCAGAGAGGTTTGGAAACGATTTCAGCTGCTGGAGGAGCAGGAGCCCTGCCTGCGTGTCCGGTGGGAGGAACGGCTGGGGGAGCTCCAGATCCGGGTTATGGGGCCGGTTGCTCTGGAGGTGCTGGCGGCAGTATATCAGGAGCAGTTCGGAGAGGAGATTGGGTTTTCCTCCTGCGGGGTGGTCTATCAGGAAACCCTGGCCGAGCCGGTGATCGGCCGGGGGCATTTTGAGCCCCTGCGGCATTATGCAGAGGTGAAGCTGGGGCTTGCGCCGGGAGAGCGGGGCAGCGGGATTCGCTTTGACAGCCGGGGAGAAATCAAGCCGTCTCTGTGCCGGCTGGTGCAGACTCATGTGCTGGAGCGGGAGCACAAGGGGGTTTTGACGGGCAGTCCCTTGTGCGATGTGAAAATCACCCTGCTGGCAGCCAGAGATCATGAAAAGCACACGGAAGGGGGCGATTTCCGCCAGGCGGTGTACCGGGCGGTTCGGCAGGGACTGAGAAAAGGGAAAAGTCTGCTGTTGGAGCCCTACTACCGTGTTACGGTGCGCTGTCCGGCAGAACTGGCAGGCCGGGTTTGTTCTGATTTGCTGCGGATGCACGGCCGGTTTGATCCTCCAAAAACGGTTTCCGGGCAGACGGAGATCCGGGGAGAGGCGCCGGTGGTTTGCGTGATGGAATATCCCAAGGAGGTGGCCGCCTTTACCAAGGGAATGGGAGACTGCGTGCTGGAATATTGCGGTTACCAGCCCTGCCATAATCCGGAGGAGGTCATTGCGCAAAGGGCATACTGTCCTGATCAGGATGTGGAGCATACTGCCGATTCAGTATTTTGTTCCCATGGCCGGGGGTTTACCGTCCCCTGGGATCAGGCGGATGGGTATATGCATCTGGAATAGTCAAAAATAACAAGGAGTGTCATGTAATAGGCGGAAAAATGGAAAAAATGAAAATTTTTAAGGAATTCCTGAAAAAGACTGGACAAAAGAAACTGAATTCGTTATAATAAAAAAGAACGAAATGAAGCAACCGAGGGGTGTTGGAATATGAAAAAGAAAATTGCAGTAATTGGTTACGGCGGACAGGGCGGATGGCATGCGGATCATGCCCTTCAGAGCGATGTGGTGTCGCTGGCGGGGGTGTATGATATCCGTGAGGTTCGCAATGAGGCCGCCCGGCAAAAGGGCATTTTTGTGTATGATTCCACAGAGGCAGTTTTGGCGGACAAAACGGTGGATATTGTTGTGATTGCAGTGCCAAATGACGTACATAAGGATCTGGTGGTGCGTTCCTTGGAGGCAGGCAAGCATGTGATCTGCGAAAAGCCGGTGGAAATGTCCAGCGAGGCGGTGCAGGAAATGGTGGATGCATCCAACCGCTGCAACAAGCTGTTTACCGTTCATCATAACAGAAGATGGGATGTTGACTTTTTAGCCATCAAGGGCTTGATTGACCGGGGCGAGCTGGGCAAGGTGATCAATGTGGAATCTAGAGTGCATGGCTCCCGGGGAATCCCCAGCGACTGGAGATGCGAAAAAGAGCACGGCGGCGGTATGATTCTGGACTGGGGCGTGCATTTGATTGACCAGATCCTGCAAATGATTCAGGAAAAAATCAAAACGGTTTATTGCGTTACAACGCATATTACAAACAAAGAGGTGGACGACGGCTTTAAGCTGACGCTGACCTTTGAAAGCGGCTCTACCGCTTATCTGGAGGTTGGAACCTATAACTTTATTGCCCTTCCCCGGTTTTATTTTCAGGGGGAAAAGGGCACGGCTATGATTACCGACTGGCGCCAGCCGTGCCATGTGGTCAAATGCAAGCATTGGCATGAAAGCGATGTGCTGCCGGTGCAGACTGCGGCGGGGATTACCAAAACAATGGCACCCCGGGATAGTGTTACAGTGGATGAATACGACCTTCCGATTCCTAAGTCGGATGTCCATGATTTTTACCGGAACTTCTGCAAGGCGATTGACGGAGAAGAGCCCCAGCTGGTGACCCATGAGCAAATTCAACGGGTTATGCGGGTGATGGAAATGGCCTTTTTGTCTGCGGAAAAAGGGCAGGTTTTGGATTTCGGAGAAGTGAAATAAAAAGTGGAAAAAGGGATGCGCCCGGAGCGCATTCCTTTTTTAGAAAAGAAAGAGATTGCGCTGCGGATCAGGATAGGAACGTTTTGTCCGCAAAAGCGGCGATTGAAACAATTGCGGTGTTTAGGAAGGAAGTGGGAGCAATGCCGTTGCAAATTGCAGTGGGGGATCGGCTGGAGCTGAAAAAAAAGCATCCCTGCGGCAGCCTGGAGTGGGAAACCCTGCGGGCGGGAGCGGATTTTAAAATCAAATGCTTAGGGTGCGGCTGCGAGCTGATGCTTCCCAGAGCCAAGCTGGAAAAAAGCATTCGGAAAATCAACGGGGAAAAATGCTTGGGAAAATAAAAAGGCTTGAGAACAAGCAAACGGGACAGTCCTTGGGGGGAACTGTCCCGCTTGCTATTTATGAGGGGAAAACGAAAGCCAATCTTTCGACCGGCTATTCAGTTCAATGTGTTGGGGGACACATTGAACCTTCATACCTTAGGTACAGTTTCATTATAAGAAAAAAATATGTCCGTTTTATGAACAAAAAATGAATTTTTTCTGAAAAACAGAATTTTGTTCAAAAAGTTTCAAATATATTTGAAGAATTTTTGTGGCTCGTATGCTATAATGAAGAAAAGAACAAACGAAAAGGTGGAATCGCCATGAAAAAAATTGTATTTGAAACACAAGCGGCCTTGGCCTCTTATGCGGCTGATTTGGTGCAGCACCAGATTACCTTTAAGCCGGACAGCGTTTTAGGTCTGGCAACCGGCTCAACGCCGCTGGGTCTGTACAAAGAGCTTTGTGAACGGAATCTTGATTTTTCTCGGGTGACTGCATTTAATTTGGATGAATATTATCCCATTAAAAAAGAAGATCCTCAAAGCTATGCCTATTTTATGAAAAAAAATCTGTTTGATCATATTAACATCCGGCCGGAACGGTGCTTTATTCCGAACGGGGAGGCGAAGGATGCCCAGGCGGAATGTGAGCGCTATGAGAAGCTGCTGAAGGCCTACGGCGGGGTGGATCTGCAAATTTTAGGGCTAGGAGAAAACGGGCATATTGGGTTTAATGAGCCCGGAGAGGAGTTGGCGCCCTTTACCCATCAAACCGGATTGACCCAGTCTACCATCCGGGCAAACGCACGGTTTTTCGCCTCTGAGGAGGAGGTGCCAAAAGCGGCGCTGACCATGGGGATGGAAACCATTTTCAGTGCAAAGAAGATTATCGTTCTGGTGACCGGCGCAAAAAAGAAGAATATTTTAAAACGGCTGTTTGAAGAGGGGATCAGCACGAGCAATCCGGCTTCCTTTTTACAGCTGCACCCCCATGTGACCGTGCTTGCCGATTTGGCGGCGGAGCAGGGAGAATAGAAGAGCCATCACAGCCAGGCCGGGAGGACTGGGTGTAAAAAGGGCGTGTCTCAATAAGTGAATTTTCACTAAATTGAGGCAACGCCCTTTTTTTCTGCCCAAAATGTGGATAACTTTTAAAATTTTTTTGAATTTTGGGTACACAAAACGAAGCTCGTCATTTTACGAAC
>JAXEOR010000165.1:0-26500 GCA_034117945.1 Clostridia bacterium | reverse complement strand
TCGTCTTTCTTTTGTTTTCGAAAGAAGGCCGCATTTATTCCACGGTTCACTTGCGGGCGACCTCTGCCGACATGATATTCCGGCGAAAGGACGAAACAGCCCGGAGGGCGATTCGCCTCAGCCCAAGCCTATCATATCGGCTCCTCATTGACAATTGAACACAATTTAGCATATTTAAAAAATAGAACTTATTGACAAAATAGCACTCTTTTGGTATAATAAATTTGTATTTCTATGTATTAATCGTTTTTCTGCATTCGTGATATGTATTTTAAGACAGAACTTGAAATATATGGATGATTACGTTTAAGAAGACATGAGCTATACTGTGCCCTTGCATAAATCATATGACACTTAAGCCATCTGTATTGGATGGAATCATGTATTTTTCTTTTCGTTTACAGGTGGTTTTTCTATGATATGAAACAGAGGAGATTGCCCATGAAAAAACAAGAAAATAAGTTCTCTTGTATTTATTTTTGCAATTATCTTTGTTGTTGCTATTGTTGTTGCGGTGTACTCGCAGATGCTGCAGAATGCAGTAGAAAAAACAACGAAGAGCAATATTTATGAGATAGCAGCACTTAATCGGAACACCATGGCAGCATACATTGAAATTGCATGGGAGGATCTGAATTATATTGGAGAAAAAATTGGTTCTTACAAATACAAAACCTTTCAGGATGCATTAGAGAGATTGAATCTGGAACGTGCGAACAGTCGTTTTGAATCCTTGTATTTATTGGATGAAAACGGTGTTGTTTACAGCGATGCGTATGTAAAATATGCTCCGGGGGACAATGCAAACTACAATTTTCAAGAACTGATTGGAGCACCCTCAAAAAGATTTGTATCACGAGAAGATAACATCCTTTTAGAAAGCGAGAAAGGCATCAAAGCATTGACCTGGGTGCAGGAAGGCATAGAGCGCGGTTGGTATGCTCCGCATTGCGAGAATCTGGAGATTCTGGATAACCTGGAACTGTTCACTAACGGACAGATGGCAATTTATCTTTACAATATTGCCATCAAGAGTAATTTTGACCTTCAGGCAAATGGTTTTGTTAACTGTCCTACCGAGGATGGTGAGGGACTATGTACTTCTTTTCTGACCGGATTTGAAGTGTTTGACAACGATGATGACGCAAAGCATGCTGCCTCATAGGCATTTGTTCAGTATATCTATTCTACCGAGGAGAGGACTGATTTGGAGTCAGCCAACATCCCTGTACAGAAGTCTGTCAGTGAAAAGTATTCTGATCTTGAGATGCTGAGTACCTTTGCAGCCAATGCCAGCAAGACAGTTAATTTTATGAAAAACAGTCCGAACTGGCAGGGCTCAGACGATTCTGTCCGCAGTGTTTTCTGGCCTCATATTCATGATCTCCTTGCTGGTAATGTGACTCCGGAGGAGTGTGCAAAGGCCATTGATGAGGATTGTAATAAAGCAATTGAAATTGGACGTGAAAACAGTACGCTGCATGAGTAAGCTAATTCCCGAATACGAAAAGGCTAAGACTGTGAACTGGAGAACGGAAAGTATTCTGAAAATGGCTCAAAAGGTGTGGATATGTTTCGATATGGCAACATTCAGTAAGAGGCAATTGCGTTGTGTGGAGACGGAGTATTGATATCTAAAGTTAAATAATAAGTTCCAGAAAATAGTTTGTTTTCGGGCTTTTTCGTAAGGTGTTATTCCTTCGGGAAAGTCCGGTCTTGTTTTATGGAAACATGTCTATTTGTTCTTAGACTTTAGACTGTGGATTAGAACTAGCAGGCAGTGACTCTAATTATAAATACCGCACTTGTTGTTGCCGATTTAGACGACTATGTATAGCCGAAAATTGGTATGAAAAGACTGCTGCTTAAGAAAAACAGTAGCGGATATCCTATCATAACGATAAAAATTGACGGCAATAACATAGGGGCAAAAGTATTAGAAAATTGCTCGGCCATTAGGAGAAGAATATTGGAATATCTCACCAAGGAAGAGTGGTTGAAAAATGAGTAAATATGCGCCGTTTTGGAATTGGATCAAGAAAAACGGAACTGCCGGAGTTGGCGACCGGGTCGGTAAGATTTCTATGAAGGAGCATACTGTGATGTTTGAAAAATGGAACTGACGGAAGGGGAATGAGTGCATGGCAAACCTGATCACAGCCGGCAGAATTTTTTGCAGTGTGGCGATGCTGTTTTGGCCTGTATATTCTCCGGTATTTTATGCGTTGTATCTGATTGCTGGGCTATCGGATATGGTGGATGGCGCGGTGGCGAGAAAAACCAATACCGTCAGTGAATTGGGTTCTCAGCTGGATACCGCAGCGGATTTCATTTTTGTAGCAGTTTGCCTGATCAAGCTGCTTCCTGTAATGGAGCTCCCTCTATGGCTTTGGATATGGATTGCTGCAGTTGCGGTGATCAAAATAGGGAATATGATTTATGGATTTGTTGTTCAAAAGAGATTTGCGGCGGTGCATACCGTGCTGAACAAGGTGACAGGCTTTCTTTTATTTCTTCTGCCGCCGACCCTATTTGTGATTGAGGTAACGTACAGTGCAGCTGTTTTGTGTGCAGTTTCCTCTCTTGCAGCAATCTGGGAGGGGCACATCATAAGAACCAAAAATCAGACCGGCCGGTTGGAGCATAACAGAACCCGGACGGAATCGTATCAGCGTTGCGGAAAGGGGATGAGAAAACACCAATGAAACAAAAAAACTATCTCATTCGTTTGGAACGAAAGGAAGAACGCCGAGAGGTAGAGACCCTTGTGAGAGAGGCCTTCTGGAATGTTTACCGTCCGGTTTGTTTTGTGCAGTAAGAATAAAATCATAGAACAAAGGAGAAATCGGTATGATGCAGGCAATTTTTGAAACAGTGTTCGACATTGTGTATCTGGTTGGGGGTGCTGATGATCTGCGGCGGCAAGGGCAGGAGGCAGTATCTGCTGTTGTATGATGTCTGGCGCAGCCGTTATCAAATCAGCGGCCGAAAGGGTGTTTGCGGGGCGGTTTGGGTGCTGGCGATTTCCCGCACTGCACTGTGCCTGATGCCTCAAAACGCATGGCAAAGTGCCCAGATGCCTCTCTCATGGGGCATTTACCGCAACATTCCCTTTACCCTTTTGGGTGCGCTGATCGTGGTGATGTTTTACCGCAGCACAAAGGAAAAGCAGGATAAGTCTTTTCGATTTTTGTGGCTTGCGGTGGTGCTGAGCTTTGCTTGCTACCTTCCGGTGGTGCTGTTTGCAGACGCAGTTCCGGCAGTGGGAATGCTGATCTTTTTTGGTGACCGCCCTGTTTGCGGATCGTTATGGTCTGGAAAAAATCAGCACATTTCGTGTCTTTCTTTGGATTTATAACATAGGCGTGCCGCTGACAGCGGTAATGTTTTTTCGGTTTTGTGAAGGATACAATGAATGATTACAGCCGCAAAGGAATTCACCGGCGGGAGCGGACTTGAGAGCGGGGGATAACGAAGAGGATCGTTGTAAATATGTGATTGCGTCATACCAAAAGCGGCCGCCAAGTCCGGTTTGGACGGCAGCCGCATTGCAGCGTCAGGCCGCCGCTGATTTGTTGTGTTTTTGGTAAAATAACCGATTTTTTTTAATTATATTTTAGTCAAAAGGGAAGAATTTAAAATTGTTATTGACATTTAATGAAAAAAGGACTATAATAAGAAAAAAATCAAAGGGGATTTCAGGGTGGTTTCCTTTGGTTTTTTTTATCGTAAACGGGAGATGATGAAATGGATCGAATCTCAGAAGAACTGCTTGGCTCTTTAGACAATAAAATTGCCTTTACACTGCCTCTTTTGGGGGGCGTTCCGGCTTCGGTGGTGACTACCTGGGTTCTAATAGGACTGGCAGCACTGTTTTTCGGGCTGTGCAGCCGGAATTTTAAGGTGGTTCCGGGAAGAATGCAGAGCGCCATTGAGCTGTTGATGGATTTTTTACATGATTTTTTCTACGGCATTTTGGGAGAAGAGGGAAAGGGGTATATTCCTTATTTATGTACCACCATCATTTTTATCGCCCTTTCCAACCTGTGCGGTTTGATTGGTCTAACGCCCCCGACCAAGGATTTGAACGTAACGGCGGGGCTGGCGCTGATTAGCATTGTGCTGATTGAGTTTTCCGGGATTCATAAAAAGGGCTGGAAAAAATGGTTGAAAAGCTTTGCAGAGCCCGTCCCGCTGATTGCTCCCATCAATGTGCTGGAGGTTGTGATCAGGCCGCTGTCTCTTTGTATGCGGCTGTTTGGAAACGTGCTGGGCTCCTTTGTAGTGATGGAGCTGATTAAGCTGGTGGTGCCGGTTGGGGTTCCGGTGGCTTTGAGCCTGTATTTTGACGTGTTTGACGGCTTGATTCAGGCCTATGTGTTTGTATTCCTGACCTCCTTGTTTATCAAAGAGGCTATTGAATAAAATATTTTTACGGAGAGAGGTTTTTTATGATGACTACTTTGATTGCGATTGGCGCCGCGGTGGCGGTAATGACGGGAATCGGAGCCGGGATTGGAATCGGTTTGGCAACGGGGAAGGCTTCCGAGGCGGTAGCAAGGCAGCCGGAGGCACAGGGGTCTATCAATAAAATTTTGCTGCTGGGCTGTGCTCTGGCAGAGGCAACTGCCATTTACGGCTTTGTTATCGCCCTGCTTATCATTTTGTTCTTGAAATAATCCTTGTACTGGAAGTGATCTGATATGTTGCATTTGGATATGAGCATCATTTACACATTGGTGAACATGCTTTTGCTGTACGCCTTGTTCCGCATTTTCTTATTTAAGCCCTTAAACCGGGTTTTGGATCAGCGGAGGGCGACGGTGCAGTCCTCCTTGGACAAGGCGGAGGATTCCGCTCGGCAGGCCGCCGCTTTGGAGCGGCAGTATCAGGAGAAAATTCAGCTTGCCCAGGGTGAGGCGGAGGACATTATCCGGCAGGCCAAGGAGCAAGCAGTCCAAATCCGTCAGCAAATGCAAAAGCAGACCCAGGAGGAAATTGAGCAGCAGAAGGAGAAATTCCGCAGGCAGATGGCACTGGAGCGGGAAACGGCTATGAAGGAATCCCGCGGGGAAATCGCTATGCTGGCTATGCTGGCGGCTGCTAAAATTCTGGGACGGGAGCTGGATTCGGATCAGGATCAGGACAATGACCAGATCATCCAGCAGCTGATCCAGGAGGCAGGTGAGAAACGGTGAAGCAGTGTGTGTATGACTGCGCTCAGGTGTTAAAGCAGCTGGAAATTTCCGAGGAGCTGGCAGAGCAGACCAAAAACTGTATGACGCCGGAGCTTTTTGAAACGCTGAACAACCCCATTGTGAAAACGCTGGAGAAACGAAGGGTGATTGACCGGGTGTTTCCCAAAGAAACGGCATCCTTTGTCAAAGAGATGACGGAGGAGGGCTTTTTACCTTTTTGGGAGGATATTTTTTCCGTTTATCATGATCTTTGCATGAAGCAGAAAAATATTGTGCAGGGGGAGCTTCGTTACTGCGGCCATGTTTCGGAAGAAAAGCTGGAGCAGTTAAAGGATGCTCTTCGGAAACGGTTCCACTGCTCGGACATTGTGCTGAAGAAAAAAGAGGATCCTTCTTTGATGGGCGGACTGGTGCTACGGGTTGGCGATCTGGAATATGATCAGAGCGTCAAGGGGAAATTAGACCGCCTGAAAAAAGAAGTGACGAAGGTGAGCGACACCATGGACAGAGAATCTATTATTTCAGTGTTGAAGAATGAAATTGAACATTTTGAGGATAAAACGGAGGTTTCGGAGGTTGGCTCCGTTGTGCGGATCAGCGACGGCATTGCAGATGTTTACGGCTTGGAAAGTGTGATGTATGGGGAGCTGGTGGAGTTTGAAACGGGCGTTCGGGGGATTGTGCAGAACATCGAACGCAAAGAGGTGGGTTGCGTTCTGCTGGGGTCGGATTACGGACTGACCGAGGGCTCCCAGGTGAAACGAACCAAAAAACAGGCCGGGATCGGCGTCAGTGACGGGCTCCTTGGCCGAGTGGTGGACGCTCTCGGCTCGCCCATTGACGGAAAGGGCAAAATTGAAGCAGAGCAGTATTATCCCATTGAACGGGAAGCCCCGGGAATTGTAAAGCGTAAATCCGTTACGGTACCGCTGGAAACGGGAATTATGGCAATTGATTCCATGTTCCCCATCGGCCGGGGACAGCGGGAGCTGATCATCGGCGACCGTCAGACAGGAAAAACCTCCATTGCAGTGGATACCATTTTGAATCAAAAGGGAAAGAATGTGATCTGCATTTATGTTGCCATAGGGCAAAAGGCCTCTACGGTAGCGCAGATTGTGTCTACCCTGCAAAAATACGGCGCAATGGAATACAGCGTTGTGATGTCGGCGGTAGCCAGCGATCTGGCGCCGCTGCAATATATCGCTCCCTACTGCGGAACGGCAATAGCGGAGTATTTTATGGATCAGGGCAAGGATGTTCTGATTGTGTATGACGATTTATCCAAGCATGCGGTGGCCTATCGGGCTATGTCATTGCTATTAAAGCGCTCGCCCGGCCGGGAGGCAGATCCTGGAGACGTGTTTTATCTCCATTCCCGCCTGCTGGAGCGTTCCTGCCGGGTGACGGAGGAATTCGGCGGCGGCTCTATTACCGCTCTGCCCATTATTGAAACCCAGGCGGGGGATGTGTCGGCTTACATTCCCACCAACGTGATTTCCATTACGGACGGGCAGATTTTTTTGGAAAGCGAGCTGTTTTTTGCAGGCATCCGCCCGGCGGTGAATATCGGCCTTTCGGTATCCCGGGTAGGGGGCGCGGCACAAAGCAAAATTATGAAGGCGGTGTCCGGCTCTCTGCGGATCGACTTGGCGCAGTTCCGGGAAATGGAGGTGTTTACCCAGTTCAGTTCAGAGTTGGATAAAAATACCAGGGATCTGCTGGAGCACGGGGATCATTTGGTTGAGCTGCTAAAGCAGCCTGTTTACCATCCCTTGCCCTTGTATGAGCAGGTGATTTTGCTGTTTGCTGCCTCTAACCGGCTGCTGACGGATGTTCCCGTGAAGGAGCTGAAGGAATTCCGCCGGGGACTGATGGAATTGATTCGCACCAAGTACACCGGGCTGATTGAGGAAATTCAGCAAAAGCAGGAGCTGACCTACGAAATCAAGGAAGAGATCACCAAGGCGGTCAAAGAATATAAAAAGCAGGTGTAGCATATGGCGAATATGAGAGAGATCAGAAGCAGAATGAAAAGCATTGAGGAAATTATGAAAATTACCAATGCCATGTATTTGATTTCTTCTTCCAAAATGAAAAAGGCCAGGCGGAATCTGGACGCCACTCAGCCTTATTTTGAAAAGCTGCAAACAACCATTCATCATATTCTGGATCACCTGCCCGATTTTCGCCATTCCTTTTTCGATCCCCACAAGGAGGTTCCCCTTGAGGAACGCAAGCGGGGATATATTGTGATTACCTCGGATAAGGGAATGGCAGGGGCGTATAATCACAATGTGTTAAAGCTGGCGGAGGAGGCAATGACCCGGGGGAAAAACAACTCCCTGTTTGTGGTGGGTCAGCTGGGCAGAATGTATTTCACCAGAAAAAAATACATGATTGACGGCGAGTTTTTATATACCGCTCAAAACCCTACTCTGTACCGTGCCAGAGCCATTGCGGAAACGGTTACCGGCTTGTTTGAGGAACGGCTGTTAGACGAGGTGTATGTGGTGTACAGCGAAATGGTGAATGCGGCCAAAATCGAGCCAAAGGTATTAAAGCTTCTCCCCTTTGAGCGGGGGAATTTTAACCGGAGCGACGGAAAAATTCATCAGGACGTGACCTTTTCTCCCTCGGTGGAAAAGGTGATGGATCATTTGGTGCCCAATTATTTAAAGGGCTTGCTTTACGGCGCAATGGTGGAGGCCTTTTGCAGCGAGCAAAGTGCCAGAATGACGGCAATGAAATCTGCAACAGACAGCGCTCATGATATGATCCGAGAGCTGTCGTTGCATTATAACCGAGCCCGCCAGGCGGCCATTACGCAGGAAATCACGGAGGTTGCCGGGGGCGCAAACAGTTTGAAGGGGGGAGCAGAATGATGCAAGGAACCATTGTGCAGATCTTAGGACCTGTTATTGACGTGTTATTTGATGAAGGAAGGCTACCTATGATCCGGGACGCATTGACAGTGGAGCACAAGGGCAGAACATTGGTGATGGAGGTTGCTCAGCAGCTGGGCAACAGCACCGTGCGCTGCATTATGCTGGCCTCCAGCGAAGGCTTGGCCAAGGGAATGAAGGTAACGGCCACCGGCGCACCCATTCAGGTGCCGGTGGGAAAGCAAACCCTGGGGCGGATGTTTAACGTGCTGGGGGAAACCATTGACGGAGGTCAGCCGGTAGAGGGAGAAGAGCGGTGGTCCATTCACCGCAAGCCCCCAAGCTTTGAGGAGCAAAGTCCGGTGGTGGAGATCCTGGAAACCGGAATTAAGGTGATCGATTTGCTGGCACCCTATGCCAAGGGTGGAAAAATCGGCTTGTTCGGCGGGGCAGGAGTTGGAAAAACGGTGCTGATTCAGGAGCTGATCCGCAACGTTGCCACTGAGCACGGCGGATATTCCATTTTTACCGGCGTGGGAGAGCGTTCCAGAGAAGGAAACGATCTTTGGACGGAAATGAAGGAATCCGGCGTCATTGAAAAAACGGCGCTGGTGTTCGGCCAGATGAACGAACCCCCCGGATCCAGAATGAGAGTGGCTCAGACCGGGCTGACCATGGCGGAATATTTCCGGGATAGAGAGCATCAGAACGTGCTGCTTTTTATTGATAATATTTTCCGGTATGTGCAGGCAGGATCTGAGGTGTCTGCTTTGCTGGGGCGGATGCCCTCGGCGGTTGGCTATCAGCCCACACTGGCCAACGAGGTAGGGGAGCTGCAGGAGCGGATTACCTCCACTAAAAACGGCTCTATCACCTCGGTGCAGGCGGTGTATGTGCCGGCGGACGACCTGACCGACCCGGCTCCTGCCATTACCTTTGCTCATTTGGATGCAACTACCGTTTTGTCCAGAAAAATTGTAGAGCAGGGGATTTATCCGGCGGTAGATCCTTTGGAATCCACCTCCCGGATTTTGGAGCCGGATATTGTGGGGCAGGAGCATTATGAAACCGCCCGCAAAACCCAGGAAATTTTGCAGCGCTATCGGGAGCTTCAGGATATTATCGCTATTTTGGGCATGGAGGAGCTGGACGCAGAGGATCAGGCGGCGGTGTATCGGGCAAGAAAGATTCAAAAGTTCATGTCTCAGCCCTTCTTTGTGGCGGAAAACTTTACGGGAATTCCCGGCCGGTATGTGCCACTTTCCGAAACCATCAAGGGCTTCGGTGCCATTATCAGCGGTGAAATGGACGATTATCCCGAATCTGCCTTTTTGATGGCGGGAACCATTGATGAGGTTGTGAAAAAAGCCAAACAGGAAGGGTGATATGGGATGGGAGAAAAAACCTTTTATCTGGAGATTATCGCCAGTGACCGGCTGTTTTTCAGAGGGGATTGTCAGCATTTGATTTTTACCGGAATGGACGGGGACTATGGGATATTGCCCATGCACGAGTCCATGGTCACCTGCCTGGCGGCGGGAGAGCTGAAATATTTGGTGGACGGCAGATGGCGCTATGCGGCGGTTAGCGACGGATTTTTAGAGGTGATGCCGGACAGCGTGGTGATTTTGGCAGACACGGTGGAATATCCGGATGAAATTGATGTAAAGCGAGCCAATGAAGCAAAGCTTCGGGCGGAGGAGCGTCTTCGCCAAAAGCAGAGTATTCGGGAATATTATCACACCCAAGCCGCCTTGAACCGGGCAATGAACCGGCTGAAGGTTACCAAGCGACATATGATGTAACAAAATATGATGTAATAAAACCGTGCGCCCCAGAAAAAATTCCGGAGCGCACGGTTTTTAATTGTCTGTCTGGTATTGCCTGAGCAGCTGTTCGGCCTCCTGCCTGGTGGGTAGGGATACCGACGCCCCCTTGCGGCTGACCGTAACGGCGGACACACCTGTGGCAAATCGAACAGCCTGCTGAATAGATTCTCCCTGACACAGGGCAACGCACAGCCCGCCGATAAAGCTGTCTCCTGCGGCAGTAGTGTCCTGAACCGGAACGGGAAAGCTGCCGAACCGGCAGATTTGATCCCCGTCGTTAAACAGGCATCCATCCTTTCCCAGAGTGATGATCACTTGTGTAATCCCCAACTCCATCAGCCTGCGCACTCCCTCCTCCCGAGCCTGAGGGGTATCCAGCGGCATTTGCAGCAGCTCGGCCGCCTCATGCTCATTGGGAATCAAAAGGTCGGTCATTGCAAGCAGCTCCCGGGGCAGCTCCTTCATAGGTGCCGGATTCAACACCACCTTTGCACCCTGTTCCTTTGCCAGCCTTGCGGCAAACACCACTGTTTCCATCGGAATTTCCAGCTGGAGCACCACATATCTGGCTTGTTCAAACAACTGCTTGTGCCCAAGTAGCAGGTCAGGGGTGGTTTGGCCGTTGGCACCCGGGTCTAAGATAATATGATTGTCTCCTCCGGCAACGGTAATGACTGCAATGCCGGAATTTCCGGAAAGGGTGGAAATTCCGCTGCAATCCACCCCCTGACTGCTCAGGTGGCGGAGCATGGCTTTCCCGTAATCATCCTCACCCACAGCACCGATCATGGCGGTATCGCCGCCCAGCTTTGCGACTGCAATGGCCTGATTGGCACCCTTTCCGCCGGGAATGACGGAAAAGCCCTGTCCGGTGATGGTTTCCCCCAGCTGAGGCAGGCGGGAGGTGCGGATGACCAAATCCATATTCAAACTTCCCACAATCAGAATCTGACTCATATAGGAGCCCTCCTTTTTTATTGAAATCAAATGAAGAATCTAAGAGAAAAGGCTCTGCCAAACTTCGGATGCAGGCGAACAAAGCAGTCTGTCATCCGGGGTTGCAGAGCCCAAAGGTTTTATAAAGCCAGCATTGCTTTTAACCGCTGGTTCACTTCCAGCAAAAATTCCTCTGTATTCACTTTTTTCTTGTTGGGCAGGGAGGACAGCAAGGCCAGATCCCCGGTCATGACACCTTCCTCAATGGTTTGAATGGTGGCCTTCTCCAGTGTTTCGGCAAACCGGCACAAATCGGAAAGACCGTCCAGCTCACCCCGTTTTTTCAGTGCTCCCGTCCAGGCAAACAGGGTCGCTACACTGTTGGTAGAGGTTTGCTCTCCCTTCAGGTGCTTATAATAGTGGCGCTGCACCGTTCCGTGAGCCGCTTCATACTCATATACCCCATCAGGAGAAACCAGCACGGAGGTCATCATGGCCAGGCTACCGTAAGCGGTGGCTACCATGTCGCTCATCACGTCTCCGTCGTAATTTTTGCAGGCCCAGATATATCCTCCCTGGGAACGAATCACCCGAGCCACAGCGTCGTCAATCAAGGTATAAAAATATTCAATGCCTGCCGCTTCAAATTTCTCTTTGTATTCTGCCTGATAAATTTCTGCAAAAATATCCTTAAACCGATGATCATACTGCTTGGAAATGGTATCCTTGGTGGCAAACCAAACATCCTGCTTGGTTTCCAGCCCGTAATTAAAGCAGCTTCTGGCGAAGCTTTCAATGGAGCTGTCCAGATTGTGCAGCCCTTGTACAATACCGGAGGAGTCTGAAAAATCATGAATCAGGCGGCGGGTTTCGTTCCCCTGAGCATCTGTGCAGACCAGCTCGCATTTGGAGCCCTTAGGCGCCTTCATTTCGGTGTTTTTATACACATCTCCATAGGCATGACGGGCAATGGTGATGGGCTTTGTCCAGGTAGGAATGAAGGGGGTGATGCCCTTGACGATGATGGGTGTGCGGAATACCGTTCCGTCCAGCATGGCACGGATGGTTCCGTTAGGAGATTTCCACATTTCCTTCAAATTGTATTCCGTCATCCGGGCGGCATTGGGGGTGATGGTAGCACATTTTACTGCAACCCCGTACTTTTTGGTTGCCAGAGCGGAATCTACCGTAACCTGATCGTCCGTTTCGTTCCGATGCTCCAAGCCCAGATCATAGTATTCCGTTTTCAAGTCCACATAAGGAACCAGCAAAATATCCTTGATCATCTTCCAGATAATCCGGGTCATTTCATCTCCGTCCATCTCCACCAGGGGAGTTTTCATCTGAATTTTTGCCATTTTTGTTTCATCCTTTCCCAATTTTGTTGTTCTGCTCATTACCATGGCTCGGCAGCGTTGTGATAGGGCGTTCCCACAAAGCCGATCTGTTTGAAATCGTCCATATTGTGACGAATGATATAATCCAGATAAGAGGTTATCATACGGGCACTCAGCAGATAGCCTGCCGCATTCAGATGACCGCCCAGAAAAAATGTTTTGCGGAACTGCTCGTCATGGATCGGGGAATATTTCCGAAAATCCATCACATAGCAATGCTCAAGCAGGTCAGCCAGACCGTACAGCAGCTGGGCATGACGATCCTGGAGGGCGTTTTTTGTTTCATCGCAGTCATACGCCCGGGGGATGGTCATCAGGAAAAACTTCGCCTTGGGCTGGATTTCCTGATACCGCTGGATGATCTGGGCATAATAGCCGATAAAGGTGGGCTTGTTGTTGTGATAATCCTTCACATCCACATCCGTCAGCTCGCCCAGCTCCATGGAATCCTCCGGATTCAGTGCTCTGGAAATGTCGTTCACCCCCAGAGCCAGAATATAGGCCTGGCACCGTTTGTCAAGATTCCAAAAATCCATGGAGTCGGCAAAGTTTTCACAGTATTCCCGAGCAGTCATGCCGCCTCTTGAAAAATTGTAAACCTTGCTGCCGATTTCGCGAGCCATAAACTGCCCCCAGGAATATTCAAAGTAGTCATGGTATCCTTTTTTTCCGTTTTCATCTAAGGATTCAAATTCTCCGGAGGCGAGACTGTCTCCCACGCAGCCGATGGTTCTGAGAATACAGCTCATGCCGCCTCCCGGCACAAGGTGATCCAGAGGCTTTTCATCCTGACCGGGGTAAAATTGATCCAAATTCATAGTATTGTCCTCCTATTTGCTCTGCTTTGTGGCGTTTAACAAACCGCCTGCCAGCATAATTTTTTTCGCTCGTTCGCTCAATTCGCAGAGACAGGGAATTTCCTCCCCTGTGGTAATGTTTTTCAGCACCAATTTGCCGTCTGTCTGAATGGCTTCTTTTACATGCTCCAGCGACAGCTGATCTCCCTGGGAAATTTTATTATAATCCTCTTCGCTCTGGAAGGTGCAGGGCAAAATTCCGGCATTGATCAGGTTGGAGCGGTGAATTCTGGCAAAGGATTTTACCAGCACCGCCTTAACGCCCAGATACAAAGGCGCCAGCGCCGCATGCTCCCGGGAGGAGCCCTGGCCGTAATTTGCGCCTCCTACAATGATGCTGGAGCCCATCTCCTTCGCCCGCTTGGGAAAGCCTTCGTCGCATACCGTAAAGCAGTATTGAGAGATGGCGGGAATGTTGGACCTCAGAGGCAGAATTTTTGCCCCGGCCGGCATGATATGGTCTGTTGTGATATTGTCTCCCACCTTTAAGGAGCAGGGACAGCTGATTTGATCTTCCAAAGGCTTTGTTTCGGGGAAGGGCTTGATGTTGGGCCCTCTTAAAATTTCAACGGAATCCATCTGATCCTCCGGTACGGGAGGAACCACCATATTGTCGTTGATGAAAAATTCCTTGGGAAGCTGAAAATCAGGCATTTCGCCCAAGGAGGTGGGATCGGTCAAAACCCCTGCCACAGCAGAAGCTGCCGCCGTTTCCGGTGAAACCAGATAAATCTGCCCGTCCTTGGTGCCGGAACGGCCTTCAAAATTCCGGTTAAAGGTACGCAGGGAAATGCCCTTAGAGTTAGGGGACTGCCCCATTCCGATACAAGGCCCGCAGGCACTTTCCAAAATTCTGGCTCCGGCGTCAATCAAAATAGCCAGAGCACCGTTCTGTGCCAGCATATTCAGCACCTGCTTGGAGCCGGGGGCGATAGACAGGGAAACGTCCGGATGAACCGTTTTCCCCTTTAAAATATGTGCCACCTTCAGCATATCCAGCAGAGAGCTGTTGGTGCAGGAGCCGATGCAGACCTGATCGATTTTGATCGATCCGATTTCCTTGATGGATTTCACATTATCCGGAGAATGAGGGCAGGCCGCTGCAGGCTGAATTTCAGATAAATTGATTTCCACAACCTGATCATACACAGCGTCCTCATCCGCTGAAAGGGGAGTCCAATCCTGTTCCCGCTGCTGCGCCTTCAAAAATTCTCTGGTGACTTCATCGGAGGGGAAGATAGAGGTGGTAGCACCCAGTTCAGCACCCATGTTGGTGATGGTAGCCCGCTCCGGCACAGACAGGGTTTTTACCCCTTCTCCGCAATATTCCATTACCTTTCCAACGCCGCCCTTCACAGACAGCCGCTTGAGCACCTCTAAAATCACATCCTTCGCCGCAACCCAAGGCCGCAGCACTCCCGTCAGCTCAATTTTCACAATTTGGGGATAGGTAATATAATAAGCGCCGCCACCCATAGCCACTGCCACATCCAGGCCGCCTGCGCCGATGGCGATCATTCCCAGGCCTCCGCCTGTCGGGGTATGAGAGTCGGATCCGATCAACGTTTTTCCCGGAATGCCGAACCGCTCTAAATGCACCTGATGGCAGATGCCGTTTCCGGGGCGGGAAAAATAAATCCCGTGTTTTTTTGCCACAGAGCCGATGAACCGATGATCGTCCGCATTTTCAAAGCCGGACTGCAAGGTGTTATGATCAATATAAGCCACAGACCGCTCTGTTTTCACCCGGGGAATTCCCATTGCCTCAAACTCTAGATAGGCCATTGTTCCGGTAGCGTCCTGAGTCAGGGTCTGGTCAATCCGCAGCCCGATTTCGGTTCCCTTTTCAAATACCCCGTCTACCAAATGCGCCTTAAGAATTTTTTCAGTCAAAGTAAGACCCATTTTAACCAATCCTTTCTATGAAAAAGTTTATCCTAAACGCAGCTAAAAAAAGGAAGAGATTCCAAAGAACCTCTTCGTTCCTTCCTCTTATTATAGCACAGCTTGGGCAATACTGTCAACTGTTTTTCGCTCTTCTGCATCAAAAAAGCCTTGGTACACCAAAGCCTTTTTGTCCTGATTTTTTAATATGCAGAATTGCCGGCTTCCCCTTGCAGCTCAATCTGCCCCAGCTCCTCCAGATTTTGCGTATGATCCAGATAGGCTCTGGGAACCTCTCCCGCAATGATCGTTTGAGTCAGCAAAACGGGAATATCCAAATTCACGTCCAGGGTTTTGCCCGGGAAAAATGCGTTCATATTGATATGAATCACCATATTGACCTCGTGCTTGGTCTGGTTGATTCCCGCCGAGGTAAACAGACTTTGAAAATTAATGTCTACGCTGCCGTAGGGAATAATCCGGATGGGGACGTCAGGCCCTGTTCCGGCAAAAAAGGGATTTCCGGAAAAGCTGCCCAAGGGTATGGTCACATAAGACTCTCTCAAAACGTCCATCTTTTTTAAAATACTGTCAATCAGAGAGGTGCGGATCTGATTGAGCAGGCTGCCGTCTGCCGCCAAGGACAGCACCTTGCCTGTGTCATCCGTTTCCTTGGTGATCAGCTTTTCATAGCTGACCGTTCCGATCAGTTCATTTTCCATAATGGAATGCTCTGTCATTTCCGTCCCGATATCACGGATTTTATTTTCTACCAAATCATAAAACATAGGAAGGGTTCTTTTTTGCACATATCCCAGCAGATAAACGGCGCAAACAGCGATCAGGCAAAATTTCAGCCAGCGGGAATAGCCCTTTTGCCGGACGTGATACACCGTATGGCTTTTCCATCTTCGATATCCAACGCCCAAGCTCATCACTCCTTCTTTCAACAGTGTATGCAAAGGAAGAAGAAAATGAGACATTTTTTATTGCCGTCTCGGTCTTTTTAAACCGTTTTTCAGGCTTTTTGCTCCAGCACCTGCTGATATTTTTCATAGCAAAGTCCTTCCAGCAGGCCGTATGCGCTGGCAATGAGCACAGGAGAGGAGATGGCTTGCATCAAGGTGTCCAGCGGCAAAATACCGGCGGTGATGATATCCGCCCGCAGAGGATCCATCCCGGCGATGGCCTTTCTTTGCCGGTGATTCATATGCAAAACCTCATCCCGAAACTGAGCCACATCGCTGTAATTGATCTCATAGCCATGGAGGGGCAGACTGCGGTTTTCCTTTTTTTGATGGATTTTCACCGTTGTGCGGATCGAGCCGCCCAAGCCCACTACAGAAAGTCCCTCGGCCTGCTTCAGCCAAGGCAGCTCCTCCCATTTTCGGCGCACATATAAGGCGGTTTGTTCATACTCCTCCCTGTTCATGGAGGGGCCTTGAGAAAACTGCTCCGTTAAGGTAATGCTGCCAAAGGGAACGCAGCAGCAATCCACAATTTTATGGTCTTTGACCAAGGCCACCTCGCTGCTGCCCCCTCCCGTATCCAGCAAAACAAAATCCCGCAGAGACAGAGAACGGATCACGCCCAGATAATCGTAATATACCTCCTGCTTCCCGTCTATAATCTCAAAGGAAAACCCGGTTTCTGCCCTTGCCCGCTCGATAAAAGCCTCTCTGTTTTCCGCCCGGCGCAGAGCCTCTGTGGCAACTGCAAATTCGCAGACAAGAGGATATTCGTCTGCCACCTGCCGCAGCTCCTGTAGGGTGCAGATGGTTCTGTCCATTGCATTTGCCTGAAGCAGATTATCCTCCGCCAGACCCTCGCTGAGTCTGCAGGAACGCTTGAGCCGCTTGGCCACACGAAACAAACCGTTCTCCCGCACTTCAATAATATCCATTCTGACCGAATTTGATCCCAAATCCGCAATCAGAAAATATCGTTTCATACCGATTCCCCCGTTTCAATGTTTTTTCTGTCTCTTTTATCATATCACAAAATTCTTCTTTTTTCAATTAATAATTCAAAACCAACAAACACTTGACAAGTTATGCCAAATATGTTATTCTATACTTGACAAAAGAAAAAAGGATGTGATCTGTTGACTCTTGAACAACAAAAGAATTTTGACCATTTTTTTCTGGTTTTATTTAATCAATTGCTGGTCAAAGAAGAGCAGCTGATCCAAAAAAAGTATTCTGTCGACCTTACCATTCGGGAGCTTCATGTCATTGAAGCGGTGGATACCTTATCCAAAACCGGTCAAAACACCATGGCTTGTATTTCAAAGCAATTGTTTATCACGCCGGGCACCTTAACCAGTGCGGTAAATCAGCTGATTCAAAAAAACTACCTGACAAAGCATTCTTCCCCCAGTGACAAAAGGGTTGTCCTGGTGGAGTTGACGGAAAAAGGGAAAAAAGGCTTGTCTGCTCACCGGTTCTTTCACAAGGAATTAGGCCGGTTTATCCAGCATGAAATAGCCCCTGACCGCATGGATTCCGTTCTTTCCTCTTTGGAAAGGGTTCATCAGACCCTGGGGGAAAAAATACGGGGAATCTCGGAAAAGGAAGAGGAAACCCTAAAATAAAGGCCATAAATTCGCCATAAAAGCATTTTTTGCAAAAAAAAGATTGGAGTATCAAAACTCCAACCAAAAAAATATTAAAAAAGGAGGGAAAATGAAAAACATTAAATCATGTTACGAGTTTATTATACCATATCTTTCTTTCAAATGCAATAGTTTGGATATATAAAATGCACAAAATATAAAAAAATTTTTGTGCATTTTGAATAATAATAAAAATACAGAACCACTGTTCAAAAAAAGGGCGATTATTTTTCTGCTCCCTTGTCCCTTCTGAAAAAATCTTTGGCAAAAAATGCGAGAATCTCTTGCATTTTGAAAAGGATTGTAATATAATAAAAACAATAATTGTACAGAAGGGATTGAATGTTTTTGGCGGGCTTTTTAAAACGAAAGAAAATTGAATTATCATTCAAACGGTATTTTATCGATGCCCTGGGAGCAATGGCGATGGGTCTGTTTGCCTCCCTGCTGATCGGCACCATTTTCGGTACGGTATATGACAAGACGGGCATTGCTTTTTTTGCCACTATGAAGGAATATGCAGTGGCGGCGCAGGGGCCGGCCATGGCCATTGCCATCGCCTCTGCCTTGGAAGCCCCTCCTTTGGTGCTGCTGTCTTTGTGCGCAGTGGGCTATGGCTCCAATTCCCTAGGAGGCCCTTTGGGGGTGTTCTGCGCAGTGGTGGTAGCTGCTGAGCTGGGAAAACTGGTTTATAAAACCACAAAAATTGATATTTTGGTAACGCCTACGGTGGTGATCGCCTCCGGAACGGCTATGGCTCTTTTGACGGGTCCCTTTATTTCCAGAATTATGACCTATGCCGGGAACCTGATTATGACCTGTACCGAGCTTCAGCCCTTCCTGATGGGGATGCTGGTCTCTGTTCTGGTGGGAATTGCTTTAACGCTGCCCATCAGCTCCGCCGCCATCTGTGCCACTCTCGGCCTGGTAGGTCTGGCAGGAGGTGCCGCAACAGCAGGCTGCTGCGCCCAAATGGTAGGGTTTGCTGTGATGAGTTTTCGGGAAAACGGCTTTGGCGGCATCATCGCCCAGGGGTTGGGAACCTCCATGCTGCAAATGGGAAATATCATGAGAAATCCCCGGATCTGGATTCCGCCCATCCTGGTGTCTGCCATTACAGGCCCCATTGCAACCTGCGTGTTTCATATGGAAAACGGCATTGCAGTGGCCTCCGGCATGGGCACCTGCGGCTTGGTAGGCCCCCTGGGAGTGCTGGCAGCAGAAAGTACCGGGAGCGTCTTTTCCCTGGTGGGGCTGGTGCTGGTCTGCTTTGTGCTGCCTGCAGTGCTGACGCCGATTGTAGCATATCCCCTGCGCGCTGCCAAATGGATCAAGCCGGAGGACTTGAAGCTTGATTTATAAAAAACGGGAAGGCTGAGAATGGAATGAAGCTGCAAAAATATAAAATGCTGCTGTTATATGTGCTGTTCGGTGCCGGGACAACCCTGGTCAATCTGGTGCTGTTTGAATGGTTTTATTATGGGCTGTCTGCCGGAACGGTGATTAGTAACGTGGTAGCCTGGGTAGGCGCTGTGCTGTTTGCGTTTGTAACAAATAAATGGTATGTTTTTGAAAGCAAAACCTGGAAGCTGCCTGTGGCGGCTTGGGAATTTGTTTCCTTTGCCGGCTGCCGGGGGGCTACGGGACTAATGGATTTGGCAATGATGTACATTTCTGTAGATTTGCTGCATCATGACGCAAGGATCATGAAGTTGCTGGTCAATATTGTGGTAATTATTTTAAATTATATCGCCAGCAAGGTGATCTTCCGGCAGCAGTAATCCGGCCGTTGTATTTTTGGCAAGGGATTATTATACAAGATAGCAATTTCGGAGAATCTGCATATGAAAAAAGCAAAATCACTGATATATGCGCTGCTTGCAGCGGCATTTTATGCAATCAATGTGCCAATGTCGAAGCTGCTGTTGTATCATATTGAGCCTGTAACCATGGCAGCTCTTTTATATCTTGGCGCAGGAATGGGTATTGGAATGATGTCCTTCGGCAAGAAGGAAAGGGGCGAAACACTCACTCGTCAGGATCTGCCGTTTGTGGTCGGCATGATTGTTCTGGATATTGCAGCGCCGATTTTTCTCATGCTGGGGATTCACTGCGGTTCCTCCTCCAATTCATCTCTCCTTGGAAATTTTGAGATGATAGCTACAACGATAATTGCTTTGTTTTTATTTCAAGAAACCATTTCAAAGCGGCTTTGGACGGCGATCGTGCTGATTACCGCATCAAGCATTCTGCTTTCCTTGGACGGTGCAGACAGCTTCAAATTTTCCTATGGCTCGCTGCTTGTGATTTTGGCCACAATATGCTGGGGATTTGAAAACAACTGCACCAGAAAGATTTCCTCCAAAAACACATATGAAATTGTTGTGCTGAAGGGGATATTTTCTGGTTTGGGCTCGCTGATCATCGCCCTGATCAGGCGCGAGAGTATGCCTGGATTTTTGTATATCGCCTTTGCAATGATACTCGGTTTTGTGGCATACGGCCTGAGCATTTTTCTGTATGTCCGAGCGCAAAATACGCTGGGAGCAGCAAAAACCAGCGCCTGTTATGCCATTGCACCCTTCATAGGCGCTTTTCTGTCCTTTGTGATTCTTCACGAGAGGTTAACCGGCAGATATCTCGTTGCGCTCGGGATCATGATTGCCGGAACCATGCTTGTGGCAGCAGATACTCTGACGCAGAGCCAGGCACATCAGCAGCACTCCAAGGAAGATCCGAAAAAGCTGACATTGCATCAATAAAATGCGGAAAAACCCTGGTTGATCAGGGGCTGTAAAGAACATTGATTCCGTTCAGTGTTCTTTTTTTGTGCTTTTTATTCTATTGCAAGCCCATCCCAGACGAAGGAACCCTGTTTCCGCAAGTACCAAATCAGAGAACGGGTGACTGATTTTTTATGCAAATCACATGCGTTTAGAATATATTTCAATAATGCCTACTGAATAAATAAAAATTGGCTAAACTACTGACTTTTCAAGCTATTTATGGTATAATAAGCGCAAGGGAAAATGCAAAAATCGGCAAAAACCCTTGCACTTTTGTTTTTATGTGAGTTGTAAAAATGTATAAATTTTCAAGCAAACAAATAAGTCTTACAGATTTTAATACGCCTGTTGGGATGAAACTTAATCCTGATAATCGTTGGGTAAAGAAAGCCGAATTAATTCCATGGGATGAAATAGAGCAGCGTTATGCAAAGCTTTTCACAAACCGAAAGGGAAATGTTGCAAAACCACACTGAAAGGAACAACTTGTCACTGTCTTGCTATGTCCGTTTTGCTGCTGAACCTACGAAAAATCGGTAAGGTTCTTTTGACGGAAATTTTAATGTTGGTTTAAAACCTACTCCGAATTTACAGCTTTCCAGAAATGGCAATTATTCAGTAGGCATTATTTAAATTCAAAAGCGGAACAGAAATCAAATGGTCTATCGTATAGAAAGCCCCACAGAATAACCAAACGGTAAATCTGTGGGGTTATTTTTTGAAATCATAGCCTAAAACGAAAGAGAAACAGCGGACGATGAATTTATCTTTCCTGTATCGGAAGAGACTTCAATGTTAAAAGTCGTGCTCATACCGAACAGAATTTACTTCCAAGCATGGAATCGTTATTAAACCTGATATCATCGTCACTGCATTTAACAAAATGTGCTGCCCATATTTCTCTTTCATCGGAAATACACGCATAAATTAAACAATATCGGCAATACTAAAAACCAAACGATTAGACGGAGCTGATATATTTGTTTAAACACGAAAAAATTCTGTTCCACCCGGTAAGTGTGGAACGTCCCAATCCCCAGTATGCCGCTTTGCTTCAGGAGCAACTCGGAGGCGGAAACGGAGAACTGAAAGCCGCCATGCAATATATGTCTCAGAGTTTTCGCATAAAAGACCCGAAAATTAAGGATTTATTTATGGATATAGCCGCCGAAGAATTGGGACATATGGAGATGGTCGCGCAAATAATTAATATGCTCAACGGTCACGATGTTGATGCCGAAAAGGTTCAATCAGGAGAAATTCAGACCCATGTATTACTTGGATTAAATCCAGGACTTATAAATGCCTCAGGATATTCATGGACTGCAGACTATGTTACCGTAACCGGTGACCTATGCGCTGACCTTCTGAGCAATATTGCATCCGAGCAACGCGCAAAGGTAGTATATGAGTATCTCTATCGTCAGATTGAGGACAAAAAAGTACGAGAAACCATTGACTTTCTGCTTAACCGCGAAGAAGCGCATAATCAGATGTTCCGTGACGCTTTCAACGAAGTTCAGGAAAGCGGTTCAAATAGTGACTTTGGCACAACCAAAGCCGCAAGAATGTATTTTTCCCTATCAAATCCGGGACCTAACGCTTTTGCAGGTAACGAAGTTACTGCACCAAAATTTGAAAATTAGAATTATAAGGCTGAATGCTCGGTTTCAATCATCAAGCACTCAGCTTTTTTCTATTATAAGCCATTTCCATCTACAAAAACAAGAATTCGAAAACGAACACATAAACAGGACAAAGGGAATATTTAAGGGGAATCTAAAAGCCTTTGTTATTTTTTTTGTATTCTGAAGGAGATAAACCTGTTTCGTGCTTGAAAAATCTGCTGAAATAGTATGGATCATCAAAACCGACAGATGCAGCAATTTCATTTATCGTATAGTTTGAAACCTGCAACATCTTTTTTGCTTTATCAAGTTTTAAATAATTGATGTATTTAATCGGAGATATGTTGAAGTTTTGTTTGAATATACGCCTTAAATGTGTTTCGGAAATTTCCCCGTAATCAGCTATATCTTTAATCGAAAAATTTTTTTCGCAGTAATGCGAAATAATATATGATGTTATTTCCGAAAGGAATTCATTTTTCTTTGCGTATTTTTTTGTTGTGCTTTTAACGGCATCGGAATACAAACCATATAACACGAAAAAAGCCTCTGGAACAGACCACGGCATTTTTTGATTCCACAAATAGAATATTTTTGAAAAGCTACGCTTTAAACTCGAAGAGTTGATTTTATACACTTCACTTTTTCTTTTTTGCGAGCCGCCGCAAAAATCAAAGTCTATACAGATAAATTTGCTTTTTTTAAGGACATTTATATCATAAATACTGTCCTTTGTCAGGCAAATAAAATTCTGCGGATTAGCGTTAAATGAGTAATCGTGAAACAAATAATCCACATCTCCGTAAATGAAATAGACAAAGCCGTCAAATGGTCTGCCAACGGATTTTCTTTTCAGAAAGCCGGGATTAAATTCCCCTTCGTATACAGTATATATTTTATTTATAACAAGATTATTTTCCATGTTCCATCACCGATAATAATTATATCATTTTTCTATCATATGTCAATACATCTCTTCAAAATTTATGTTCGAAAAATCTATTATATTTGTTTTATCTATGTACAATATCCCGAGAATAGTGTATATTAGTATCTGCGGATGTTTGCCGTAGAAAATGCATCTACCGATTAAAAATAATACTTGTTTAAATGAGGAGCGTGATTGATATGGCTTTAACAAGAGAAGAAATACTTGATTATGCCGAGAAGGTTATTGAACCAAATAAGTGCGACATATTGCAAAAGGATTGTAAAATTCTTGAGTATATGTTTGATAATTGTATGATTACGGTTCCCAAAGAAAATCGCTTTTTTGTTTGCGTAAACACAGCAGGAATACAGCAGGAAATAATTTGTAAACGCACACAAAAATATTCTTCAATGATGTCGGATAACGGTTTAAACCCGGGCTTTGAGGCAATGGCCTATACCGGCGGTTATGATTACAGTCATACATCCGCAGAATGGGACAGCGTTATAGGGTTAGGTATTTGGGGAATCAGACAAAGAATTTGCAAATATGCCGAATATCACAAATCTGATGAAAAAAAGCAGCGTTTTTACTCCAATATCCTCCGTGTGTATGATGCAGCTTTACGTTTTATGAAACGTGCTTCTGATGCTGCTTTGCTTGCTGAAAAACAGGAAATGGCAGCAGGAATTAAGAACTTATGCAAAAGAGCACCGCAGAATTTGTTTGAAGCACTGCAAACATCTATAATTTATTATGTTTTACAGCATATGTTTGACGGAACATATTTAAGAACGCTGGGAAGGATTGACAGCTTGCTTTATCCGTTTTATAAAAATGAAAACAAAGCTGAAAGAAAGGCAATGCTAATTGATTTTCTGAAAGAAATTGATAGACTGAAAGCACCGTCAAACATACCATTTGCAATCGGCGGTACGAACATTGCTGGGAACAGTTTGATAAACAAGTTATCCTATGATCTTGTTGACGCATATGATAGTGCTCAGACAAATAATACTAAATTTCATATGCTTTGTTCCCAAAATGCGCCTGAAAGTATTATAGAAAAAGTATTGAATTGTGTACGGAAAGGAAACAACAGTATTGTATTTATGTCTGATGAAAAGATAATTGAATCTCTTGTAAAACAAGGAGCAGAATACGAGGACGCAGTCAATTATCATGTTGTGGGTTGTTACGAATGCGGGGCAAACTATGAATTAACCTGTTCCTGCAACGCCCGGGTTAATGTTCCGAAAGCATTGGAATATGCATTAAACTGCGGAAAAGATATGATTCCAGGAGAGCTTGTAGGTTTGGAAAATGAAGGCGTTTTTAACAGTTATAAAGAATTATACGCTGAATTTGAAAGGCAGCTTGTTTATTTGTGTAATTGTGCAATGAAAGCAACCGATTTATGTGAAAGTCATTATAATGAAATTCATTCCGCACCCATTATGTCTGGAACGTATAGATCTTCTCTTGAAAAAGGTGGCGATTTATATTGTGATTATGCGGCAAAATATAATAATTCCTCGGTAAATGCCATAGGCATAGGAACTGCGGTTGATTCACTGACGGCGATAAAAAAAGCTGTTTATGAAGACAAAATACTTACACTTGATGAATTTATTCGGATTTTGCAGACAAACTGGAAAGACAGTGAACCTTTAAGATTGTTGATTAAAAATAGATTTCCAAAATTCGGTCAAGACAATAAAGAGGTGGATTCTACAGCAAAAATCATTGTAAAAAAATTAGCCAAAACCATAAGCGGAAAAGCTAATGCAAAAGGCGGAGTTTATAGATTGGGATTGTTTTCGATAGATTGGAGATGGGAAATGGGAGAAAAGACAGCCGCATCGGCAGACGGCCGTCTGTGCGGCGAAACGCTTTCTCAAAACACAAGTGCGTCATTCGGAACTGATAAATACGGAGCAACCGCACATCTGAAATCCGTTGCGTCAATTGATGCTTCCGACACTCCCAACGGAGCAATTGTTGATATTGATATGCATTCCTCTTCGACAGTCGGTGAGAACGGGCTCAATGCTATGGTAGCTTCGTTAAAAACATATTTTGAACTCGGCGGTTTTGCTGTGCATTACAATGTTTTGGATACGGAGGTTTTAAAGGATGCAAAACTGAACCCTGAAAAATATCCTAATTTGCAAGTAAGATTATGCGGATGGAATGTTCTTTTTTCAAGCTTGAGCGAAAAAGAAAAAGACGAGTTTATAGAGAGGTCAATGAAATGAAAGGTTTGATATCAGGAATAAAAAGAATGGAAATTCATGATGGCGATGGTTTGCGTACAACAGTTTTTTTCAAAGGCTGTCCGTTAAAATGTATATGGTGCCATAATCCCGAAAGTATATCATTTGAAAAACAGACTGGTTTTTTTAAAGATAAATGTATCAGATGCGGAATATGCAATAACAAACACAATGAAATGACAGCAGAAAAATGCCCTTCGGAAGCCATTGTTTCATATGGGACAGAATATGAACCGGAAGAACTGGTTGAAGAACTTTTAAAGGATGAACAGTTTTTTAAAAACGGACACGGCGGCGTTACATTTTCCGGTGGGGAATGTCTTGCACAAGGTGATTTTGCGATAGAAGTCGCAAAATCACTTTTCCAAAAAAGGATAAGCGTATATATTGATACCTGTGGCTTTGTAAAAAAAGAAATTTTGCAGAAAATAATTCCGTATATCGATAAGTTTTTGTACGATATAAAAGCGATTGACGAAGAAGTACACATCAGATGTACGGGTAAAAACAACATAGCTATTCTTGAAAATCTTCAGTATATAAATTATCAAAATATACCGGTTGAAATCAGAATACCTTATGTCCCGGGATTTAACGATAATCAGATTGAAAAAATAGGCAGTTTTTTGACTGCATTTAAGTGTATCACGGCAGTGAAAATTTTATCGTATCATAATTACGCCGCATCAAGATATTTGGCACTTGGCATAGAAAGCACACTTCCGGATAAGCTGCCATCGGAAGAAGAGCTTTGGACGGCAAAAGAAAAAATCAGAGCATTCGGATTTGTCTGCAAATAATCAGAAGTGAAACAAAGTAATTAAAGTATTATTTATGTAAAAATAATGTGTTAATCAAAAAATTAAGAGAATACCATTAAATAAATCCAGAAAACTCAATCCGGAAAAATTAGAGCATCTCAGCAGGCTTATAAAAAGTTCCCTTAATTCAGTTTACTTGTACGATGATAAAATCATTATTGATTGCAACTACAAAGAGGGCACAGAAACTATAACCTTTGAAGGAAATAGAAAGCTCTGCCTTGAGTTCGGATTTAACATCACTCGCCGCACCATAACGGAACAGCAGAATTTGACTGTTCCGTTTTTGTTTGTATCGTTATACTTAGATTTTGTAATTAATGCCTACTGAATAAATATAATATTTAGGTCAGTTCACCGAACGATAAATCTGTGGGGTTATTTTTAGGAAAATCATACCTTTAACACGAAAAGTCGAACTGTTGACACGAAAGGGTAAACAATTGACACGAAAAGTC
>JAXEOR010000164.1:0-10168 GCA_034117945.1 Clostridia bacterium | reverse complement strand
CATCCCCTCTGACCATTACGCTGACCAAACCGGAACCGATTTTCTCGGTACCGATCAGGGTTACCTCAGCGGCCTTTACCATTGCGTCTGCCGCCTCAATTGCAGCGGTGAGACCTCTTGTTTCAATCATTCCTAATGCTTCCTGAGCCATCATCAATTCCTCCTGATTCTATTAGAATTTTGGTAATAATTTTTCTACATCTGCATGGGGTCTGGGGATGACGTGAACAGCTACCAGCTCGCCCAGCTTCTGAGCGGAAGTGGAGCCTGCTTCTGTAGCGGCCTTCACAGCCCCTACATCCCCTCTGACCATTACGCTGACCAAACCGGAACCGATTTTCTCAGTACCGATCAGGGTTACCTCAGCGGCCTTTACCATTGCGTCTGCCGCTTCGATTGCAGCGGTGAGACCTCTTGTTTCGATCATTCCTAATGCTTCTTGTGCCATTGTGAATTCCTCCTAAAGGTTTATTGATTTACAATTGCAATTTTTAATCCTTCCATTTTCAGGTTGGTTTCCAGAGCTTGATTGATTTGATCCAGCGGGAATTTGTGCGTAATCAGCTTTTCCATGGGAAGGCCGATGGCTTTCGCCCGCTTTAAGAAATCAAAGGTAGTAGCATAGTCCCGCAGGGTATATACCCAGGAGCCTACCACGGTAATTTCCTTGGAGCAAATATCAAAGTGTGGATTGATGGTTGCGTCTCCTCCGTTGATGAAGAAGCCCAGCTCGCACAATCCGCCGCCGTTTCTGATGAATTTATAAATGTTGCTGTGTGCCACAGGTGAGCCGGTGCATTGGAAGGCAAAATCCGCCTCGTAGCCACCAAAGGAGGCTTTTACCGCTTCACTCAGTGCTTCAATGCCCTTATGATTTTTAAAGTTTACTGTTTGATCAGCGCCCATTTCCTTGGCAAACTGCAACCGTTTTTCTTCTCCGTCTACTGCAGTGATATGCTCAATTCCCATGGTGCGCAGCACTGCGATGCAGATCAGCCCGATGGGACCGCAGCCCTGCACCACAACACGGCTGTTAAACCGCAGGATGCCGGTGGTTTTCGCCCGTTCTACTGCGTGAACCAGCACTGCGCAGGGTTCAATCAGAATTCTGGAATCCAGATCCAGGTCACTCACGTTGAAGATGGTGGAGCCCCCCCGCACCAGGATGTAATCAGAAAACCATCCGTTTAAATGAACGTCGTCGTCCGGCAGCAAGCCGTACACATCCGCTCCGCCTACATTTTGCTTGTTTAAGTCGAACATGGTAATGTCCGGATTGTCCTTGAAGATCATGCAGGTTACCACCTTATCTCCGATCTTCAACGGTTTTCCTGCGCTGTCTTGGCGCACATTTTTTCCCATTTTTACAATTTCGCCTGTTCCCTCGTGGCCCAACGCCACCGGAATCAGTCCGAAGGGATCCCGTTTGAACTCATGGGCGTCCGTTCCGCACACGCCGCAGCCTTCCACCTTGACCAGAATATCGTCATCTCCCAGCGCAGGGATGGGAAATTCCTTCACGTCAAAGTGCTCCGGCTTGGTCAGCATAGCCACTCTTGCGGTCTGGGGAATGGGACCCGCTGCTTTTTCCGGCTGGGAAACCCCGCCGCCCATTTGGGAAATCACTTGCTGTACAATCTTTTCAATGCTTGCAGAATCCATTGCTCTCCCTCGATTCCTTTCATTTTGTTGCTTGATCACGGTTACCGGTACGGTGCCGCTGTAGGAGAATTCCTTGCGGCAGATCAGAAACCGTCTGTCCGCTCCCGCCGCCGCGCCTAACAAATACAGCACAGCGGACAGGTTAGAGGTTCGTTTTAATAGACAGGGAAGCTTTTGCTCCTCTTCTCGGGAGCAAAGATACCCTCCCTGTTCAATCAGCTGATAAATCACCGGCTGCTCCTGGGATGCTGTCACCCCAATGATTTGCAGCCCGGGTTTTACGGAATGTCTCAAAGGAGCTCCTCCTCAAAGACCTGTTTCCCGAATTCCGCCAGATAAGTATCCTGCTCCTCCGTTCCGCCGCTGACACCCAGGGCGCCAATGACCGAGCCCTCCCGGCATAGGGGAACGCCTCCGCCGAAAATCACAATTTTTCCGTTGTTGGTAAATTGGATTCCATACAGCGACTGTCCCGGCTGAGCCAGCTTTTTCAGCTCAGAGGTAGCCATTTTCAAGGAAACACAGGTATAGGTTTTTTGCACTGCCACATCATAGCTTGCGATATAGCTGCCATCCATACATTCCACTGCAATAGGGTGGGCACCGCTGTTGGCCACTGCCACAACGGCCTTCACGCCAATTTCAGCCGCCCTTTGCTCTACCCGCTGGATCAGCTGTTTCGCTTGACATAGGGTAACGGATGAGGCGGCCTGCACGGCTTTGCTTACCGCAGCCATCAGCTTTTGTTCATCCACAGAACAACACTCCCTTAATTATTTCCCCAGCTGCTCCATAATCTTTTTGGTGATGGCCGCTACCAGATCCTCGTCTGCACTGCTGCCGGAGCAGGAGCAGGCCCCGCTGCAGCTGTGACAGCTGGGCTTTCCTTCCTGGGCGTTGGGGCACAGGTCAGCCGGATGCTTTCCCTTCAGGCCGAACTGTCTTCTGATTTCATACAGCCGCTGCACCTGAGCGTTGCTCAATTCCTTGGGGCCGCCCAGCTGTTTGGATTTGAACAGCAGCTCTGCGTAAAATTCCAAGGATTCCATCTTATGATAAGCGTTCAGCAGGGAATCGGAATAGGACAGAGCGCCGTGATTTGCCAGCAGCACTGCGTCGTAATGCTGTAAGTATTTTTCCACCGCATCCGGAATTTCGTTGGTAGAAGGAGTGCCGTATTCCGCAATGGGAACGCAGCCCAACGCAATCACCGCCTCCGGCATAATGGGCTGTGTCAGCGGAATTCCCGCAATGGCAAAGCTGGTGGCGTAAATAGGATGGGCGTGCACCACACTTTGCACATCAGGCCGCTGCTTATAAACCCGCATATGCATTTTGATTTCAGAGGATGGCTTAAAGCTGCCGTTTGCCTGCAGAACATTTCCTTCTGCGTCTACCTTACAGATGTACTCCGGTGTCATAAAGCCTTTGCTTACGCCGGTAGGGGTGCACAAAAATTCGTTATCGGAAAGTTTCACTGAAATATTTCCGTCGTTGGCAGCAACCATTCCCCGGTCGTAAATCCGTTTGCCGATGTCGCAGATTTGTTTTTTGATTTCAAATTCTGATACCATTTGTTTTTTCTCCTTTAGTTCAGATTTTTAGTTTCATTCTATAGTACCATCATAGCATAAAAAAACAGACAAGTCAATAGTTTTTGCTGTTTTTTTCTTTTTTTTTGTTGTTTTTTCTGTTTTTAATATAAAACCACAGAAAAACAAAGTTTATTTTAAGTATTGATACAAAGCCTCTACCCCTTCGCCTGTAAAGGCGCTGGTGAAAAACACCTGCTTGCAACCGGAAAGCTTCAGCCAGCGTTCCGCCCGATCCGGCCGGGCGCCCTTGCGGTCTGTCTGGGTTACGATGCCGATCACCTCCCGGTTGACCAGTGGGGTAATATTGGGAGGAAACAGAGAAAAGGGATCGGTTGCGCTGATGAGCAGACCCACCACGTCCGCCTCATAGGAATATAAGGCCAGGGCGGCGGCAAGCTCATGATTTTCCGCATATTCTCCCGGGGTATCGATCACCATATCCTGAAAATTGACATATTGGGTTTTCTGATAGGCCACAGGGCGATTCCTCAGCTTCTGGGTCAGAGAGGTTTTGCCTGCGCCGCTTTTTCCAATCAAAATGATCCGTTTCATGTTTTGGTAATGGGGCAAACGGTAAAGCCAAGGGTTTGTTTGCAGTAATCGGTGACACCCAGCAGCGCCTCCTGCACCTGAGATACCGTACCCGTAACGATCAGGGTTCCGCTGAACCGATCTACAAAGCCCAGCTCGGCTCCTGAAGCCTTGATGGCAATATCCCCGGCAATGATTGCCGTTTCACTGGGAGACATGGTAACAATACCGATGGCCCCCTTATGCTCCTCTGCCGGATCCAGCCCCAGCTTTTGATATAAAATATCATCCGGATTGGCGATGATATGCGCTAGGGTAATCTGCTTTCCCGGAACCAGCTCCTGGACAATTCTCATTTTATCGTGTAATGGTTGTTCCATACTCATTTCCATGGCCTTTCTGCCCACCAAGCAAAAGGAAACAGCCATGCCTTACCGTGGGCGGGTAAGGGGGCGTAGGTTTTGGAGAATATATTCATCCTCCGATCTGGCAGGGAACGCCGAACTGCTGCGCCGCTACTAACAATTTTGCCATTTGGCTGTCCGAAGGGGGAACCAGCTGCTTTAACTGATAGTCCCGTCCCAAGGCCGTATATTTATCTGCCCCCAAGCGGTGATAAGGAAGGAGATGAAGCCGTTTTGCAGAAATTTCCTCGGCAAACCGGGCAATGGCTGCAATTTCCTCCGGCGTATCGTTAAAGCCGGGAATCACCGGAACCCGAACGGCATAATACCTTGCCCGGGCTGCAATTTTGGGCGCATTTTCCAGAACCCGCCTGTTATCCTGTCCGATATATTCCTTGTGCTTGACAGGATCCATATGCTTAATGTCCATCAAAAAGTAATCAATCCAAGGCAGCAGCTCCTCGATTGTTTCAAAGGCTACGGCGCCGGTGGTTTCAATGGCGGTGTTGATATTCTGTTCTCTTGCTCCCATAAACAGCGCTTTTGCAAAGGCGGGCTGCAGCAAGGATTCTCCCCCTGACAGGGTAAGCCCTCCCCCGGAACGGCGGTAGTAGGGAGCATCCCGTACAACCTCCTCCAATACCTGACCTGCCGTTACGTCCCGTCCAACCGTCTTTTCCCCTTCCTGGGTTTTCATGGTTTGTACTGCGTACTCCTGAGATTCCGGATTGCAGCACCATTTGCACCGGAACAGGCAGCCCTTCAAAAATACAATGGTGCGGATTCCGGGTCCGTCATGAACGGAATAGCGCTGAATATCAAAAATTCTTCCTTTTGTTTCCAGATACTCTGTCATAATAATGAAATCCTTTTCTGTTAAAATGCAGTTTGTTCCGTCCGATTGATGATATCATCCTGCAGCGACCGGGACAAGGTGGTAAAGAGAGCGGAATAGCCAGCCACCCGAACCACCAGGTTTTTATAATTTTCCGGATGCTTTTGCGCATCCTGCAACACCTCCCGGCTGACTACGTTAAACTGCATATGACTTCCCTTTTGATCAAAGTAAGCCCGAATCAGGGAAACAAAGTTTTCCAGTCCTTGAGCACCCTTGAGGGCAGAGGGATGAAACTTCATATTATATAGAGTGCCGTTGGAGGCGATGAAATGATCCAGCCGGGAAACAGAGTTGGCTGCAGCGGTAGGCCCTTTGATGTCACGCCCCGCAGCAGGGGACACGCCGTCTGCCACCGGTGTATAAGCCAGCCGACCGTCCGGTGTAGCGCCGGTCTGGGCACCCAGAGGAACATTGGCGGAAACGGGATACAGTCCCGCCTGGAACTGGCCGCCCCGTGGATTTTTATATTGCTCCAAGGGACGGGTATAGGTATAGGCCACGTCTCTTGCCAGCTGATCCACCTCGTCAATATCGTTTCCGAATTTGGGCAGGGCTTCAATCTTTTTCAAAAGAGGGCTTTCTCCCTTGGGAAGCTCGGCGGCTGTTTTGCGATAAATGGCTGCAATATCCTCTTGCGATACCTCAATGCCCTGCTGAGCCAATTTTTTCACAACAGCGGTGGTGATTTCCTCCGCATTTGCCTGGGAATGACCAAAGTTTTGCTCCAGCGCCTGCTTATATTCCGCCAGGGTTACGGATTTTTCCTCAAACACCAGCTTTTTAATCGCATACAGTGCGTCCGCCATGTTGGCCACGCCAAAGCCCTGAGGGCCGGTAAAGTTATAAACGGCTCCCCCCTCCTGAATGGTTTTTCCACGGCCGATACAGTCCTCAATCATGCAGGACTGGAAGGGCAAAGGACAGCGCTTGGCATGAGCCAGGTCTATGGCATTGTCGGCGTTGACCAGTAGCTCAATCATATAATTCATCTGTGCCTTGTACGCATTGTAAAATTCTTCAAAGGAGGTCATTTTTGTAACGTCTCCCGTTTGGATACTGATTTGTTTTCCCTGATCCATACCGTTAGAGAACACCAGCTCCATAGGACGGCACATATTGAAAAAGGCTGCGTCGTGCCATCCGTCTGTCTTTCCTGATTTCTGCGGCTCCACGCATCCGATGATGTTATAATCCCGGGCGTCCTCCATGGTTAGTCCACGGCTGAGCAATGCTGGAATGATCACCTCGTCGTTATAATAAGCCGGCAGCCCTACGCCGGTACGAGTCAGCTCTGCGGCCTTCAGCAAAAAGCTTTGGGGTGAGCCGTTCCATACCCGGACGGAAAAGGAGGGCTGGGGCAGCATTACATGCATCGTAGCCTGAATCGAGAGATAGGAAAGCTCATTGGTAGCGTCCATTCCCTGAGGGGTTTGCCCCCCTGCGATCAGATTCTGGAACAGGCTGTAGCCTGCGAAGCCTTCGGCAGAGGCGGCGTCACGCACCTTATTCAAATCGTTTAATTTCAGCCAGATACAGTCCATCAGCTCCTGGGCAAATTCCAAAGACAGCTTACCGCTTTCATAGTCCTTTTTAAAATAAGGATACATGTACTGATCAAACCGTCCCGGAGAAATGGAATGTCCGCTGGACTCCATTTGCAGCAGCATTTGCACAAACCAGAAGCTTTGGCAGGCCTCATAAAAGGAGGTTGCCCCCTTTGCGGGAACACGATCACAGTTTTGAGCGATGATCAAAAGCTCCTGCTTTCTTTGGGCATCGGCGCACTGCTCCGCTTCCTGTCTGGCCAAATCTGCATACCGTTTGGCATACAGGATGGCTGCCTGGCAGCTTTCGATGACTGCTTCTAAAAAGGCAGTTCTGTCAGCGCAGTCCGGATCTCCCGGCTTGACCTGCTCCAAGGCTTTTTTGGCTTTGGCTTCAATTCCTTCGTAGCCGATTTCCAACACCTCGGCATAATTTACGGTAATATGCCCGATTCCGTTATAAAAGTAATTCCCGGGGGTAAAGATATTATACTCAATGGCAGTTTTGGTTTCCGGGAGCATATAAGCACTTGCCAGCTCGCTGGTGGTTTTCCCCTTCCAGTATGGGAACACCTTTGCCAGCTCCTGTTTGGTTTGCTCAGAGATGTAAAAGGGATCTGCCGAGCGGGTGGCGACGGTATCAAACTCACTTTGCAGCCACTCATAGGAATATTCCGGGAACACCTGACAGCCCCGGGGGGCGATAGTAGCACTTCCTACAATCAATTCCTGATAACGGATCACAATGGGGATATGCTCTAAAATGTGTCGGAAAGCGGCGCTGCGCCGTTTGACAATGGGCAGATCCTCCGTTTGCTTGTAGGACTCGGTCAGAAGCACTGCCCGAGCCGATTCGATTTCCGGCATATTCCGAAATAAATCCTCTTTCAGCTGATCAATTCTTTTTGTTTTGGGGAGATCCCCGATAGGCTGATGATTCATATGCATTCACCTCATTAAAATATAGTAGTAATATCTTCATATAAATTTGTACAAATTCTGTCCGCCCGATGCTTCACCTTAGGCGGAGAATGATCCATAGCGGCACTGTGTCCCGCAATGTCAAACAGACCCACGTCGTTGCTTCCGTCTCCAAAGACGTAGCAATGTTCCAGGGACACGCCCTCTTGTTCGGCCAGCCACTGCAGGGCTGCGGCCTTGTCCGTCCCCTTTGCTGCAAACTCCGTAAGGCCGAACTGATCATAGGTAGGCGTTAAAAAATCAGGACATTCTATTTGCTTCATAAAAAATATTTTATAAACGGGTTCTTCGATCTCGTCCACGCGCTCTATTTTTACTGCATGCTGCCGGAAGGTTTGCCGCCAGCGGATCTGATCTGCCACGCCCTTGATCTTTAAATAGGAAAGAAGCTGCCCGTATGCCACAAAATCTCCCTCTGCCCGGCTGCAAAAGGCGGTCAAGGATGAGGGGTCAATGGGACGGGAATACAATATGTTCTCTCCCCGGGTAATGAGAGCCCCGTCGTTGGAAATGAGAAACACTTGATCCAGCATCCCTTCAAAATAAGGCCGAAGCATGTGCCACGGCCGGCCGCTGGCAACTGCCAGTGGAATTTGACGCCGGCGGATCAACTCCAGTACCCGATCAAATTGCCGCTGTTCTCCTTTTCGGTACAAGGTACCGTCAAAATCACATACCAATAATCGTTTCATAATCAGTTCCATTGTTTTTCTGCCCCTAAATTGATACAAAGTATGATACAAAATCCTTATCCCAGGCAGATAAAATGTATGATAGAAATGATGCGCATCGCCTCATTCGGCTCCACACAAATCTCCATCTCCTATATTCCATGATTTATTATATCAAAGAAAAACAAGAAAGTCAAGAATTTCAAAGAAAAAAACATAAAAAAACATAAAAACAAAGATTTTCACTCTTGCAAAAAGGGAAAATAGAGGGCAATACCGGGTTGTAAGGCAAAAAATCGGCAGCACCATAGAAGAAGCGCTGCCGATAAGTTTGTTTTATTATTGTGTAAAGGAATAGTTGGGAGCTTCCTTGGTAATTTGAATATCATGGGGATGATTTTCTCGCAGACTGGAATTACTGATTCGGACAAAGCGTCCTTCCCGTTTGAGGGTTTCGATGTCCTTGGTGCCGCAATAGCCCATACCGGAACGAAGACCTCCCAGCAGCTGATAGACTGTATCCGCCAAGGGTCCTTTGTAAGGCACCCGGCCTTCCACTCCCTCCGGCACCAGCTTTTTGGCGCCTGTCTGGAAATACCGATCCTTGCTCCCCTCTGCCATTGCCGCCAAGGAGCCCATGCCACGATATACCTTATAGTTTCTGCCCTGATATACCTCAATTTCTCCCGGGCTTTCCTCGCAGCCGGCAAACAGGCTGCCGATCATAATCACATCTGCTCCCGCCGCAATGGCCTTAGGCAGATCTCCTGAGAATTTGATTCCACCGTCTGCAATTACCGGGATTCCGTATTCCTGAGCTACCTTTGCAACCTCCCGAATGGCGGTAATCTGCGGAACGCCAATTCCGGCCACTACGCGGGTGGTACAAATAGAGCCAGGCCCCATTCCTACCTTTACTGCGTCCGCTCCCGCTTCAATCAAATCCTTTGCAGCGGCACCGGTGGCGATATTTCCCACAATGACCTGCAGCTGAGGATAGGCTTTTTTCAGCCGAGCCACCGATTTTACAATCCGCACCGAATGACCGTGAGCAGAATCAAATACCACAACATCCACATTGGCTTTCATCAAAGCCTCTACCCGTTCAAACAGATCAGGGGTATCTCCAATGGCGGCACCTACCAGCAAACGTCCCGATTCATCCCGGGCGGAATTGGGATAACGAACGGCCTTTTCAATATCCTTGATGGTGATCAGCCCTTTGAGATAGCCCTCTTCATCTACAATGGGAAGCTTTTCCACCTTATGCCCCTGTAAAATCTGCTCCGCCTGCTCTAGTGTGGTTCCCACAGGAGCGGTAATCAGATTTTCATGGGTCATCACCTGTGAAATCTGCTTGGAAAAATCCTTTTCAAAGCGAAGATCCCGGTTGGTCAGAATCCCCACCAGCTTGCCCGATTCGTCTGTAATCGGCACGCCGGAGATTTTGAATTTACCCATCAGCTCGTCCGCTTCCGCAAGGGTATGATCCGGATGAAGATAAAATGGATTCACAATAACGCCGTTTTCAGAGCGCTTTACCTTATCCACCTCGGTGGCCTGCCTCTCAATAGACATGTTTTTGTGAATGATTCCGATGCCACCCTCCCTGGCGATGGCAATGGCGAATTTCGCTTCCGTTACCGTGTCCATAGCCGCGCTCATGAGGGGGATGTTCAACTTGATCTTTTTGGTCAGATGGGTGGTAAGATCAATTTCCTTGGGCAGAACCTCCGACCGCTGGGGGATGAGCAGGACATCGTCAAAGGTAATGCCTTCCATAATTATTTTTTCATCCGTCATCGTTATGATTTCTCCTTCCCTAAGATAAAAATATATTATTTCAATTATAGCAGAGCTCTTTGGGAATGTCAAGAAAAAT
>JAXEOR010000163.1:0-5807 GCA_034117945.1 Clostridia bacterium | reverse complement strand
AAATACCTCTTTTATATAAACTATGCGTATAAAGGAGGTATTTTTATGAAAAAAAGGTTATTGCTGTCCTTGCTGCTTTTGCTGGCGGTGTTTACCGTTTTGCTGATTCCGAGATATGAATCTGCTGAGGTGCTGTCCCGGTACGGCTCCAGAGGGAACGAGGTCATCAGTATTCAGACGAAGCTGAAAAATCTGGGCTATTATACCGGACAGATTGACGGGATTTACGGCCCCCTGACTCAAAGCGCCGTTACCCGGTATCAAGCCAATTTTGGGTTGGCTGTGGACGGCATTGCGGGACCTAAAACCCTTCAGTCCTTGGGGATTTCCTCTTCCGGATACAGCAGCAATGATTTGGAGCTGCTGGCAAGATGCGTCAATGCCGAGGCGAGAGGAGAACCCTATCAGGGACAAGTTGCGGTTGCGGCGGTGGTGTTGAATCGGGTGAAGTCTCCCTCCTTCCCCGGCAGTGTTTCCGGGGTGGTGTATCAGCCGGGTGCCTTTTCCTCTGTGAATGACGGACAGATTAATTTGGAGCCTTCCAGCTCGGCCAGAAGCGCGGCCCAGGAGGCCATGAACGGTGTGGACCCCTCTTACGGAAGCATTTACTTTTATAATCCGAGCAAGTCTACCAGCCAATGGATTTTTTCAAGGCCGGTGGTCGTAACCATCGGATCTCATGTGTTTGCAAAATGAAAGGATGAATTTACCAATGAAAATTGTGTTGCAGCGTGTGACCCAAGCCCGTGTTTTGGTGCAGGAGCAAACGATCGGAGAAATCGGCAAGGGATATCTTGTGCTGCTGGGCATTGAGCAGGAGGATACGGAGGAAATTGCTGAAAAAATGGCGGACAAGATTCAGAAGCTTCGCCTTTTTGAGGACGATCAGGGAAAGACTAATCTGAACGCCGAGCAGGTAAAGGGCGAGGTTTTGGTAGTGTCTCAGTTTACTCTGTGCGCCGACTGCCGCAAAGGGAACCGTCCCAGCTTTACGGGGGCGGCAAAGCCGGACAAGGCAGCGGCGCTGTATGAGTATTTTATTGCATTGTGCGAAAGCCGTTTTTGCCGGGTGGCGCACGGCTCCTTTGGAGCCGATATGCAGGTGGAGCTTTGCAATGACGGCCCCTTTACAGTGCTGTTAAACAGTAATGAAGGATAAAAAAACGGAGGAAGAAATATGCTTAATTTATTACAGATCTCTTCTTTGGAAAAGGTATTTTTAAAAAAAGGGCAAACCTTTCCTGAATACACCCGGGCTTCGGCTTTGCTGGGAGAGGAATTTTGCTATCAGGTGATGTTTTGGTCGGAGGAGCTGATGGATCTTACGGTCTCGGTTCAGTCAGAGCCGGCGGCGGAGTTGTTTTTGGTAGGCAATGTTCCGTCTCAGCTGCCCTGCTACCCAACGGTGCAGGATCAGGATTATCTCACCTACGAGCCCGGCTTGTTTCCGGATATTTTGCTGCCTATTCAGCAGGTACGGGTGCGGGGAACCCAATTTGCTCAGGCCATCTGGGTTTGTCTGCGGCCGGAAAAGGCGGGAGAGTTCCCGGTTACGGTTCGGTTTGAGAATCCGGAAAAGGGAGTGGATCAGCAGGTGACCTTTACGCTGAAGGTGATTGACGTTTCCCTTCCGGAACAGACCCTGAAATTTACGCAATGGTTTCACGGGGACTGTATTGCTACATATTATCAGGAGGAGGTTTGGAGCGAGTCTCACTGGCGCCACCTGGAACAGTTTATCAAAACAGCGGTACAGCACGGGATAAATATGCTGCTGACACCGATTTTCACACCGCCATTGGATACCCAGGTGGGAGGAGAACGACCCACCATTCAGCTGGTAGATGTGATTTTGGAGGGCGGAAACTACCGATTTGGATTTGACAAACTGCGCCGCTGGATTGTAATGTGCAAACAATGCGGGATCCGTTATTTTGAAATTTCCCATTTGTTTACCCAGTGGGGCGCCCGATCTACGCCTAAAATTATCGCCCGGGTGAACGGAGAGCAAAAACGGATTTTCGGATGGGACACCGATGCCCTGTCAGAGCAGTATCAAAGTTTTCTGGCGGCCTTTTTGCCGGAATTAACCCGGGTGCTGCGGGAGGAGAAAATCGATCAGGTTACCCTTTTCCATATCTCCGACGAACCTAGGATGGAGGATCTGGAATATTACCGCAGAGCCTCCCAGTCGATTTCACCCTATCTGGAAGGCTTTCAGGTGATTGACGCCCTGTCAAATTATGAATTTTATCAGCAGGGAGTGGTCAAGCACCCCATCCCCTCCAGCAATCATATTGAGCCCTTTTTGGGAATGGATCATTTATGGACCTATTACTGCTGCAGTCAGGGGGAAAAGGTGTCCAACCGTTTTTTCGCCATGCCCTCCTACCGGAACAGGATCATGGGCGTCCAGCTGTACAAATATCAGGTAGAAGGATTTTTGCACTGGGGCTATAATTTTTATTATTCCCAGTTTTCCCGGTTCCCCATCAATCCTTATCAGGTGACAGACGCAGCCTGTGGGTTCCCCTCCGGAGACGCTTTTTCCGTCTACCCCGGAGCAGATGGTTCTGCCCTGCCCTCCTTAAGGCTAAAGGTATTCTATCACGGGCTGCAGGATATGCGGGCTCTGTCCTTGCTGGAAGCAAAAATGCCCCGGGAAGAGATTGTTCACCTGATTGACCAGGCCGGCACCGTTACCTTTGACCGGTATCCCAAATCCTCCGAGTATCTCCTAAATCTTCGGGAGCAGGTCAACGATCTGATCGAAAAGCTCTTTGTTTCTTAACCAAAATTTGAATCTTTGCACATGAAAAGACCTCCTGTGGGATCGCCTCAGGAGGTCTTGTCTATTTCTCTGATTATCTTCTTTTTACCGTCAAGGTATGCTGAAAGGTCACCGGGAAGGAGGCGGGCTTTCCGTCTGCCGTTACCTCCCCCTGATCAAAGGGAAGGGACAGGCTGTTCAGCGTCAGCCGGCCGCCCAGTAGGGTCAGCTCTGCTCCTTCACTGTTGATGGAGACGGTTCCCCAGGCGGAGTCAACGCTCCACAGGCATTGAAAATCTCCGGTAAGAACGGGAGCAAACCCAATCTCCTTTTTCACCATATCAAAACGGAACCCGGAAAAAATGGGCAGAAGAGCCCAGCTGGCCATAGAGCGGGCGTAATTGCTCCCACATTCTATTTCGTTCCAGGGGTTACGGTTGTTTCCCTGATACCGATCCCGAACGGCAGACACAATGGTCAGCCCTTCCTCAATCATGCCCTCGCTGATCATCAACCCGGCCAGGGCATACTCAAATCCGTGCATAGTTTCCTGGCAGTAAGGAACCGGAAGAGCGGGCTTTTTGGTGCCCTGAGGATAGTCGCAAATCACCGTTCCGGCCTCGTCATTAAGACAAAACAGCCGCCAAGGGTTGTAAAACTCCCGCACAGAGGGCTTGTAATTATTCTGATAGAGGGCATGCAGCGCCTGTTTTCGCTGAGCAGGATCAAAAATATCTCCCAGACCGCAAAGATTGGCATGCCACTGAGCTAGCAGCTGATCAATTTCACAGCCCTCTCCGATCTGATATTTGATTTCCTTAGCCTCCTCGTTCCAGTAAGACGCAACCGCCTCCTCCCCGAAGCGCTCTAGGATGCTTTTATCTGCCAAGTCGATTTTTTGGATGTAATAAGAGCCATTGAACAAATGCTGATCCGACCAGGCCTTTCCTTGGCGGAACAGAGCGCGGTATTCCGATGCGGCAGGATCTCCCAGATACTCCGCCATTTCAGCGGCGGCAGCCAAAGCGGCAAGATAAAAGCCCTGCAGCCAGGAGGAGGGGCCAAACAGCTCCATGTCCAGTGTGTGATGCTGCCGGCCTTCCAAAACGCCGTCATGGTTTCGGTCCCATGCGTCCTCATTCTGATCCGACCAGGCATATTCCAGGGATTGCTTCACACCCTCCCAGTTTTGTTTCAGCCATTCATCGTCTCCGCACAGCTTCCATTCCCGATAGGTTTTGATGATGCCGCCCATCTGTCCGTCAACGCAGGCTCGGCGGGTAAAGGGCTCTCTTCCTAAGGGAAGATTCATGCGAAACTGCATTCTGCCGTTTTCGTCCCGATTATATTTAAAATCGCTGTCTCGAATACTCCGCTCCAAAGCGGGAAACAAAAAAGGAAGGGCATAGGCATAATTCCAAACATGGGTACAGGTTCCTTCACAGCTGCCGACCAGTTCATGAGCGCCTTCCCAGCCGTAAAAGGTGCCGTCGGGCAGGCGGAGCACAGTAGGCCCTTTGAGGGTGGATAAATTAGCAGAGGCCGCATCCAGCACCTGAGGCGGCAGCGTAGAGGAAAACAAAGCGTCATGAAAAGCCTTTGTCTGTTCAAACAGCCGGGTATATTCCTTTAAGCTGTAGGAGGCGGAGCTGACGGCGTCGGGAAACAGAATAGCATAATAATTTTTCCAGGACACATCCTTTCCGTCAATTTGCTCCGGATTCCAGTAATTATAATTGTTAGGAATGTTCCAGCTCAGCACAAACCGGCAGCTTTTCCTTTCCCCTGCCGGAACAGAGAGAACCGCTGCCAATGAGCAGTGATCCTGCCGACCGGGCTGATCATACTGTCGCTGAGGCAGAGTATCGCATTCTGTAAAGTTGCGCCAAAAGGTTTCGATTGCGTCCTGCCACCTTCCGCGATACCAGTAGGGCTGTGCGGCGATATTGGGGGCATCGGTCATAAGGCAAAGCTGGCCAAAGCCGATCTCATCCGGCTGAAACTGAGTCTGCTCCATCAAAATGCCGTTGCTTGCAACCGTTCGGTTAACGGATTGATCAAAGGGGTTTTTCACCGTAAAGCAAACAGTATATTCCAGAGTCTCCTGGGTGGGGTTATGACAGGTGATTTCAAAAAACGCAGCGGGAATGGATGAATCCTTGTCATTGAGCGGAATCAGCGGATTAAAGGCATCCAGCGTTACCTGACCGGGAAAATGAGGGTCTGCAAAGGTGAGCCTAGCCAAAGGAAACTCCCCCTGAAAGGTGCAGCTTTTAAAATGAGGAAAACCTGCCATGGTACCGCCGCCGGGGCCAAAGCCGTAACCGCAAAACCTTTCTTTTGAGTATTGCCCGACCAGACTGGTATCGTTTAAATCACCGTTGAGCACCCGGGCGTCTACCATAGTGCCGCTTTTTGACACCTTGACCGCAATATGGGAATAGCCGTTGGATGACCCCTTAGAAGGACGGTTGAAAATTTCCCAATCCTTCAGTCGGCCGTTTCCCCCCAGACCGATAGATCCGGTACCGATCCCGCCCAAGGGAAAGGAAATTTCTTTTGTGTTTGCTCCTGAATAAGTTTTCATGATTTGCCTCCATTTACAAAAACCATAAAAAGGTTCTATTTTCGGGGCAATTATACCACAGAACAAACAGGATGTCAATATCAAAAAACAATTTTACACGGAAATTTCACGGATTATTACAAAATGGTAACATAAGTATTTAAGCCATTTTTTACATTTTAATTTAAGCTTAAAATACAATCTCAAAATGAAAATTTACATTTTTGGGCGCATTTTTATTAAAATAATGCAGAAAAAGCCTGTTGTAATATTATTGTAACAAACTATGAAATTTCCGTGGAAAGACGGTCACGGAAATTTCATAGTTTGTTACAGTTTTATTACATCAAGAAAAGCATTATCATTGAGCAGACAGGATAACATAAATTTCTTGATAGATTTTTTGTGTTTTGTTTGCTCTTTGTAATTGTTGTGTATTGCTAAAGCGTTTTTTCTGAACATATTCAACGA
>JAXEOR010000162.1:0-5619 GCA_034117945.1 Clostridia bacterium | reverse complement strand
GGAAGGGGGCAAGGTGTTGAGGTTGAGTACTTAAGAACAACCAAAACGGCATAAAAACAAAAAATCGAGTGTTCATAACTTCATACACGTTATGAACACTCGATATGGTCGGAGTGACAGGATTCGAACCTGCGACATCCTGCTCCCAAAGCAGGCGCGCTACCAACTGCGCTACACCCCGATTAGTCTATTGTATCTTATTTTCTCAAATGAAGCAAGATTTGTTATTTCAAAAAAGCAAGCAATAACAGCCTATTTCTTTCCTTTTCGGCTTTATTCTCCTGTTTTCTTTGATTTCAAAAATAAAAAATTTAAGGCGCTTGGGCAAACTCATTTTGTCAAAGCGCCTTTTTGATACCGCTCTATTTCATTTTTTCCCGCAGCATGGACTCTACCGTTTTCGCGTCTGCCTTGCCCCGGGTTTCCTTCATGACCATTCCGATCAAAGCACCGATAGCCTTTTCCTTGCCGCCTTTAAAATCAGCTACAATTTTTTCATTACCGTCAATCACTTTTTGCACAATTGGCTCAATGGCACCGGTATCCACTGCAGCAAACTCCGACTTATCAAACAGCTGGTCAAAGGGCTTACCCTGTTCCATCATAGCGTCAATAATCTTTTTGGTAAAATTGTTGGAAATTTCGCCGCTGTGAATCATTTTGATCACCTTGGCTACTTCCTCAGCACTAACCGCAAATTCTGCCGCTTCCTTTTCTTCCTCGTTATCCAGATACCGGAACAGGTGCGTCAGCATCACATTGGCGCACAGCTTGGGTGCCCCGGACAGCTCTGCCATCGTCTCAAAATAGGCCGCAACTTTAGCGTATCTGGTAATTTGCTCGCAGTCCTTGGAAGAAATGCCCCAGTCCTGCTGATACCGAGCCGCTTTGGCTGCCGGCAGCTCCGGCAAGCTATCCCGCAGACGGTCAATTTCCTCCTTGGAAACGGTAACGATCGGCAAATCGGGATCTCTGAAATACCGATAATCGTTGGAATCCTCCTTGCCCCGCATGCTTTCGGTGGAATTGTCTGCCTCGTTATAGCGCAGGGTTTCCTGCACGATTTTCTCGCCGTTTTCCACTGCGTCCACCTGCCGCTCAAACTCCGCCTGAATGGCTTTTACGATAAAAGCAAGGGAATTGACGTTTTTGATTTCCGTCCGGGTGCCGTAGGTATCGCTCCCCTTAGGCCGGATGGAAATATTCACATCGCACCGCATGGAGCCTTCCTGCATTTTACAGTCGGACACATCCAGATACTTCATCGTCAGCCGCAGCTGCTCCAGATACTCCCGTACCTGCTCTGGAGAGCGGAAATCCGGCTCGGTTACAATTTCAATTAAGGGCACGCCACCCCGGTTATAATCCACAAAGATTTCTCCGCCCTCATGCACCAGCTTGCCTGCGTCCTCCTCGATATGAATCCGGTTCAAACGGATAGTATGTCCGTCGGACAAAGTAATATGACCGTTTAGGCACAAGGGATAATCAAACTGAGAAATCTGATAGGCCTTGGCCAGGTCGGGATATACATAATTTTTTCGATCCATTTTGGACACGGTAGCAATCTGGCAATTGGTTGCCAGACCCGCTTTGATGGCATATTCCACCACCGCCCGGTTTAGCTTAGGCAGTGAACCCGGCAGTCCCACGCAAACAGGACAGCAATGGGTATTCTGCTCCCCGCCGAAGGCTGTGGTACAGCCGCAGAAAATTTTTGTTTTGGTAGACAGCTCCACATGTGTCTCCAGTCCAATCACCATTTCATATTGCAACCGTATCCCCTCCTATCACCGGCTTGCGGTACATGGTTTTCCATGCCGCCTGCTCATATTGGTAAGCGGCGTTTAACACTGTATGCTCGCAGAATTTGTTACCGATCAGCTGCAGCCCTACCGGCAGTCCCTCCTTATCATATCCGCAGGGAACGCTGATGGCAGGCAGACCGCAGATGTTTACCGTTACGGTACAAAGGTCGGTTAAATACATGGAAACCGGATCGCTCAATTCTCCCAGCCGAAAGGCGGTGGAAGCCACCGTAGGACCAAAGAGCAGATCTACCTGAGAGAATGCCTCTCCAAAGGACTGGCTAATGACCTCCCGCATCCGCTGTGCCCGTTTATAATAAGCGTCAAAATAGCCGGAGCTTAACACATAATTGCCCAGCATAATTCGCCGCTTGACCTCCACGCCAAAGCCCTGATCCCGGGTTTTGACGATCATATCCTCTACTCCCTCGAACTCAGGGGCCCGGTAGCCGTACCGCACACCATCGTACCGGGACAGATTGGAGGAAGCCTCCGCACAGGCCAGAATATAATACACCGGCAGTGCCAATTCAAACTGGGGAATGGTAATCTCCGTAATTTCCGCTCCCTGGGAACGGAATTCCTCCAAGGCTGCCCGGAGCAAGCCGTCAATTTCGGGATTCAGTCCTTCAAACAGATTGGTCAGCACCCCGATTTTCATTCCCTTCAGGCTTTGATTCAATTGCTGCTGGCAGGAAATTCTGGGATGATTGCTGCAGGTAGCGTCCCGGCAATCATATTGGGAGATGGCGTCATAGACCACCGCCGCGTCCTCCACTCCCTGCGCCAAAACGCCGATCTGATCCAAACTGGAGGCGTAAGCGATCAGCCCAAACCGAGAGACGGAGCCATAGGTGGGCTTTAGTCCCACCGTGCCGCAAAAGCTGGCGGGCTGGCGCACAGAGCCGCCTGTATCGGATCCCAGGCCGTACACCGCCAGATCCGCTCCTACCGAGGCCGCTGCGCCGCCGGAGCTTCCCCCCGGCACATGCTCCGGGGAAAAGGGATTTTTGGTGGGACCGTACCAAGAGGATTCGCAGGTAGAGCCCATGGCGAATTCGTCCATATTGGTTTTTCCCAGCAGCACTGCCCCGGCTTTGTTTAGCTGTTCTACTGCAAAGGCGTCAAACACAGGGTAATAATTGCTTAATATTTTTGATCCGCAGGAGGTTAAAATCCCCTTGGTGGAAATACAGTCCTTCACCGTCATAGGAATCCCGTCCAGCAGACCGATTTCTTCTCCTGCTGCAATTCTTTGATCGGTTCGCTTTGCCGCCTCCAGGGCTTGCTCCGCCGTCACAGCCACATAGGAGTGAAGGGCTTGGTCATGAGCCTTGACCGCATTTAAGTATTGCTGCGTCAGCTCCACAGCTGAAAATTCCCGAGCCGTCAGCTTTTGGTGCAGTTTTTTGATTTTACCTTCCATCATCCGTTCCTCCTTGGCAGCTTAAAAAACCCGTCCTCCGGCGTGGGAGCGTTTTTCAAAATTTCTTCTCTGGGATAGGAAGGAATCACCGTATCCTCACGCAAGGGCTGGAGAGAATCGGGGGCAATGCCCTCTTTTTGCGCAAACTCCGCCTTGCTGATCATATCCGCAAAGGAAACGATGGACTGCATATCCACCGTTAGCTTTTCTATTTCTTCCTCCGTAAAACTCAGCTTGGACAGCTTTGCAAGCTTTTTTACCTCTTCTTTTTCGATCATGTCCAAACCTCCCTTTTATCTGATTTTAATATGAACCTCCCGCAGCTGCTGCTCGCTCACCTGATTCGGCGCACCTACCAGCAGATCCTGCGCAGTAGAGGTCATGGGGAATGCAATCACCTCCCGGATATTCTGCTGCCCTGTCAGCAGCATAACCATCCGATCCACACCGGGCGCCATTCCCGCATGAGGAGGAGCACCGTACTGGAAGGAATGATACAGGGAAGAGAATTTCTCTTTGATGTCCTCTTCCGAATAGCCCGCAATGGAGAAGGCCTTCACCATAATTTTGGGATCGTGGTTTCTCACCGCCCCGGAGGACAGCTCCACTCCGTTGACCACAATGTCGTACTGATAGGCCAGAATATCCAAGGGATCCTTGGTTTCCAGCGCCTCCATGCCCCCCTGAGGCATAGAGAAGGGGTTGTGGGTAAAAATGATTTTTCCTGTTTCCTCCTCCCGCTCGTACATGGGGAAATCTACAATAAAACAGAATTTAAACTGGTTTTCGTCAATCAGATTCAGCCGGTTGGCAAGCTCTGTTCTGATCTGCCCCGCCAGCTGGGCGACAATCCTGGGAGAATCGGAGATGAAATACAATACGTCCCCTTCTTCAATGCCGGACTGAGCGATCAGCTCCTTTTGCTCCGGCTCCGGCATAAATTTAGCGATTGGGCCGGCCAGCTCAAAATCAGCTCCGCATTTGACATAACCTAACCCCTTCATGCCGATAGAAAGGGCAAACTCTTCCATGCTTTTGAAAAAGCTTTTCGGCTGTTTTCCCCCCTGAGGAAGCCGAATAGCCCGGACAATTTTCCCGTTAAAGGGGGCAAAGGTACAGCGGGTAAAAATTTCGGACACATCAATAATTTCCAAAGGATTTCGCAAATCAGGCTTGTCCGTTCCGTACCGAAGCATGGCCTCCCGATAAGGGATTTTCACAAAAGGAGCGCTGTCGACCACAGCACCTTGGGGCGCAAAGGTACGGAAGGTATCGGATAATACATCCTCCGCCACAGCAAATACATCCTCCTGAGAAGCAAAGGCCATTTCAAAATCAAGCTGATAAAACTCTCCCGGCGACCGATCCGCCCGTGCGTCCTCATCCCGGAAACAGGGGGCAATCTGAAAATACCGGTCAAAGCCGGACACCATCAGCAATTGCTTAAAAATCTGGGGTGCCTGAGGCAGCGCATAAAACTGCCCCTTATATTTCCGACTGGGAACCAGAAAATCCCGGGCTCCCTCCGGAGAGGAAGCAGACAGAATGGGAGTTTGCACCTCCAAAAACCCATGCTCCTCCATTTTTTTGCGCAGATGAGAAATGATTTGAGAGCGTTTGACAATGCGGCTGTGAACCGATTCGTTGCGCAGATCTAAAAAGCGGTATTTCAGCCGCACCTCCTCCTTTGTTTCCTGTGAGGAGGCCACCTCAAAGGGGAGGGGCTGATATACGCCGCCTAAAATGTGCAGCTGTGAAACCGCAACCTCTACCCGGCCGGTAGCAATTTTAGGGTTTACCGTTTCCTCATCCCGCTTTCTGACCGAACCGGAAAGGGAAACCACCGTCTCCCGGGAAATGCCCTCCAGCAGGGAATCATCCCCCAGTACCGCCTGGGTCGTTCCGTACTGATCCCGCAAATCCAGAAAAATAACGCCGCCGTGATCTCTGATGTTAGAAATCCAGCCGCATAATGTGACCTGCTGCCCGACCTGCTCTGTGGTCAGTTCCCCGCAGGTATGGGTTCTGTGGTGTGTTGCAAAATCCATGTGAAACCTCCGTTTGCTTCTTCTATTTCATTTTAATCATAAATTATCCATAATATCCTTTATATTATATCTTTTTTTTGAATCAATGTCAACACTTTCAAAGAAAATAGGCTGGAAATAATGCGAAAGTTAATTCTCAAGATAAATACCACAGTGAAATTCACTTTGAGAATTAACAAAAGAAAAAATATCCCGCATTTTTCTTGACATTCCCAAAGAGCTCTGCTATAATTGAAATAATATATTTTTATCTTAGGGAAGGAGAAATCATAACGATGACGGATGAAAAAATAATTATGGAAGGCATTACCTTTGACGATGTCCTGCTCATCCCCCA
>JAXEOR010000161.1:0-3305 GCA_034117945.1 Clostridia bacterium | reverse complement strand
AATATTCAGGGATATTGCTGCAGTAGCAGAGGTGCTGGCCACGTGGGGATTTGCATAAAATCCGCCCCGAACCGGATCGTCAATCACGGTTTTGGAAGTAAAGAGCAGGCCGGAGCCTTCCAGACCCATTTGCATATAGTTTACCTTACCCTGATCGGTATAATGATCAAATTGAAAGGTTAAAACGGAATCGGTTCTTGCAGTAACAGGGAATTTCACCGTCCAACCAACGTTACCGTTATTGATCACATCCTCGGACAGGGGCCAATCGCTGATCTTCATCGCCTTTTTGTCTGCATCGTAAGACAGAGTGCAGGAGGCACGCTGCTGGAACAGATCCAGATCGCTTTCGGAATCAAAGGTAATTTCCCTCTGCACCGTTTTCACCCAGTTTCCCGTAGCGGAAATTTTGTTGGGGAAGGTCACCGTAACAGGTGCTCCTGTTACATCCCCCACCTTGGGCGTTACAATACAGCGAACGTATTTGTCCACCATGGAAGAGTTAACCGCACAGATACGATTTGCTTGGGTCAGGGAGGTAGCGTCTGTCCAGGTTTCCCCTTCCCCGTACTGCCACTGATAAGTAGCTGAAACAACATAACTCCCGGATGTATCCAAGCTTTCTTCAAAGGCCGCGCCGTTATAGGTGCCGTCAACCACCACATGCAGGTACTCTCCTACCACAGGAAAGCCGCCGATGTATGCGTCAGTAATCACGGGGGCTTCCTCCGCCATTACCGTTACGCTGCACATGGTACAAAGCACCAGCAGCAGGGTCAGTAAAAGACTCGTTGTTTTTTTCATACTTGTACATCTCCTTTATCAATCACTTTCTTTAATTATATAATAAAATAAATCCGTATTCAATATACAGATGACACAAATTTAAATCATGTTTTTTAGTCACTTTTACCACACAATCTTTTCATTCTTTTTTTCAAATTCAAATTTTCCGTTCAAAATTCACCCATCCCCTGCCCTTTGCATACAATAGGGTGTAAGGAATCCCAAAGGAGATTCCGGGAGGAGGTTAACTTGATGAATCAACCGGCATTTACCGTCATCGGCGGGGATCTGCGGCAAATAGCGGCGGCCAACGCGCTGGCACAAGAGGGCTATCCCGTATGCTGCTATCTGACAGAACGGGCCTGTCCCCTTCACGCAAATATTCATCCAGCAGGCTCGCTGGAGGAAGCCATGGCGCATGCAGATGTGGTGCTGCTGCCCCTGCCCGTTTCTGCTGATGACCGCACCGTTCGCAATCAATGGACTGAACTCACCTTTGATGAGCTGTTTCAATACAAAGTGCCCTTGTACACAGGAGGAAAGGCAGGCCCCAATCTGCTCGCCTGTGCCAAAAAGCACGGCTGCAAATTTGTGGATTATTTTCAACGGGAGGAGCTGAATGTGCTGAATGCCATTCCGACGGCGGAGGGGGCTATCGCCATCGCCATGGAGGAGCTTCCAATCACCCTTCACAGCTCCCGCTGCCTTATTTTGGGATTTGGGAGAATCGGCAAGGTGCTGGCACATATGCTGGCCGGCATCGGTGCCCGGGTGACCTGCGCTGCCCGCCGCCCGGCAGATCTGGCCTGGATTTCGACTTACGGCTATCATTCCCTGCCCATGTCCGGGCTAGAGCCGCATCTTTCGGAATTTGACGCAATCTTCAACACCGCCCCCGCCCTTTTGCTGCCCAAAACTCTGCTTGAAAAAACCAAAGAGGATGTTCTGTTGATCGACCTGGCCTCTAAGCCCGGCGGCATGGATTTTACCGCCGCCAAGGAGCTGGGCCGTCATGCGGTCTGGGCTCTTTCTTTGCCGGGAAAGGTTGCGCCGCTGACCGCCGGAGTGATCATCAAGAATACCGTTCTTCATTTGTTACAGGAACAGCAAGAAGGTAAATAAATAAACGCCGCTTAAGCGGTAGAACGGAGAAAAAGAAATGGAGAACATTACGGTGGGCTTTGCACTTACCGGCTCCTTTTGCACCTTTGCCAAGGTAGTGCCCCAGATACAGGCGGTGGTGGACGCAGGCTACAACGTCCTGCCCATTATGTCTGAAATGTCTTATCAGACAGACACCCGGTTTGGGAAGGCAGAGGATTTTATCAAAACCATTGAAACCATTACAAAACATACCGTCATTCATACCATCCGGGACAGCGAACCAATTGGCCCGAAAAACCTGGTAGACGCCATGATTGTGGCTCCCTGCACCGGCAACACTATTGCAAAAATTGCAAACGGCATGACCGATTCCTGCGTTGCCATGGCGGCCAAGGCCAGCCTGCGAAACGGCAATCCGCTGATCGTAGCCATTTCCACCAATGACGGCTTTGGCGCCAGCGGAAAAAACATCGGTATGCTGGCAAATACAAGGCGGGTCTATCTGGTTCCCTTCGGCCAGGACGCTCCCCTTCAAAAACCGGATTCCCTGGTAGCGCATATGGATCTGATCCTGCCCACGCTGGAGCAGGCCTTACAGGGCAGGCAAATCCAGCCTATCTTGGTATGAAAAAAAGGAGGGACTGTTGCCCCGCAGCAGCCCCTTTTGTATAAGGAGGTACCATGTACCGGATTTCTGATTATAAAATTATCCAGATCAAATCCCAACAGCCAAGGGAAGTGATTGATTACGGCATCCGCATGGCGGGGGCTCCTCTGGAATGGGGCGAGGTAACGGGGGAGGGAGTCCGGGTTGGAATCATAGATACCGGCATCGACTTAAGACATAGGGATCTGGCAGAGGGAATCGCAGATGCCGTCAGCTTTGTTTCAGGCGTCCGTTCTCCCCAAGATGACAACGGCCACGGAACCCACGTGGCAGGCATCATAGGGGCACGGAAAAACGGAACGGGTGTAGTGGGCATGGCACCCGGCTGCAGCATCTATGCGGCCAAGGCCTTCGACGCCAACGGAAACGCAGAATTCCCCGCCATTTATCAAAGTCTGGAATGGATGATTCGCAAGCGGGTTCAAATTGTGAATATGTCTTTTTCCTCTGACGATCCCTCCAAGGGCTATGAAGAAATTTTAAAGGCCGCCAACGCCAGTGGCATTACCCTGATCTGCGCTGCGGGAAACGAAGGCAGCCGGCGGCGCAACACCATCGGCTACCCCGGAAAGTTCCCCCAAACCATTGCCGTAACTGCGGTGGATCCCAGCCGCAGATCAACAGAATTCAGCTCCGCCGGGTATGAATCGGAGCTGTGCGCCGCAGGGGTGGATATTTACTCCACCTATCCCGGCAATGCCTATGCCAAATTAAGCGGTACGTCCATGGCCACCCCTATCATCAGCGG
>JAXEOR010000160.1:0-21918 GCA_034117945.1 Clostridia bacterium | reverse complement strand
CGGCTCCTCCCGACTGATTGGATACGGTCACCTTTCCCGAAACACAGTCGGCCTTCATCAGCTCCGACTGGCCGGTCATTCCCTCAATTGATAGCGAGACAGAAAATTTGCCCTCATTCAGCAAGGAAACCGGCAGCTTTTCCCCGGAATCCGCAAAGCAGCTTACCTGCATCATTCCCAACAACAGAACCAGTCCCAAAACCATTGCTGTTATTTTTTTCATAGTCCCTTCCTTTCTCGCTCCAAGCCACAACCTGTTGTAGTATCCCTCTCAATCTTTATTATATATTGTATCTTCTTTTCGATCTGTTGTCAATCTTTTTTTACAAAATTATTAAAACTTTTTTTCTGTTTCAATACAGTTTTATTTCGAAAGAATGTAACAAAAAAGAAACTGCCGTCTCTATGCACGAGACAGCAGCTTCTTGTTGCAGGATATTTGCCGCTTTCTGTTTTATCACACTATGGAAAGACAGCAAATCCGAAAAGGCAAAGACAAACACCCAAAACCGGATCTCCAATGGGAACCCGGCTTTTCTTGGCTCCTCTTAATTGTGAGACTCCTGAATTTCCTTTCTGTTATCGTCAATCAAATCCAATGCGTCATTGATGGTATTCAAGGATTCCTTTGCACCGTTTAAGGAACGGTTCAGCACATCCTGACTGTCAATAATAATTTCTTCTACCTTGGCCAGCAGACTATCAGTATATTGCATCATGCTCTCGCGGATCTCCCGGGCGTTATCCTGCGCCTGCTCCACAATTTCCTCCGCTTTTTGCTGAGCCTGCACCACAATTTCTTCTTCCATCACAAGTTCCTCGGCCTTGGCCTTTGCGTCTGCAATAATCCCGTCAGCCTCCTCCTGAGCCTCATGCAGAATATGCTGCCGCTCTTCCTTGACCCATCTGGCCTGCTTCAGATCTTCCGGCAGCTTTAAACGGATTTCTTCAACTAAGTCCAGCAATTCTTCCTTGTCCATCAAGCTTTTTCCGGACAGCGGAATGGAAGCCCCCTTCTCAACCGTTTCCTCCAAAACATCAATCAATTCCAACAAATCCATGCTTTTTATTCCCCTTTCGGTTTCTGTTTAGATAGCTTTTGATCAATAAAAGGTATAATCCGATCCGGAACCATACCCTCCAGCTTACCGTGATGGTAAGCCAGCTCCCGTACAATGCTGGAGCTTAAAAATGAGTAATCCGTGCTGGTCATCATAAATAATGTTTCAATCTCAGGATTTTGCTTGCGGTTTGCCATGGCCATCTGAAGCTCGTATTCAAAGTCTGAGACAGCCCGAAGGCCTTTGATAATGGTCTGCGCCTGCTTTAATGCCGCATATTCCACCAGCAGTCCGTCAAAGGTGTCAATTTCCACATTGGGGAGATGATCTGTCACCATACGGAGCATGTCCAGCTTTTCTTCTACCGTAAAGGCAGGATGCTTTGCGCTGTTATGCAGCACCGCCACTACCACCCGGTCGAAAATTTTAGCGGAGCGCTCAATGATGTCCAAATGCCCGTTGGTTACCGGGTCAAAGCTCCCGGGATATACTGCGGTTTTCATAGGGTCTCTCTCCTCTGATAAATCATTACGCCCGTGCTTCCGTAAAAAGAATGGCGGTACAGCACAAATGCTTCATGTTCGGCAGCAGGAGTTTCTCTGGCGCATTCATACACCAAAAAGCCCCCCGGAGCGATCACCGGGCTACAAAAGCTGAGCAGCTCAGGAAGCACCTGCATTGCATAGGGCGGATCGGCAAACACAATAGAATACCGCTTTCTGCAATCCCGAAAAAATGCCTCCCAGTTTGCCCGGATCAAGGTTGCCATGTGGCTCAGATGCGTCTGCTTCAAATTGTCCTCAGTCACACGGAGAGAACGGAGAGAACCGTCCACAAAAGTTGCATGAGCCGCCCCTCTTGACAGGGCTTCAATCCCCAAAGCGCCGGAACCGCAGAACAAATCTAGCACGTCTGCCTGGGCAACGGAAAACTGAATCATGTTAAACATGGCACCCTTCACCTTGTCAGCCGTAGGGCGAACCAGATCCATACCGGAAATCGTTTTCAACTTGGTACCACGAGCGCAGCCGGATATGACTCTCACACAAAATCCTCCGCATTTTTTAGTCTATATTACTATTTTACAATATATCGAGATTTTGTCAATAGCATTTTTGAAATTTTCAAAAAATTCTATTGATTTTTTTTTCGTTTCATTGTATAATGATCGCGTAAAAAAGAAAAGGAGTGAAAAATATGTCAATAAATGTATGGGAAAATCCGGAGGTACTGCAAAAATATCGTCTCCCCCAGCGAGCCTATTATTTTCCTTACCGCACCCCTGAGCAGGCAATGACCTTACAGAAGGAGCAGTCTGATTACTACCGTTTGCTGAACGGTGACTGGTCCTTTTTATATTTTGATTCCGTTCTGGACGTTCCGGAGGAGCTGGTTCGGGAAGACACGGAAATTGCAGGCTGGAACACCATTCCGGTGCCGGACTGCTGGCAATGCTACGGGTATGATCAAATCATGTACTCCAACATTACCTATCCCTTCCCGGTGGATCCTCCCCACATTCCGGCGGAAAATCCGGCGGGGGTTTACGCAACAGACGTTTTTCTTTCCGAGCATGAGCTGACCCGGGACGTTCATCTGATCTTTGAGGGAGTTTCCTCCTGCTTTTTTCTGTATGTAAACGGTACAGAAGCAGGCTATTCCCAGGGCTCTCACCTGCAAAGTGAATTTGATATTACCCCTCTCCTTCACCCTGGCTTTAACCGGATTGCAGTCAAGGTATTAAAATGGTGTGACGGCAGCTATCTGGAGGATCAGGACTTTTTCCGGTATTCTGGCATTTTTCGGGATGTGTATCTTCTTGCAAGAGCCAAAAAAAGAATTGACGATATCTTTGCAAAGCCGGTGCTGAAGGAAGACGGCTCCGCCTGTCTTACTGTGGAATTACAAGGAAACTGCAAGGCCAATGTATCTGTCTATGACCCTCAGGGATGCCTGCTGGCTCAGCAGGCTGAGGTAGGTACACAAGCTCACTTTTCCTTTGACCGGGTTTTGCCCTGGAACGCCGAAACACCGCATTTGTATACGATTATCATCGAAACTCCGGAGGAGGCCATTCCTGTTTCCATTGGGTTTCGCCGGATCGAAATTGCCTCTAACCGAGCTCTGCTGATCAACGGACAGGCTGTGAAGCTAAAGGGTGTGAACCGTCATGACAGTCACCCCCGACTGGGCTATTACACCCCCATGGAGCATATGCGCCGGGATCTGCTGCTGATGAAGCAGCACAACATCAATACCATCCGCACTTCCCACTATCCCAACCATCCGGAATTTTACCGTATGTGCGACCAGCTTGGCTTTTATGTGGTGGACGAGGCAGATCTGGAGCTGCACGGCTTTTGCGTGCGGGAAAAGGGATACAAATATCAGTGCTACGATCCCACCTGGCCTACCGACATGCCGGAATTCCGGGAAGCCTTTTTGGAGCGGGCGGTGCGCATGGTGGAACGGGACAAAAATCATCCCTGCGTGATCATGTGGTCGCTGGGCAACGAAAGCGGATACGGCGCAAACCATGACGCTATGGGGGACTATGTCAGACAGCGCGATCCCTCCCGGCTGCTTCATTTTGAATCCTCCGGCCTGCTGCCGGACAAGGGCGTTCAAAAGACGGATGTTTACAGCAGAATGTACCCTCCCTATGAGGAGGTAGAACGAGTTGCCCGCAGCCGCAAGGATCCCCGGCCCTTTTTCCTGTGCGAATATGCCCACGCAATGGGCGTAGGCCCGGGGGGCTTGCAGGAGTATTGGGATCTGTTCTACCGTTACCCCGCTCTGATCGGCGGCTGCGTGTGGGAGTGGTGCGACCATGCGGTTTTGAAAACAGACGAGGACGGAACGGAGTATTATGCTTACGGCGGAGACAGCGGAGAATATCCTCATGACAGCAATTTTTGCGTGGACGGCCTGTGCTATCCCGACCGCACCCCTCATACCGGTTTGCTGAATCTGAAATATGTTTACCAGTTTATTTTGTTTGAACAGCTGTCCTCTCACAAAATCAGAATCAAAAATATGCATGATTTTATCACTGCCGACCGATATGATCTGATTTGGGAGGTTTGCTGTGATGGAAAAGCAATTGATCAGGGGCGGCGCCCCCTGCCTGCCGTCAAGCCCCATTCCACAGCCGTCATCACCCTGCCCTTTTCGCTACCCCAGGACTGCCGGTGGGGCTGTTACCTCAATTTGTCCGTGACAGAAAGAAAGGATACCCCCTGGTGCAAAGCCGGCTACGAGGCGGCGGCAAAGCAGTTTAAGCTGGAGGTTCCCGTCAGAAAGCCCGTTGCTCCTCAGGAAAAGAGCGACCTATCCGTTACAGCCCTGGATCAGGAGAATCTGGTCATAGAAGGGAGCGATTTCTGCTATTTATTCACCATGAGAAAAGGGGGCTTTGTCTCTCTGAAAAAGAACGGTGTGGAATTGCTTTGTCATATTCCGCAGCTTTCGGTGTGGCGGCCTTCCATTGATAACGAACGGAAAATTTTGCTGTGTGACGACGGACTGCATATTCACGATACGGAAAACTTTAACACCCTGACCAATCAGGTCTACCAAATTGCATTGGAAGAGCAAACCCCGCAAACAGTGAAAATTTGCTCACAGGGAATCTTAGGTGCTGTGGGGCGCAGACCGCTGGCCAGAACCAAAACGGAATATGTGATAGAAGCCTCCGGTAAAATTACCGTTGCTGTACATGCCCAAATTGCCGACAAGGTTCCTTTCCTGCCCCGAATCGGCTTTGATTTCACCCTGCCTGCAGGTCAGGAGCAGCTGCGCTATTTCGGTATGGGGCCGAAGGAAAATTATCCCGACATGAAGGCCCACGCCAAAATGGGGCTTTACTCCTCAACGGTATCCCAGGAATATGAGCCGTACTGCAAGCCCCAGAATCACGGACTGCACACCGGCGTTCAGTGGCTGCTTGTTTCTGATGAATCAGGTACGGGACTGGTGTTTGAGGGAGAGAATCTTTGCTTTACCGCCTCCCATTTTTCCACGCAGCAATTGGAAAGAGCACGGCATACCAACGAGCTGGTGATGGAGGACTGCACCTATTTGAAAATTGACGCCGCTGTGGCAGGCGTAGGCTCCGCCAGCTGCGGCCCTGCTTTGGATCAGACCTACCAATTGAAGGAAAAGGACTATCATGTTCGTTTTTCCTTTACCCCGGTGATCGGGTAAAAAACACCCTTGGCTCACAAAAGCAGCTTCATTTCTAACAAGGATAAACTCTTCTTTTTCAGATGGGTTTATCCTTTTGATATCATTTTAGGAAACAGAAGGGAGTTTTGGTTGACAAAGAGACGAAAAGAGTAGTATAATGAAAGCATATGAACAAGAAGGAGTTTTGAATATGAAAAACAAAAGCTATTCTCTCTTTTCCCCTGAGCCGATTTCGTCCATTAAAGAACTGATGGAAAAAGCGGTGCAGGAGGCCGGGGACAAAACCGCCTTTCGGTTTCGGCAGGGTAAGCAGGATTGCAGTGTTACCTTCCGTGAGTTTGAACAGCAAACCTGTTTCCTGGGAACAGCTCTGGCAGGACTGGGGCTGAAGGAGGATCACATTGCCATTCTAAGCGAAAACCGCTACGAATGGATTTGCTGTTATTTGACCGTTCTCAAAAGCAGCGGGGTGTTTGTTCCCATTGATAAGGAGCTGCCTGTGGGCGACATCATCAATGTGATCAATGACAGCGAAAGCAAGGCTGTCTTTTATTCCGGAAAATATGAGCAGGCGCTGATGGAGCATGCAGATCAGCTTCCCCAAATCCGTTATTTTATCGGCATTGACCGGGAGGAGAACAGTTCTGACGGTAAATTTTTATCCTACCACCTGCTGATGGAGCAGGGAGAAAAGCGGTATCTGGAGGGGGATCGATCTTATACGGAGCAAACCTCGGATCCCCAAAAAATGAAGCTGCTGGTCTACACCTCCGGAACCACCGGAATGGCCAAGGGAGTAATGCTGTCAGAGCACAACCTGGTCAGTAGCGTATATTACGGCCTGCAGGTTTCCACCATCTATGACAGAGGCCTGTCCGTACTGCCCTATAATCATACCTACGAAGCAGTCTCGGGTATTTTGGTTTCGCTGCACCACCATTCTACCGTCTGCATCAACGACAGCTTAAAAAACATCGCCAAAAACATGGTGTATTATCAGCCGGATTACATCTATCTTGTGCCCGCTTTCGTAGAATTGTTTTATAAGAAAATTTGGGCAAATGCGAAAAAAACAGGAGCAGAAGGCAAGCTGCGCCTCATGATCAAGGTCAGCAACGGGCTGCGGAAAATCGGCATTGATCTGCGCCGCACCTTTTTCTCCTCCATTCACAGCGTGTTCGGCGGTCATTTAAGAAAGCTGGTGTGCGGCGGAGCACCCATCCGGCCGGAGCTGGGAGAGTTTTTTGACGCAATCGGCATTTCCCTGACCAACGGCTACGGCATTACCGAATGCTCCCCCCTGGTCAGCGTCAACCGGGATGATTTTAACGATTGCAGCACAGTGGGAATTCCTCTGCCCTGCTGTCAAATTAAAATTCAGGATCCGGATGAGGACGGGATCGGTGAAATCTGCGTCAAGGGAGATGTGGTTATGCTGGGCTACTTTAAAAAACCGGAGCAAACCGCCCAGGTTCTCACCCCTGACGGATGGTTCAGCACGGGAGATTACGGCACCATAAATGAAAAAGGCCAGCTTGTAATTACCGGCCGGAAAAAGAATCTGATTGTGCTGGATAACGGAAAAAATATTTTCCCGGAGGAAATTGAAAACCTGATTTCCGCCATTGATTACGTTACCGAGGTTGTGGTGTACGGTCATCAAAACCAGGCAGGGCTGGAGGATGCCCTGTATGCTGAAATCTACTGCTCTCCCGAAGCTCTGGCTGCCTCCGGCGTTACCGATCCCCAGCAGCAGCTGAAGCAGGATATTGCCGCAGCATGCCACGAGCTGCCCTCTTACAAGAGAATTTCTAAAATTATTTTGCGGGAGCAGGAATTTGAAAAAACCACCACTAATAAAATTAAACGAAATACTGTTGTGAAACAATAGCTTAGGATTCCATTCTTTGTATAAAAAAGCAATTGACCTTTTGACTTTTTTGATGTATAATAGAAACAACACAATAATTTTGCTATTTTTTTCACAAAATAGCAAGGCAATTAAATAGGAGGTTTTACGCAATGAGTAGAGTGTATAATTTTTCGGCAGGCCCTTCCATGCTGCCGGAGGCGGTTTTGAAAAAGGCAGCGGATCAGATGCTGGACTATCAGGGCTGCGGCATGTCCGTTATGGAAATGAGCCACCGTTCAAAGGATTATGAAGCAATCATCAATCGGGCGGAGGAGCTGTTCCGTGAGCTGATGAACATTCCTTCCAACTATAAGGTATTATTTCTCCAGGGCGGTGCTTCCACTCAGTTTGCTATGATTCCCTTGAATCTGATGAGCAAATCCAAAAAGGTGGATACCATCCTCACCGGCCAGTGGGCAAAAAAGGCTGCATCCGAAGCCAAAAAATTCGGAACGGTCAATGTTTTGGCCTCCAGCGAAGATAAGGTGTTTAATTACATCCCCAAGGTGGATCCCTCCTCCTTCTCGGCTGATGCGGATTATTTCCACATTACTTATAACAACACCATTTACGGCACCAAATATAATGTCATTCCGGATACGGGAAGCGTTCCCCTGGTGGCTGATATTTCTTCCTGCGTCCTGTCCGAGGAGCTGGATGTTTCCAAATTTGGCCTTCTGTATGCAGGGGCGCAGAAAAACATCGGTCCTGCAGGACTGACCGTTGTCATCATCCGGGAGGATCTGATCGGCAAGGCAGACGCATCCGTTCCCACCATGCTGAATTATCAGACCCATGCGGACAACGGCTCTATGTATAACACCCCTCCCACCTATGCCATTTACATTTGCATGCTGGTGCTGGAATGGCTGAAGGAATTAGGCGGCGTGAAGGCCATTGAAGCGGTCAACAGAGAAAAAGCAAAGATTTTATACGATTTCCTGGATGAATCCAAGATGTTTCATGGTACCGTTGTGCCGGAGGATCGCTCTTTGATGAACGTTCCCTTCGTGACCGGTCAGGATGAGCTGAACGCTAAGTTTATTCAGGAGGCAAAGGCAGCCGGCTTTGTCAATCTGAAAGGCCACAGAACAGTGGGCGGTATGAGAGCCAGCATTTACAATGCAATGCCTACAGAGGGTGTTGTGAAGCTGGTAGAATTCATGAAGCAATTTGAAATGAACAACAAATAGAAGGGGGTTTTTCCTTTGGCTCAAATCTTATTGTTAAATAAAATCGCAAAGGTGGGGCTGGATCACCTGCCCGAATCCTACCAATGCGGCGATCAAATCAGCGAACCGGACGGTATTTTGGTCAGAAGCGCCGCAATGCACGATATGGATCTGCCTCAGAACCTGCTGGCAATCGCCCGGGCAGGCGCAGGCACCAACAATATTCCCATTCCCAAATGTACTCAGCAGGGCATTGTGGTATTTAATACTCCCGGCGCCAATGCCAACGCAGTGAAGGAGCTGGTCATTGCAGGGTTGCTGCTGGCCTCCCGTAAAATTGTTCCGGCGGTCAAATGGTCCTCTACCTTAAAGGGAGAAGGAGACGGCGTTGCAAAGCTGGTGGAAAAGGGAAAAAGCCAGTTTGCAGGACCTGAAATTGAAGGGAAAACCCTGGGCGTAATCGGCCTGGGTGCCATCGGCATTTTGGTTGCTAACGCCGCTTCCGCACTGGGAATGAACGTGATCGGTTATGACCCCTATTTGTCGGTTGACGCGGCATGGGGCATGTCCCGTGCGGTTAAGCATGCAAAATCCTTGGATCAGATTTTTGAACAGTCTGACTATATTACCATTCATGTTCCTTTGAATAACGAAACGAAAAACACCATCGCAAAGGACACCATCGCCGCCATGAAGGACGGGGTTCGGATTTTGAACTTTGCCCGGGGCGAACTGGTCAATACAGAGGACATTCTGGAGGCTACCGCTTCCGGCAAGGTCGCCTGCTATGTGACCGACTTCCCCAATGAAGCGCTGCTGGATCAGGAAAATGTGATCACCATCCCCCATCTTGGGGCTTCCACTCCGGAATCGGAGGACAACTGCGCTGTCATGGCTGCCAAGGAACTGAGCGACTATATTGAAAACGGAAATATTAAAAACTCCGTTAACTTCCCCAATGTGTCCGCTCCCCGCACCACACCCATCCGGCTTTGTATTCTGCACCAGAACATTCCCAATATGATCGGGCAGATCACAAAAATTCTGGCGGATCTCCATATTAATATTGATAATTTTATCAATAAATCCAAGGGAGAAAACGCTTATTCCATGCTGGATATCGAAAGCGACAGCGTAACAGAAGACACCATTTCTGCGCTGCGGCAGATTGAAGGAGTTTTCAGAATTCGGATTATCAAATAAATTTTCAAAAAACTCTTGCCAAAACAGAAAAAATCTGATATAATAATAAGCGCTGTTTTATAAATGGACGAAAAACTCAGTAGGAGGTGTTTGATAAATGGCAAAATGTGAAGTTTGCGGAAAAGGTGTCGCTTTTGGGATCAAGGTATCTCACTCCCATAGAAGAGCTAACAGAACCTGGAAGCCTAACATCAGAAAAATCCGTGTAATTGACAAGGGAACGCCGAAATCTATGTATGTATGCACCAGATGTATCCGTTCCAATAAGGTAACCCGCGCTATCTAACAAATGAAAAAAACAGGCGTCTTTTATCGGCGCCTGTTTTTTGTTGTCTATCGGTGTGGAACCATCCTTTTTTAGCGATCATAAATTTTACGGGACAGGAGGCCGAGCACCGGTTTTCCTGCCCTCATTGTAGTGCTGTAAGATTTGTTGAAAGGCTGCAAAAAATCAAAATGTCTCATCCCAAAGACGGCATATTGAGAGTAACACTTTTTTAAAATTTTTACCCCATTATTGACAATGAAACCAGAGACAGCTTGACAAATTAGGGCTTTTCCTTGACAAAATGCCCAAATTATGCTATAATGAATTGGATTGAGGTGAGGCAAATGATCATTGATTTTCATACCCATTGCTTTCCTGACAAGCTGGCGCCCCGAGCCATTCCCCAGCTAAGCCATGCGGCGGGAGGGCTGGTTCCCTGTACGGACGGTACTGCATCAGGGCTTTTGGCCTGTATGGAGCAAGATGGGATTACAGTCAGCGTTGTTCAAAACATTGCCACCTCTCCCCATCAGCAAAGGTCAGTCAATGGCTTTGCGGCGGAACTGAACTCGGAGCGGCTGGTTGCCTTTGGCTCTGTCCATCCCGACGCAGAGGATGTATTGGATGAGCTGGACAGAATCAAAGAATTGGGCTTAAAAGGAGTTAAATTTCATCCGGAATATCAGGGGTTTGATGTGGATGATCCCAAAATGAAGCCTATTTACCGAAAAATTTCCCGTTTGGGCTTGATTGCCCTTTTTCATGCCGGCTATGATTACGGCTTTCGGGCACCCTATCATTGCATGCCCCGGCAAATGGCGAAGGCACTGCTGTGGTTTGATTCCCCCGTTGTGGCGGCTCATTGGGGAGGTCTTTGCTGCGGCGAAGAGGTGATTACCCATCTTTGCGGATTGCCCCTTTATTTTGATCTTTCCTTTGGATACGGCACCATGCCCAAGGCGGTGGCTCAAGAAATCATAGAGCGGCATGGGGTGAAAAAGCTTTTGTTTGGATCGGACTGTCCCTGGCACCGTCCTTCTCTGGAACGGCATTTGCTTGACAGTCTGGAGCTTACTCTTGCAGAGCAGCAGGATATTTACTGGAATAACGGGGCTGCTCTGTTAGGTCTTAAAACGGTATAAAGCGCATTGCGTTTTATCGATAGATCCGTTCCATTCTGTTGAACGGATCAACAAAAAATGTTTGGAGGTTTTAAAAATGAAACGAATTCTTTGTTTGGCCGCAGCGCTGATTTTGGCAGTATCCTGCTTCAGCTTCAGTGTTCTGGCCGAAGAGGACGAAACTGTAATTGCCGTCATGGTCAATGACGAAGAGGTGGAAAGCGATGCTGAGCCGTTCCTTTCCAACGACAGAACCATGGTTGGTCTGCGGGGCATTTTTGAGCAAATGGGCGCTCAGGTGATCTGGAACGGAGAAGAAAACTCCGTGGTAGTGACCACTATGGAGGATTCTGAAGACGGCCGTGAGGTCAAGCTGTTTATCGGCAGTGAGGATGTTACCGTAAAAACGGCGGAAACAGAAGAAACCGTAACACTGGACGTTGCTCCTGTGGTGGTGAACGACCGCACCTATGTTCCCCTGCGCTTTGTGGCAGAAACCTTTGGCTGCACCGTTGATTACTATGTGAGCGAAAAGCTGGAGATGGAGGTTGCCATCATTTACACTCCCGATTACGGCTATACCAATCTGGTAGATCTGTTTGAGGAAACCTATCAGGTTTCTCCCATCGAGGATGAGGAGCTTCCTCAGGAGGAAAATGTTTATTATTACGAGCTGGGAGAAGAGCTTTTGCTGCCCATGGGCAAGGATCACCTGATCGCCTTCCGCAACAAGGCTGTCAACTATTACGGCTCCTATACCTATGACGATGTTACCGCCTATTTCACTGACGGAAGCTGGGTGAATAACAGCAACACCATTACCAAGTACAACGAGACCATAGAGATTTCTATCGTGTCCGACCCCAGAGTGAAGGACAATAACGAGGAAGCTTATCTGACCATCACAGACAACAAGCTGGACGTGGTAGGCAGCCCTGTGGTAAAGGTTGTTTATTCTGACGGTAAGGCGGCAGAATAATTTAGTCAAGCATAAAACGGGCAGGAACAGCCGAAATGGCTTTCCTGCCTTTCTTTTTTATGAACGTTGCTCCTGTATCAGCAGCTCGCCTTTCTTTACCACAGCGCACCGCCCCGGCTCTTTTAGCCTGACCCGTTCTCCCTGAACCGATTGAATGGTTTTGAGAGAAATATATTTTTCCGGATTGCCGATGGGGGCAAATTGATTGCGGTAAGGAACCGCCAAAAACAGCTTCACAGCATCCTGTCCCGATAACGAGATCTCCACCTGCCCCTCTTTGGAAACAATGGAAAAGGTTTTGGAAAAATGCTCATAAAGCACAAATTGATCCCCTTCTATCCCATCAATATCAGACACCGAAACCCTTCCCCGAGCTTGTGCGTCATACAGATTGAATACCGCAATAACGCCTCCCTCGCCGCAGCGATTTTGCACCTTAAACACCCTCCCGGGCTCATGAGAAAACAGGCAGTCCTTTGTGGGCATTCCCACCCGGTCGCAGCGCAGCACCGTTCCGTCTCGTAACACAAGAGGCTCCAGAACCTCTTTTCTGCTTCTGCCCAAAGGATCCGAAACATAGACCGGCCCGCCGCTTACCGCTCTGAGCAGGCTGTTTTTCACCGCCTGACTGTCGTCCGTCCACCACATATCGTAATCACACCAGCCAAAGGCGCCTGCCCAAAGAGAATTGTAGGTGCATTGCAGAATGTGGGTGTAAAACCAGGCTCGGTTTTCCGGCTGAAAATCATCCGAACAACGCAGCACTGCGCTTTCCGGCCGATTCCACATATCCTCCGGTGCTAGCCCCATGCAATTGATCAGCTGACCGGAGAAATGCTGCTTCGCAGACCGCTCCAGCAGCCTATGATACCCTTTCGCAATTTCCCCCACGGGCGCCATTCCCTTGGTAAAATGATGGGAGCTTTGATTATCAATCTTGACAAAGGAAATGCCGCACTGCTCAAAAAAAGCGTTCCAATCATCATAAAAGTCTCCCTCCCCCCAAGAGGGCTGATACCATCCGCAGGGATTTTTGATCAGGCTGTCCCGATACCGGGAAAACAGAGGAGAATCCTCGTCGATTCCCAGCCAATATCCGGTTAGAGGGTACCAAATGCCCACCTCCATACCAAAGCGGCTTCTGATTTCCTTTACACAGTGCTTCAGTCCTTGGGGAAACCGCTTCGGATCCCCCTCCAGTCCCTTCAGCTTGGATTTTTTCATGATTTTAAGCATTTCCTGCACCGTATCCAAACCGGCCGCCTGCTCCAGATCCGTACAGTCTCCCCACATATCATCCAGCAGAATCCACCGGACGGGAATACCCTTTTCCTGCAATTCCTCGCATTTTTTCAGCAAATTGTCCTCGGATACACGAATCTGGAAGGCATCCCAGCTGCACCAGCCTAATTTCTCTAACACAGGCGGATAGCTTCTGTCCTGTCTCCCGCCGGGGGATTTGCCCAGCAGCTTCATTCCTTCCCTCACGCAGGCTTCTCCCAAACAAAAGGGGTTTTCCCCCTCCGCCAGCATACATACGGGCGCCGATAAAGACCTCTCCCCCTCAAACCAATCAAACAGCAAGATTTCCAGGCCTTTCTCTGTTCCCTTCATCTCCGATTTAAAATGCCCGTCGCTCATGCAGAGAATCATTCCGTAGCTGTCATCCTCTGTTTTCCAAAGGATACTTTGCGTCATAGGCTTGACCTTGGTCAGATCGGTTTCAAACTGGGGCGCATACCAGCAATTATAGTCCGAATACGGGCTGCTGGCGGTCACATATTCCTGTAAATGATCAATCTGCTTGATCAAAAGGCCTACAGCACAGTCGGGATGAAAGGGTCGGCCGCTTTGGGCACGCACCTCCACTGCTGTCGCCTCCGCCCCCTCCCGATAGGTGACCCAAAGCCGAACATCCTCTCCCTGATAACACCCTGAGCCGCAGGGCTCAAGAAATTTCACAGTTCCATCCTCCAGCATCACATAGGGCTGCAACAATAAATTCATCAAAATCCTCCTTCCGCCGCTCCGCACGGCCTATGATTGAAGCCCATTTCTTATCGGCGGAGTAAAACGATAAGAAGCTTTTTTGCTGCTCCTCTCCCTCGCTGTCATTTTTGGGATAAAAACAGCAGGCCAATCTGAAATCGACCTGCTGTATAAAAAGGAGATGGAGTTAGCTTATTGGAATAACCGGTTCAGCACGCTGACCGTCTGCGCCCGAGTTGCATTTTCCTGGGGAGCAAATCTTCCGTCGCTCATACCGCTGAGTAATCCTGCGGCATAGGCCCGGGCAACAGAATCCTTTGCCCAAGAGGAAATCTGATCCTGATCTGCAAAGCTGGATTCCTTCTGATCAGCCTCAGACCGTCCTAAAAATGCTGCGCTCTTGACAATCACAACCGCCATTTCTTCCCGCGTGATGGTATCCTCCGGTCGGAACAAGCCCTGATATCCCTGCATCAGGCCGGCACTTGCCGCCGCCTTTATGCTTTCTGCATACCATGCTTCCTCCGAAACATCCGAAAAGCTGTTTTCTACAGCGGTATTCAAATTCAGTGCCCGAACAATCAAGGCTGCAAATTCCGCACGGGTCACCGCCCGATCCGGTTCAAAGGTGGTGGGCGTTACACCGGCCACAACACCCTTGTGGTACATGGTGAGAATGTCGTCCTTCGCCCAGTGATTGGTAATATCTATAAAAGGATTGCTCTCCTCTGGGGTAGTATTTTGATTTTTTGATCCACCCGGGATGACCACGCTTCCGCCGCCCGAGCCGGAAGGCGCTGCCGTAGGCTGCACGGTAGGTGCCGGTGTAGGACTGTTGTCCGGCGTGACGAAGAAGGACACAGAATAGGTGGTTACCGTTTTCAAATCCTCCGCCGTAACTGTAATGGTTGCCGTTCCGGGCAGCTGAGTGACATTTTCTATCGTCACAGTAGCGCCGGCCTCTGCCGCTTCAGCTGTGATCACAGGAAGCTGAGTGGTACCTGCCGGCAGGGCATACCGATAAGAGGTTGTTTCCGGGTTGAATTTCACATAATCTTTCCCGTTGATCTGCATACTTTTCAGCTGAGCACCGGAGGAAGGTGTCTTCAGGTTTGCAATTACATATTCTCCGCCTAACCGGGTCCACACAGCTGTTCGGTCTGCGCTGATGCCGATTTTTCCGTAGTGCTCGGATGCGCCCAATGCGGAGGCCTGATCCTCCTGCATGACTTTTGTTACCTTTTCATAGCTTTCCGTTCCTACCCTTACAACGTCCTGGGTAACGCTGCCCGCAAGCTCAATTCTGATAGGCAGATTAAACTGATCCTCAGGCTCCCCTACCGATACAATCTGACCGATTTCACCAAACAAATGAACGTACGGTTCCTCAGGTAGAGTAATCTTCAGCGTTTTGTTGGGAATTTTCGTTCCCTTTGCAAGGGTAATCCGAACCTCTCCTGCGGTAATCTTAACAGCCGGAGAAAGCTCATCCTCAAAGGAAACGGTCAATTCCTTTTGTCCGCCTGTGAAATCAATGGTCACATCCTCCAAGCCGGCTGTTACCGTTGCCTGATCGCTTCCGGTAACCTCCTTGTTGTTGGCTGTTTTTAAGAAGGCTGCATAGGCCTCTGACAAAGCTGCCGCCGCCTGGCTGATTTCTGCTTGGGTAGCCTCTTCGTCCTCTTCAACAGCTTTGGCTACTGCAATAGCGTCCTTCAGAAGGTTCACATTTTCCTCTGTAAAGTCTCCCAAGGCCTTTCCGATTCTTGCGGTAGAAGCCGTCTCGTCGATTGCTGCGATAATCTGGCTCAAGGCGCTCTTATCCGCAGCAGCGGCAAAGGCAGGAGAAAGCACCGGGGCGCCCTTTTCGCCGGTCACCGAAACAGGTGTTACTTCAAACTTGATAAATTTACCGGAATACTCCCCGTAATTTTCTAACAGTCTGCCTGTTTGCCCGGAAATAGGAGTGTAGCTGCCGTCAATGGTGTCGGACACAAGCCAGCGATAGCTGCTTTCGCCCTCTGCATTTCTGGAGGCGTCGCTGTAATCATAAAGTCCCCTTAAGCCGTCAGACGTTTGAAGAACATCCACACCTGATGCGGCAGGAATACTGGATTTTACAGCGTACATCCCAATCTCCTCAAAAGGAATTTCAGGGAAGCCGCCCAGAGGATCCGTTCCTTCAAACAGCTTATAAAGGGAATCGTCCCGGAAGGAATAATTTCCCCCTTCAAAATCAGTAAAGTAATTCTTGTTGGTTCCATTTTCGTTAGTCAGCAAAATGTTGGTCTGACCGTCCGCTCCGTTAATTCCTTCAAAGGGTGTGCATACTCCCTCGTGCGGCAGAGTGGAAACATTTCTCCACCAGCCGTTGATGGAATGATAGGGATCCTTGGGATCCATATCCAAGGGCTTGGGCTCCTCGTTGACATAGATAATCAAATTGGATTTGAAGGTATCTGGGATGGAATAAATGTTATCCTTGCTTTCTTCAAAATCCTTCACAAAGGGCCAGCGTTCCCAATACAAGGGGTTGCTGCTGATGGATTTCCAGCGATCCAGATATTCCGCCTTGGGCTTATCCCCGCCGGAGGTGAGATATATCTTCATATAGATCGTGGGCCACTGCTGAATATAAACGCACTGAGCGGTATCAATAAACAGATTGTGCTCAATTTTTACATTAAAGCCGCCATGTATTTTGATGGTTTCAACACCGTTCATACCCTTTCCGCCAAACACGTTGCCGTAAATTTCAATATTACCGCTGCCGTCGTCAGCAAAGAAGGCACCGGGATAGTATCTTCTGCCGCTTAAGCCGTTTCCGATGTTATAAAAATGATTGTAGCGCACAACGGTATTAAAGTCATTAAAATGCCGGCCGGTATAAACAGATCCCATATCCGCCGCATTCACGCAAACGTCATGAATCACGTTATACTCAATCACGTTGTCTGTTCCGGTGTAATAAATGGCATAGTGAGGCGCATTGTAAATTTCGTTATGGGAAATCACCGCTCCCACCGATTCCCAAATGCTGACGCCGGCGGAATAGGATTCCTTCAGTCTGGCAAAATCATGAATCTGGCAGTTGGTCACAAAGTTATTGGACCGTTCCAGGGTTTCACGGCTGCCGCCGGACATACTGACTGCATCCTTACCCAGGTTGTACATCCGGCTGTTTTTCACACCGCTGTTTTTCCCGGTGATGCCGAAGGCCGACTCCTCGCAGGTATTCACATCGCAGCCGTCAAAGACTACGGAATCGCCGTTAATGGCACCTGCAGCCGTTCTCTTAGAACCCCACATTTCAATGCCGCTGAAGGTGATATGGGACGCATTTTCAGCGTAAATGATCATAAAGTTTCCGCCGCTGATTTTGATGGAACTGTCATCATTCAAGGTATCGTAAGGATACAGATAAAGCTTTTGGGTGTTCCAGTCGATGTACCATTCACCCGGGCTGTCCAGCTCTTCATACACGTTCATGTATTTCACCGGCTGCTCCTTGCCCTCTGCCACACCGTAGGTGGTGTCTCTGTTTTCCCGTGCGGTGGCTTGCTTTTTCTCTTTATTCAGCGTCACATACCGGCTGGTCTGATACCATTCGTAAATCATATTACCGGTCATGATAATGCCGTCTGTATTGTGATTCCAGTGCTCTGCCCGTTCTGCTGTTTCGTCATCATACTGAACGGTAAAGGCACGGGTATCCGCATCGGTCTGGCCATTTCCTAAATTGGTGCCCGAATAATTAGGATCATTGGGTGCGCAGTAAATCTTCGCCCATTCTTCAGAGCTAAAGGAGTTGGGCCAGCAGCTCAGCTTTGTAGACTGCCCGTCTACTGTAATCACAGGCGTTCTGACGGTCTGGTCATTATCCTGTATTGCATATTCTCCGATTTCGCTGACACCCAAAGCCGCCAGATCTGCCACAACAACCTTGGATTTTGCCTCGCTGTCAATTAAAATATCCTTCATTTCACCGCTGACCTGGGTAAAATCAGAGCCCTTCAGCTGATATCCCGCACTGAATACCACCTTTTCATCTCCGTAAGGCCGGTATACGATCGGGGCTCCTTCTGTTCCGCTGTCCCGTTCGTTCAAACTGAAGGTTTTGGTAAATTGATAGTCTCCCCCTCTGATGTAAACAGTAGCACCTCCTGAGGGAATCTCCCGGGTTCTCAAGGTATCTCTGGCCTTTTCCACCGTTGCAAAGGGATGCTCAAAGGAACCGTCTGCGGCATCGTCTCCGTCTGTGGCCACATAGTAATTCAGCTGGGTCACCCGTTCTCCGCAGGGGCCAAAGGCCTGGGAATAAGCCGGATTTCCTGCAAAGGGTTCCACGGTTGCATAAGGAATCACGCAAATTCTGAGATACTTTCCAATGTCCTTCTTTTCAGGGATGTAGCTGCTGCCGGTGCCAACATCGGTCCAGCCGGTTTCCCCGTCTGCCGAGGTCTGCCACTTGATTTCTGTTTTGAGAATATCCTCCGGATCACCGTTTCCGTCAAAATAATCATATTCAGCCGTCAGAGGATTATCCTGGGTGATATTTCCTTTGATTTTCAAGCTTTCTGCCCGTGGCGCCAAAGCACCGGAGGTACCAAACACTCTTCCGAAATTGGTGTAATTTGCTGTTTCGGCTTTGTGCACAGTGCCGTCCCCTGTGGTGGTTGTCATCACAAAGTAAGGTCTGACAAAGCAGCCCACGTCCTCTGAGGTGGTGGTATAATCCGACGTTACAGCCCAGGTTCCTTCCGGCTGAGTATCAGTGCCTGCAATATCCGTCCAGCTTTCGCCGTCCGCCGACCGCTGCCATTTGACAGATTCAAATTTCGGTTTTCCAAAGGACGCATTATTTAAGCCTAGGGTGCTGTTTCCGTAAACGGTGGCGGTTAAAACGTCACCCTCATTCAGGGTTTCACCCTGAGAATTCCGCTCTACCTGAGAGGTTATGATGGGATAAGCGCAGGCGGTGGTTTGATCGCCATCCTCTTCCACCAGATAAAAATCATCCAGGTAAATATGGAAGTCCTGTTCAGTGCCTATTTCCTTCAGATAGATCCGAGCCAAGCCGCTGTCCACAGGATTTCCCGCACTGTCATACATTGCGTTCACCTGGAAGGTCAGCCAAATCCGCTTGGTTTCTCCCGGTGCTACCGTTACTCTTTGGATTACATGCCAATCCTTTGTGCTGGAGGCAATTTTATCATTGTAAGCCAGCTTGCCCTCATTGGCAGTATCGTAAACAAAATCACCTGTTGAAAAGCCGGAGATGGGCAGCATTCCGAATTCAAAGGTCTTGTCAGTCTCAGAATCATGGCTGACATAGACTGAGGCATAATAGCATTTATCCACCTTTAGCTTAGCCAGATCATTGGCCTGGGGATTGACCTGTCTTTGGGATTCCACCAGCCAGCTCAGAGCTGTGGAACCGTTGTTTCCCTTTCCGTCAATCAGCTGATAGGGGGATTGCTGATAAGCAAAGCAATCCAGCTGACTGTCATCCTCAAAATCAAAGGCATACAGCGGTTCGGTAAGAATTTCAGATGCACCGCCGCAGGGGCCGTAGGACTGGGAGTAGACTGTTTCTCCCTGGAAGGGCATTACGGTGCTGTAAGGAGTGACGGCAATGCGCAGGTATCTTCCCACATCCTCTTCACCGGGCGTATAAGTTTTGCCGCTGCCTACCTCCGTCCAGTCGGTTTCCCCGTCTGCCGAGGTCTGCCATACGATGGCGGTTTTGGACGTATCCTCCGGATCTCCATTGCCGTCGGAATACTGGTAAGAGGCGGTCAGCTCTCTGCCCAGCAGCACCTTTCCTGAAATGCTCAGCTCGCTTGCCTCAGGGGGATATACTACCGTCTTTCCGTACACCTTGCCATAGTTGGTATAATTGGGGGTTTCCGCCCGAATCACAGCCCCGTCTCCTGCGGTAAGGGACATGATCATGTAAGGCCGTACATAGCAGTCGATATCCGCACTTTGCAAGGTATAGGTTGAGGTTGCACCCCAGTGGGTAGAGGGTGTAACAGAAGCCCCTTCAATATCTGTCCAATTGGTTCCGTCTGATGACCGCTGCCATTTGATGGTTTCCAGATTGGGCTTTCCGTAAACACTGTTGTTTAAGCCCATGGTGCTGTTGCCGTAAACGGTAACGGTCAGCTGATCCCCTTCTGTCAAACGGTCTTCTGACTGCGAGGTTCGCTCTACGTTGGAGGTGATCACAGGATACACGCTGTTGGTGGTGTCCTCTCCTGCTTCTTCAATCATGTAAAAATCGTCTAAGGTCACAGAAAAGCCTGTGTCTGAACCGGTTTCCTTTAAGTAAACCCGAACCTGTCCCTCTGAAACATTATTGCCGTCCCCGTCAAACAAAGCGTTTACTTTGAAGGTCAGCCAGATTCTCTGAACTGTACCAGGCTCCACCGTTACCCTTTGACCGATGGTCCAGGTGGTGGCAGTGGTTGTTTCAGCGTCTGCAATCAGCTTTCCTACGTTTTTGGTATCATAGGTAAACTCACCTGTGCCAAAGCCGGAGATGGGTATCAACCCCAATTCAAAGGTTTTTGCTGTGTCGGAATCATGACTGACAAAAACGGAGGCATAATAATATTTTCCTACCTTGATGGTAGGCAGATAACCGGGCTGGGTATTGATCTGCCGCTGAGGATACTGCCCTGCAATCTTAAAGGTCAGCCCCTGGGAAGCATTGTTTCCGCTTCCGCTTACCAGCTCATGGAGAGCGCCGGTATAGGAAAAGGGTGTTAAGTGGCTTTCCGCCTCAAAATCATAAGCAAATAAGGGCTTGTGATCAAAAGCCGTTTTGCTTTCGCATGGGCCGATCACATCGGAATATACCGTTTCACCCTGATAGGGCTCTACAGTACTGTAAGGAGTGACGGCAATCCGCAGATAGCTGCCGATGTCCCCTTCCGCTACCGTATAGGCGGCTCCCGTTCCCGCTTCCGTCCAGTCGGTTTCCCCGTCAGCCGAGATCTGCCACACAATGGAAGTTTGCTCCGTATCCTCCGGATCATTGTTTTCGTCGGAATACTGATAAGAGGCAGTCAGTTCCTCTCCCTGAACGGGATTTCCCGAAATGGACACCTCTCTTGCCACAGGAGCGCTGGCAACCGTGTTTGCCTGCACCGTTCCGAAATCGGTGCTGTTAGGAACCTCCGCCTTCACAGTGCTGCCGCTGCCGGTGGTCATTGCCATCATGAAATAAGGCCGTACATAGCAGTCCACATCGGCGCTTTGCAGCGTATATGCGGAGGTTGCGCCCCAGTGAGTGGAGGGGGTGACAGAAGACCCTTCAATATCCGTCCAGGTGGTTCCGTCTGATGACCGCTGCCATTTGATGGTTTCAAATTTCGGTTTTCCGAAGGTTGCGTTGTTCAGTCCCAGGGTGCTGTTGATATAAGCGGTCACCGTCAGCTGATCGCCTACTGTTAAATTTTCTTCGGTTTGCACCTGGGTTTTCTCTACCGTGGAGGTCACCACAGGATACACAGAATCGGTGGTCTGATCCCCCGTTTCCTCCGCCAAATAGAAATCATCAATGATCACATCATAGCTGCCGGAGCTGGGAGTGACCAGATCAAAGGAAATTTGCCCCTGCTCAACCGAATTTCCATCGCTGTCATACAAAGCGTTCACCTTAAACAAAAGCCATATTCTGGTGAACTCATTGCTGGAGGGAATGCTGTAAACCTTCAGCAGCTGCTCGCAGTCGTTCCAATCGCTGACGGTGGAGCCATAAACAAATTTTCCGGTGTTGGTTGTGCTTTCGTAGCTAAAATCCCCTTTTGCAAAATCCACAAAATTGGTCCGCAGGGTGAAATTCAGTGCAGTTGCTGCGCCGTGCTTTACATACACAGAAGCATAGTAATACTTGCCGGTCTGAATGGTGACCTGCTCTTGGCCTGCCAGGATACGGCTTTTTCTGCCGCCCGAGGTCCATTTCAGTGCTCCTGAGCCGTTGTTTCCGCTGTTGACCTGGGTGATTCCCTTTGTCGT
>JAXEOR010000159.1:0-14514 GCA_034117945.1 Clostridia bacterium | reverse complement strand
TGTAAAGAGGTAAATTTATTCAGTTTGGAAAGTCCCGAAACCCGCATAAACACTGGCTTTTTCTTACTTGTCGTTCGGTAAGGACTTCATTGTCGGGAACAGCAGCACATCCCGGATGGAGCTGCTGTCTGTCAGCAGCATACACATGCGGTCGATGCCAAAGCCGATTCCCCCTGTGGGAGGCATTCCGATCTCCAAGGCCTTCATAAAATCCTCATCTGTGGTGTTGGCCTCTTCGTTGCCTTGAGACAGCTGCTCCTCCTGAGCCCGGAACCGTTCTCTCTGATCAATGGGATCGTTCAGCTCCGAATAAGCATTTGCCATTTCCCATCCGTTCATAAAGAACTCAAACCGTTCCACATAATCAGGATTGTCCGGTTTTTTCTTGGTCAAAGGAGAAATCTCAACAGGATGATCCATCACAAAGGTGGGCTGAATCAAATGCTCCTCCGCATATTCCTCAAAAAAGAGATTCAAAATATCACCCTTTTGGTGCCGCTGCTCATATTCAATATGATGCTCCTTTGCAGCAGCCTGGGCTTCCTCTAGGGTTGTAATCTGATCAAAATCAACGCCGGCATATTTCTTCACCGCATCCACCATGGTAATCCGTTCAAAGGGCTTGCCCAAATCCATTTCAATGCCGTTGTACACGATCTGAGTCGTCCCCAGCACCTCCATAGCCACATGGCGGTACAGATTTTCCGTCAAATCCATCATGCCGTGATAGTCGGTATAGGCCTGATACAGCTCCATCAAGGTAAATTCCGGGTTATGACGGGTATCAAGTCCTTCATTGCGGAACACCCGGCCGATCTCGTAAACCTTTTCCAGCCCGCCTACAATCAAACGCTTCAAATACAATTCCAGAGAAATTCTCAGCTTAAAGTCCTCGTCCAGGGCATTAAAATGGGTTTCAAAGGGACGAGCCGCCGCTCCCCCTGCGTTTGCCACAAGCATGGGCGTTTCCACCTCTAAAAAGCCCTGACCGTTGAGATAATTTCTGATGGAGGAAATGATTTTAAACCGCTTAATAAAGGTATCCTTTACCTCCTTGTTCATGATCAAATCCACATAACGCTGCCGGTAGCGCATATCCGTATCAGTCATGCCGTGGAATTTTTCCGGCAGGGGCTGCAGGGATTTGGAAAGCAGTGTAATACAGCTCACCCGCACAGAAACCTCTCCCGTCTGGGTGGTAAAGACCTCTCCCTGTGCTCCCACAATATCTCCGATATCCAGCTTTTTGAAGCGGTTATATTCCTCCTCGCCCAAAATGTCTTTTTTGACAAACAGCTGGATCTGCCCGTCCACGTCCGCAATATGCGCAAAGCCGACCTTTCCCATGCCCCGCTTGGACATAATTCTCCCCGCAACCGTAACCTGCTGCCCGTCCAAGGGAGAAATTTTGGCAGTAACCTGCTTTTCCTCTCCCCGCACAGTCACAGTGCGCTCCTCTGTGGTGCAGTTTTCGCAGATCTGCTTTGCCGTATGGGTGCGGTCGAACTTGGTAATCCGGAAAGGATCCCTGCCCTCCTGCTGAAGCTCCGCCAGCTTATCCCGTCTGATTTGCAGCAGCTCAGACAATTCCTGTGTATGTTCCTGATTCTGATTATTTGACATTCACGTCTTCCTCTCCATAAAATTTTCTGGGGTATTATTTTGTGATGGATAAAATTTTGATCTGGATCACGCCCGCCGGAACGGTAACCTCCACAATTTTATTTTTCTTCTGTCCCAGCAGGGCTTTTCCCACCGGAGACTCGTCGGAAATTTTATTTTGGCTGGGATCCGCTTCGGTGGACCCCACAATGGTATACTCCGTTTCCTCGTTAAACTCCATATCCAACACTTTTACCTTGCTGCCCAGACCCACCTTTTTGGTGTCAATATCCTCCTCGTCAATGATCTGAACGTTTTTCAGCATATTATCCAGGGCTTTGATCCGCTCTTCCACCTGCGCCTGCTCGATCTTCGCCTCGTCATATTCTGAATTTTCAGACAAATCGCCGAAAGCCAGAGCCTGTTTGATTTTCGCAGCAACCTCCTGCCGTTTTTCTGTGGTCAGATATTCCAGCTCCTGCTCCAGCTTTTCCAAGCCCTCTGATGTTAAAATTACCTTTTTTGCTTCTGCCATTGTTTTTTCACCCTTTTTTTAATTTTATACTAGATTAACCCCACCGCAAGGATGAGACTTTCTCCGCTTGGTTTAAATCATATAATACGCTATTCAGCGTTTTTTTATCAATTCCTGTTTGCACCAGCTGGGGAGGAAACCGAGTCCATGCGTCATTAACGGTATATTCTCTGACAAAATCCCTGTCTGTCAGATTAAACAGCACCGCCTTGCGGGAAAGCTGCTCCAGCGCCGGTGTTTCCTTTAAGGCAATCACAGCCGGCAGTCTGGCGATGTTGCTCACCTCCCGGCTGAGAAACACAGGACTTTCCTCCTCCCGCTCTCTCAGCACCCCTTCCTCCCGGCAAAACACCCACAGCACAGGGACATGCAGCCGGGGCAAAAGAGCCTCCGCCTCCTCCAAAGTTTCGCACACAATCCCCATATCGTGGGCAAAAAAATCAGTCCCCAGTCTGCGGCCCGCTTTGCGGATCACCGCCTCCAGCTCCCGGTAAAACAATTTTTTATGAGGCTGATAGATCGGCAAGGTTCCCAATTTCCAATCTGTAATAATAGGAAGCCCTGCCGCTCGTTTTTCGATTCTTTTTTGCAAAAGACGGTCATAAATGCTGATGTTTTCTGCATGGGGAACGGTAAAAACCATACATTCCCCTGCCTGCTTTTCCGCGATTTTCGGGGACAGCACATAACAAATCCCCGGCACCTCCCATTTTTTCAGGTAAACAAAGCCCTTCATTTCAATCTCCGCCCTTTGCCATAATATCGTATGATAATATATGCGCAAAGGGGAAGAAATTATTCAAGCAAAAGGGAAACCGCTTTTTGCAGCTGCACGTCACTCTCCATATTTCCCAGCTCCGCCGCCGGATCCATTTCCACCTCAACATCCGGTGAAATCCCTTTTTCATGGATCTGATGCTCATTGGGCGTTAAAAACTCATGGGTAGTCAGCTTCAGCATGCTGTTCCGATCCACCGGAAAATATTCCTGCATAATGCCCTTTCCAAAGGTGGTTGCTCCCACCAGCACCGCCCGACCCCGATCCTGCAGGGCACCGGCCAGCATTTCCGATGCGCTGGCACTGCCGTTATTGATCAGCACCACCATGGGAATGTCATCCTTTCCCTCCTTGGTATAAACAAATTCCTGCTTCCCGTTTTTGTCCCGGGAGCAGTAAAAAATACCCTGATCTAAAAACACATCCGCAACGCTTTGCGCCGCCTCTACCGTGCCCCCCGGGTTACCCCGCAAATCCAGCACCAGAGAGGTTGCCCCCTCCTGCTCCAGCTGAGACAGCACCTGAGAAAACTCGTTTACGGTAGTATCGTCAAAGGAGCTCAGCTTTAAATATCCCACGCCATCCTCCAGCAGAAAGCCTTTTGCACTGTGAATGACGACATGATCCCGGATCACGGTAAGAGAAAGCTGCTCCCCGTCACGCAGGAGAGTGAGCTCAATCTCCTCCTTTTCTTTGCCGTTGCGCAACATAGACACCACCTGATCCAGCTCCATTCCGGTAATGTCCTGCCCGTTGATCTGAGTCAATTTATCCCCTGTCCGCACTCCTGCCATGTCCGCCGGAGAACCGTCAATGGGAGCAATCACTGTAATCATCCCGTCCTGAGAATCCACAGTAATTTCCACCCCGATCCCCACATATTCTCCGCTGATGCTTTCCTTCAGAGCCTCCATATCGTCCTGTGAAACATAGCCGGAATAGGGGTCACCTAAAGTAAGCGCCATGCCGTAATAGGCGCCCTCCTGCAGCAGCTTAGGATCATATTCCTCCAGATAATGAGATTGGATCAGCCGCTTGATCCGCCCCATTTTCAGAGCGGAAGGAAAGTTTCCGAAAAAGCCGACGCCCAAAAACATCACACTGACAAAAAACGCCGTTAAAACCGCAGTTCCCCCCACCAAAGCAGCAGAGATTTTTACAACAAAAGACTTGTTATACTGTTTCAAAGAAAAGGCCGCCTTTCTTGTTTATTGAAGCACATAGGAAGAGGGGTCTACGGGAGAATTGTTGATTCGGATTTCAAAATGCAGATGAGGGCCGGTGGACCAGCCTGTGCTTCCCACCTGAGCAATCGCCTGCCCCTGGACAACGGTTTGCCCCGCCTGCACCAAATTCAGGCTGGCATGCCCATACAGGGTGGAATATCCGTTGCCGTGGTCAATCACCACATAGTTTCCGTATCCGCCGTTGTTAAATTCTGAAACCAGCACCCGTCCGGCGGCAGAAGCCCTGATGGTTGTTCCGTAGGGAGCACCGATATCCAGGCCGGTATGCAGCTCTGCGCTGCCCCAAATAGGACTGATCCGATTCACAAACCCGGAGGTGATGGGATAGGACTGGTCAAAGGGCCAGATAAAGGTTCCTGCGGAGGCAGGCACAAACACATCCCCGCTGGTATCCACATATCCCCCGGAGGAGGCACTGGCTGCCGCCATGGCCGCCGCAATTCTGCGGTTGGCCTCTGCCTCTGCCGCCTGAGCCTCTGCCAAGGCCTGCTGCAGGGAACCCTCCTCCTCGCTAAGCCGATCCATTTCGGCCTGCGCCAGATCGATCTGCTCCTGGAGCTGGTTTTGCTTCTCCACCTTGCTGTCCCGGGCAGAAATCAAAGACTGCTGATGCTGTTCTACCAGCTCCTTATTCTCCTCTACCGTTTTCTTCGCCTTTTCATAGCTATTCAGTAAATTCGCGTCATATTCCGTAATTGTTTTGATTGCCTCCATCCGATCCATCAGATCGGAAAAGCTTTTTGCGCTGACCAGCACGTCCAGATACCCCAGAGCGCCATCCTCATACATCACCCGAACACGCTTTTTCAGCAACTCGTCCTGCACGTCAATCCGCTCCTGAGCCTTTTGCAAATCCTTTTCCAGCTTATCAAGCTCTGCCTGGGTACTGCTGATGGTTTCCTCCAGAGATTCCAATTGCAGGTGCAGCTCGTTGATATTCCCGTCCAGCTGATTTTTGTAATCCAGGATATTGCTTTGCTGCTCCTGATTTTCGTCAATCTGCTTCTGGGTTTCCTGCTGCTTTTGGCGGGCTTCCTCCGCCGCCTGCTCATCTGTCTGAGCCAGTACAATATTATAAAATGCCGAGCCGAGAATGGTGATCAAAAAGAACACCAATATCAGCACTGCCGTAATCGCAACTGTTTTTCGTTTCAATCTTGGTACCTCCTCTGTGTTGGTTTTGTTACACCTTCATGTGCTTCCGGACAGAAATCACGCTGCCGGTAACTCCGCTGAATACCCCCAATACAACAGAGAAAAGCGCCACCCAACGCATCATAAAATGAACGTCAATCAGCTTCAGCCCTGCAATTCCTCCGCTCAGGATCTTGGCAAAGCTGTCTGAAGCGTAATAATAGCCTCCGTAAACGATGGCAAAGGAAAGAATGGCTGCCAGCAGACCGATGACCACCCCTTCTACAATAAAGGGCCACCGGATAAACCAGTTGGTTGCGCCGATAAATTTCATCACGTTAATTTCCTTCCGCCGGGCATATACCGCCAGACGGATGGTGTTTGTAATAATGGCAATGGAAATCACCATCAGCAGCAAAAACAGCCAGAATCCAACCGTATTCACCACTTTTGTAATATTTTGCAGCATGGAAACCGCTTCCTGATTGGAATTGATTTTCACCACGCCCGAAATCAGAGAAATCTGCTCCATCACCTCAACGGATTGATTTAAATTCCGCAGAGAGACCCGATAGGTGTTGCGCAGAGGATTGTCCAGCTCCAGCCCTTCAAACAGCTCCTGATTGTCCATGGAAGCCTTCAGCTCCTCCAGACCCTCCTCCTTGGTGACCAGCCTTGCGTCTCTCACATCCGGCATGGCGGAAATTGCCTTCCCGATTCCCTGAATGGTTGCCTCGTCTGCATTTTCATCAATCACCACCAGCAGCTCATATTCACTTCTCACCTGCTCCACCATATGCTCCACATTCACGCTGATGATCAAAAACAGGCTGAAAATGACCAAACTGGCCGTTACCGTCATAATAGAGGCAAAGCTCATCAGACGGTTGATCCAAATGCTTTTTAAGCCTTCTTTAATTAGATAATGAAACGACCGGAGCTTCATGATACTCTCCCTTCTCCTCATCGCTGAAAATCTGACCGTCGCTGATGGTAATCACCCGCTTTTTCAGAGAATTGACAATTTCCCTGTCGTGGGTTACCACCAGCACCGTTGTTCCCTGCTTGTTAATTTCATTCAAAAGCTGAATGATTTCTCCCGAGCTTTTCGGATCCAAATTTCCGGTAGGCTCGTCCGCAATCAAAACGGGGGGCTGGTTGGCCAGCGCCCGAGCCAGAGCAACCCGCTGCTGCTCCCCGCCGGACAGCTGATCCGGATACGCTCCCGCCCGATTGGCAAGGCCGATCATGTTCAGCAGTCTGGGAATGGTTCTTTTAATTTCTCTGGGAGACGCCCCCACGATCTCCATGGCAAACTCGATATTTTCCTTGATTGTTTTTTGGGACAGCAGCCTGAAATCCTGAAACACCATCCCAATGTTGCGCCGCAGATAGGGCACCTTGGAGCGGCGCAGCTTCGCCACGTCGATCCCGTTCACATATATTTTCCCCTCCGTAGGCAGCTCCTCTCTGGTAATCAGCTTGGTTACGGTAGATTTTCCCGCCCCGGACGGACCAATCACAAACGCAAACTCGCCTTCTTCAATATGAAATGAAACATGCTCCAACGCTGTCGTTTCCCCATCATAAATTTTTGTTACATTTTCAAATTGAATCACGACGGCACCTCCTTAAATCTTGGTCGGATTGGATACCAGGTATTTTTTCACCATCATGGCGACCTTAAAGACGATTGCGTCGTCAAAGTTTCTCAGATCCAACCCGGTCAGCTTGTAGATTTTATCCAGCCGATATACCAGAGTATTCCGGTGCACATACAGCTTTCGGGAGGTTTCGCTCACGTTTAAGTTATTCTCAAAGAATTTCTGAATGGTGATAATGGTTTCCTGATCCAACACTTCAATGGATTCCTTTTTGAAAATTTCGTTTAAAAACATTTCGCACAGCTTGGTAGGCAGATGATAAATCAGCCGGCCGATCCCCAAATTTTCATAATTCACAATGGTTTTTTCAACGTCAAATACCTTGCCCACCTCCATGGCCACCTGGGCTTCCTTATAGGAACGGGCAAGCTCCTTCACGTTGTCCACCACCGTGCCGATACCGATGTTGATTTTCACATAAACCTCCACCCCGATGGTATCCACAATGGCCTTGGCCAGATTTTCCAGCTCCTTCACCGTTGTTCCCGGCTTGACCTCCTTGACAAGCACCAAATCCTTTTCGTTCAGGTTGATGATAAAATCCTTGTCCGCCTCGGGGAACATATTTTGAATGATATCATAAATGGAGGCGTCCTCCCCTTCGGTGATCCGGATCAGCATAGCCACTCGGCTGGCATTGGGGGCAATCCTCAGCTCCTTGACACGCAGATGAATGTCCCCCGGCAGGATGTTGTCCAAAATAATATTTTTGATCAGATTTGCCTTGTCATATTTCTCGTCATAAATCTGTCTGAGGTTGGCAACGCTGACAGCAACCATAGAACAGAATGTCTTTGCTGCCTCGTCCTCTCCCTGCACAAAAACAATGTACTCAATTCTGTTGCGCACCCCCACAACCTTGTAGGTGTAGCCCCCGCAGGTAAAGATACCGAATGTTTCAGACAGTGCGTCCTCCACCTCGTCCATTGTCATATACAGCATAGAAGAATCCGAACTGGCAATCACCGTAACGGTTTCGTCAAGGAGACCAACATCACGGCCGATCACATCTTTCAGCTGGTACATCATATTCTGGAACAGATTACTTGCCATAAAAACCTTCCTCTCTGTAAAAAATTCTCTTATGAGTGCTTGCCTTTGCCGCCTCTTTGCTTGAATGATACAAGGTATCACTTTATATAATACAACATTTTTAAACAATTTGCAATAAAATTGTAGAAAAAGTTTTATATTTTTTTTCAAAAAGCGGCCTCAAACCCTTTCCCGTCAAGGAGAGCGGCAAAACAGAATTTGCGGATATCGCTGGATTTTCCTTGACTTTTCGGATGAAATATGCTATAATCTTATCAATTTAAGAAAGAGAGGAGATTGGGTATGAAATTTGTACTGTCAGGCGCTTATGTGTACAGCAACCGCCGGTTTCGCAAAGCGGATCTTTTGATTCAGGACGGGCGGATTTTAGGAATGGCTGATTCCTTTCCCGACGGGGTACCGGTGTTTTCGTTTCATGGCTGTTATATTTTTCCCGGTTTGGTTGATGTGCATGTGCATCTTCGTGAACCGGGTTTTTTATACAAAGAAACCATTGCCACCGGAACGGCGGCAGCCGCCCGGGGGGGCTTTACCGCCCTTTGCGCCATGCCCAATCTGTCTCCTGTGCCGGACTGTCGGGAGCATCTGGAGGCGGAGCTTTCCGCCATCCGCAAGGATGCTAAGGTGCACGTGTATCCCTACGGCGCAGTGACCAAGGGGCAGCAGGGGCAGGCGTTAAGCGCCATGGGCGAAATGGTCAACGATGTGGTCGCCTTTTCGGATGACGGCCGGGGGATCCAGTCGGAATCCTTAATGCGCTCGGCTATGGAGCATTGCGCCCGGTACGGAAAAATTCTGGCCGCCCACTGCGAGGACACCTCTCTTTTGCACGGCGGATATATTCATGACGGTGCCTATGCCGCCAAAATGGGTCATAAGGGCATTTGCTCCGAAAGCGAGTGGGGGCCGATCAAGCGGGATCTGCGCCTTGCCAAGGAGACGGGGTGTCGGTATCACGTCTGCCATGTTTCCGCAAAGGAAAGCGTTGCGTTAATCCGCAAGGCTCAGGCGGAGGGGGTGGATGTGACCTGCGAAACGGCACCTCATTACCTGACTCTGGAGGATACGCAGCTCCGGGAGGAGGGTCGCTTTAAAATGAATCCGCCCATTCGGGGAAGGGAGGACAGGCTTGCCTTGCTGGAGGGTCTGTCAGACGGAACCATTTCTATGATTGCCACCGATCATGCTCCTCATGCCGGGGAGGAAAAGGATAAGGGGCTGGCAGGCAGTCTGATGGGCGTGGTAGGGCTGGAAACGGCCTTTCCGGTACTGTACACCCACTTGGTCAAACCGGGGATTTTGTCTTTGGAGCGGCTGCTGGAGCTGACTCACGACAACCCGGCTAAGCGGTTTGGAATCGGAACGGAGCTTGCAGTGGGGCAGGCGGCGGATCTTACTGTGTTTGATCCCAACAGAACCTACCCGATCCAAAGCAAGGAATTTTTGTCCAAGGGCAAAAGCACTCCCTTTGAGGGGATGGAGGTAACGGGTGCCTTCCGGATGACGGTATGCGGAGGGGAAATTGTGTGGCAGGAGGAAAACAAGGAATGAAGCAGGGGCTGTTTGTGATCAGGGAACAGAAAAGGATTGCTAAAGAGGTGTATCAAATGAGACTGGAGGGGGACGCATCCGCCGTCACCGCTCCCGGTCAGTTTATCAATATCAGGCTGGAGGGGCGGTATCTTCGCAGGCCGATTTCGGTTTGCGATTACAGCCCGGAGCAGATTGTCATCATCTATAAGGTGGTGGGAGGGGGAACCGCCCAAATGGCGGCCATGGCTCCGGGGCAGACCTTAGACTGCTTAACCGGCCTGGGCAATGGGTTTTCCACCGAGAAAAGCGGGCAGCATCCGGTGCTGGTGGGAGGAGGAGCGGGGGTTCCTCCCTTATACCGGCTGGCAAAGGATTTGCTGGCGCAAAACAAGCAGGTGTCGGCAGTTCTCGGCTTTGCCTCGGAGGAGGATGTGTTTTACCGGCAGGAGCTGGAGGAGTTGGGGGCGGCCGTTTCGGTTGCTACGGCAGACGGCTCTTACGGCGTAAAGGGGTTTGTCACAGATCTTCCCCTGACAGGCTACTCCTATTGCTATGCCTGCGGCCCTATCCCTATGCTGCAGGCGGTGGCTCAGGCCTGTGACTGCAGCGGCCAATTCAGCTTTGAGGAGCGAATGGGCTGCGGCTTTGGGGCATGTATGGGCTGCAGCTGTAAAACCCTGTACGGCAATAAACGAATCTGCAAGGAAGGGCCTGTGCTGGAAAAGGAGGAGATTATATGGGAACAAAAGTAACGCTGTGCGGAATTTCGCTGGACAACCCTGTCATTCCCGCTTCCGGTACCTTTGGGTACGGCTACGAGTTTGCCCGGTTGTATGACATCAATTGTCTGGGCACCTTTTCCTTTAAGGGAACCACCCGTCAGCCCCGCTTTGGAAACCCCACTCCCCGGATTGCGGAATGTACCGCAGGGATGATCAATGCGGTGGGGCTGCAAAATCCGGGGATTGATCAGGTTATCAGCCAGGAGCTGCCCAAATTAAAGGAATGCTTTCATAAGCCGGTCATGGCCAATATCAGCGGCTTTTCTATAGAAGAATATCAGGAATGCTGTGAAAAAATAGACCGTCAGCCGCAGGTGGGCTGGATTGAGGTCAACGTCAGCTGCCCCAACGTGCGCCACGGGGGGATGAGCTTCGGAACCGATCCCCAATCCGCCGCCGCCGTAACCCGGGCAGTGAAGGAGGTCACCTCCAAGCCGGTTCTGATCAAGCTGACTCCCAACGTGACGGATATTGTATCGGTGGCTCAGGCCTGCGAGCAGGCCGGCGCAGACGGCATCAGCCTGATCAATACCATGCTGGGCATGCGGATTGATTTAAAACGGAAACGGCCGGTCATTGCCAATACCATGGGCGGCTTTTCCGGGCCGGCCATTTTCCCGGTGGCACTGCGGATGGTCTATCAGGTGTACCGGGCGGTGTCTATCCCCATTGTAGGGATGGGGGGCGTGTCCTCGGCGGAGGATGTGATCGAAATGATGCTGGCGGGAGCAACGGCGGTGGAGATCGGGGCGGCCAATCTGGTCAATCCCTTTGCCTGCCGGGATATCGTTCGGGATCTGCCGGACGTGATGAAGCGTTATGGAATACAAACATTAAATACAGTGATAGGAGGAGCACACCAATGAGCAAGGATGTTATCGTTGCCTGCGATTTTGGCAGTAAGCAGGAGGTGATGGAGTTTTTGGATCTGTTTCCCGAAAAAAAGCCCTTTCTGAAAATCGGCATGGAGCTGTTTTATGCGGAAGGGCCGGCCATTGTCAGGGAGATCAAGGAACGGGGGCACCGGATCTTTTTGGATCTGAAGCTTCACGATATTCCCAACACCGTAAAAAAGGCCATGAAGGTGCTGTCCGGGCTGGATGTTGATCTGTGCAACCTGCATGCGGCAGGAGGCTCGGTGATGATGCAGGCGGCGCTGGAGGGCTTGACCCGGGAGGACGGATCCCGCCCTCTGCTGATCGGAGTGACCCAGCTGACCTCCACCAGCCAGCAGCTGATGGAGCAGGAGCTGCTGATTTCCCAGCCCATTGACCAGGTGGTCATGCACTATGCAAAAAACGCCATGTCGGCCGGGCTGGACGGCGTGGTATGCTCTCCTCTGGAGGCGGGCAAGGTCAAAGAGGTGTGCGGACCGAACTTTCTTACCGTCACCCCCGGCGTTCGGTTTGCAGAGGGACAGGTAGGGGATCAGGTGCGGGTGACCACCCCCGCCCGGGCAAGAGAGCTTGGCTCAGACTATATTGTGGTAGGGCGGCCGATTACCGCCGCCGCCGATCCGAAGGCGGCTTATCTGAGATGCTGTGAAGAATTTTTGGGAGGAGAATAAGCATGAATACACAACAATTGATTGCAAAGGATTTATTATCCATCGGAGCGGTGTTTTTGCGGCCGGATCAGCCCTTTACCTGGGCAAGCGGAATCAAAAGCCCGATTTACTGTGACAATCGGCTGACCCTGACCGCCCCTCAGGTCAGAACCCATGTGGAAACAGCCCTGGCAGATACCATCAAGGAGCACTATCCCGATTGTGAAATTCTCATGGGCACCAGCACCGCCGGCATTGCCCACGCCGCCATTACCGCTCATTTGCTGGAGCTGCCTATGGGCTATGTTCGTTCCGGCAATAAGGATCACGGCCGGGGCAACCGCATTGAAGGAAAGCTGGAGCCGGGTCAGAAAACGGTGGTGGTGGAGGATTTGATTTCCACCGGAGGAAGCGTAATTGAGGTGGTAGAGGCTTTGCGGGAGGCGGGAGCGCAGGTTCTCGGTATCGTGAGCATTTTTACCTATGGGATGAAAAAAGGGCTGGAACGGCTGGCGGCCGCCCAGGTAAAAAACATCAGCCTCACCAATTTTGATGTGATTACCCAAACAGCGGCGGAGGAAGGACTGATCAGCCGTGAGGATATCGGCCGGCTGACCGCCTTTCGGGACAATCCTTCCGATGAAAGCTGGATGGAGGCGGTCAGATGAACCACCTGATTGATATTTTAAATTTATCTCCCCGGGAAATTACCCAGCTGATTGAAACCGCTCAGGACATCATTGCCCACCCCCAAGATTACGCCCAAAAATGCGCAGGAAAAAAGCTGGCTACCCTGTTTTATGAGCCCTCCACCAGAACCCGCCTCAGCTTTGAGGCCGCCATGTACGAGCTGGGGGGCAACGTGCTGGGGTTTTCGGAGGCAACCAGCAGCTCCGCCGCTAAGGGAGAGAGCGTGGCGGATACGGTGATGACGGTAGGCTGCTATGCTGATATCATCGCCATGCGCCACCCTAAGGAGGGAGCGCCTCTGGCGGCCTCCTTTCACTCTGCCGTACCTGTGATTAACGCAGGAGACGGGGGGCACAATCACCCCACCCAAACCCTGGCCGATCTTTTGACCATTCAGCGGGAAAAGGGCAGACTGGATCACCTGACCATCGGCTTTTGCGGCGACCTGAAGTTTGGCAGAACGGTTCATTCCCTGGTGCAGGCCATGTGCCGTTACGAGGGGATCCGTTTTGTATTTATCTCCCCTGTCGAGCTGAAAATTCCGGATTATCTGCGCCAGGACGTGCTTGACAAGCAGGGAATCCCCTATGAGGAAACCGATTGCTTAGAGGCGGTCATGCCCGGGCTGGATATTTTGTACATGACCAGAGTTCAGCGGGAGCGGTTCTTTAATGAGGCGGATTATATCCGGTTAAAGGACAGCTATATTTTAACCCCTGAAAAAATGGCGGCGGGCAGACCGGATTTGTCGGTGCTCCATCCACTTCCCAGGGTGAATGAAATTTCCCGGGAGGTAGACCAAGACCCCAGAGCCTGTTATTTTAAGCAGGTGTTAAACGGAAAATATATTCGGATGGCGCTGATTTTAAAACTGCTGGAGGTGGAATAAATGCTGATTAATCCCATTACGGACGGTATTGTGCTGGATCATATTCAGGCGGGAAAAAGCATGGAGCTGTACCGCATTTTGAATTTGGGTGAATTGGAATGCTCTGTGGCAATTATTAAAAATGCGGACAGTGTGAAAATGGGAAAAAAGGATATTATCAAAATCGATCAGGTCATCGATCTGAACCTGGATGTATTGGGATATGTGGATCCGGGAATCACCGTTAATATTATTCAGAACGGAAAGCGGGTCAAGCATGGCCGGCTGGCCCTTCCCCAGCAGGTGGAGGGGGTCATTACCTGCCAGAATCCCCGCTGCATCACCACCGTGGAGCAGGAATTGCCCCAGGTATTCCGGCTGACCGATCGGGAACGTGGCATTTACCGGTGCATTTACTGCGAGGCCAAGGCCAAAAACGGCTCCGGAATTTGATTTTGCCGGTCAATCTATGTTTGATAAAAATGTGTTCTCTGTTTCATTATCTCTAGGTGAAGTGATAGCTGTAGCAAGCAGAACGGAGGAATGCGTTTTTGGTGCGTCGCTTTTGCGGCGCACTTTTTTATTACCGGGAATTTTGATAAAAATCATCAAATTTTTTGAAATAATTGGGAAAAAAGGGTTGCCAAACTGATGGAATGTATGGTATAATGTTTTCGTGGCACAACTTAATAAGTTCGATAGTTAAAGGGTATCATTTATTATTGGTAAAAATGCACCCTTTGCTTTTTATTCCCTTTTAACTATCGGGAGAAGTTGTGCCACAGCAACAAAGCAGGGCAATGCATTTTTCGGTGCGTCGCTTTTGCGGCGCACCTTTTTTCATGGCGCCGATCTGCTTGCTGCTGCGAAATCACATGCGAAAGAGAAGGGAGGGAGAGAAGGCATGCTGATTCTCGATTATTTTGAAAGAAACGTAGCCATCATCAAAAACGGGGAGGATTCCATTTTTATGGATTGCCAAATGCTTCCCAAGGGCGTTCGGGAAGGGGACGTGCTGCGGATCCGCCCGGCCGGCCAGGAGCAAAAGGAGACAAAATCCGTTGAGCTGCTGGTGGTGCCGG
>JAXEOR010000158.1:0-5269 GCA_034117945.1 Clostridia bacterium | reverse complement strand
TCCTCCGCGGAGCTGATAGGCTTTGACGATAATCACTGCCATTTCCTCACGGGTAATGCTGTCCTCCGGACGGAAAAATCCGTCATATCCGCTGATCAGTCCTGCCGCAGCCGCAGCGTTGACTTCCTTTGCATACCAGCTTGGAGCGGCAACATCCCGAAAGACCGATTCCTCATTTTCATAAGAAATCTTGAGCGCTCTTGCGATCAATGCCGCAAACTCCGCTCTGGTAATCTCCCGATCCGGCTCAAAGGTGGTGTCCGTCACACCGGACACGATTCCCTGATTGGCCATTTCATTGATGTCATTTTCCGCCCAGTGTCCTGCAATATCCTGGAATCGTCCGGTCAAAACCTGAACGGGAGGATTGCTGCTCACAAAACCGGAAGAAGAACCACTTGATGAAGGCGGAATCACCGGAGCATCCGTAGGTGCGGGCAAGGGAGAATTCCCCTGGGGAGAATAGGTGATAAACTCCGTCAAAAGTGTTGTATAAAGAACAATGTCCTTTCCGCTCTCCATCTTCACCGCCGGATATTTTTGCCCGCTAAGAGCTTGCTGAGCCGTTTGAAAATCATCCGACTTGATTGATTTTAAAACAATGGAATAGGTTCCTTTTTCATTTCGGTATGCAACCTGCCGCCCCGCCTGTCCCTTTAAAACAATCCGGACCGGCAGATCTGCCGTAACCGCCTCGGCACCGGCGCCGTAAACCTGATTGGCAGTGCCAAGTGTAAAGCTGCCGCTGGGAACTCCGCCTGCCAAGGGCACCGCAATATTACCGGAAACAAGGGTACCTCCATTCAATTTCATAGCGCTGTCGGCTCCCTCAACCGTAATCTCAGGCTGGGGTTGGGCGGGATCCACCTGCAAACTCACGCTGCTTACTCCCGGCTCTACCGTCAGTTCCGCCTGAGGTAAATCGTAATTGATTATAACCGTTCCGTTTTCCGAAACTGTCCCCTGGCTTTTTGCCAGCATCTTTGTATGAACCAGTGCCTCATTCAGAGCTGCAGCCGCTTTATTCACCTCGGTCTGCACCACATCCTCATTGCCCTGCAGCACCTTCGCCTCGTTCAAGGAGGTATTCAAAGCGCTGACGGCAGCAGAAGGATATTGTCCATACTGATCCCCCTGCCGAGCAGTGCGCAGGAAATCCTCGGTCTGCTCAATCACCTGATTTAACACAGTTTTATCAGCATAAAGAGGAGAAATGGTCACCTTTGTATTTTTACCGGCATTAAAGCCCAGGTAACCCTCTTTCCCGTACAAAGCGTTAGAATCCAGCACTTTGGCATAAACGGTTTTTCCGTCCATGGTCAGCACCAGAGCAACCTTTTCCTCATTGGAAAGATCATACAGACCTGCTGTGATAATATACTCATGCCCCATTTCCAAATGCTGATTTTCCAGTGTATCATAAATCGCAATGGAAGGATACTCCTGGAACATAATTTTATCCTGCTTCAGGTCAATCATAGAGCCGACATTTCCCCCCGTCCAAAGAATCCCTTCCGGATTGCTCTGGCGCAGATAAATTCCGCCCCATGCCAGCGGATCATTCTCCAATCTTTCTGCTTTATATTTGAAAGAAAATTCAACGTTTTTAAATTGTTTTCCGGCATAACTGACCCAGGACATGCTGGAGCTGTCTCCCTGGATGACCAATGAACCGTCCTCGAAGGAAACATCTCCTGCCACAGTCTTCCAGTTTTCTGTATCCTTCAGCAAGGAATTGACAGACATACGAGTAATGTCAGCCTGGAATTGATCCGCCGCAGTGATCTGCTGACTCTCAAATTTCAGCACTGCCGTTTTCAAAAGATCTGTGGTCTGATTTACGGCATACTGTGTTGCCTGCTCGTTGTTCACAACCTCTTGCGCCGCTTCTATGGCCTGCTCCAGCTCTGCCTTTGCAGATTCCGGATATTGTCCCGGTTCCTCGCCAAAGCTTGCTCCGGCAATCAGCGCACTTGCTTGATTCAACACAGCAATCAAAGCACTTTTATCAACATCAGAGGTCTGAATCACCTTCAAGGCCTGAGAGGTCACCGCTTCACCATACAGCATGGTATCATCGTAGGGCACAACCTGGCAGCGAATATAACGACCTGCATAGCTGTCATCTAACAGAATCTCCGACCCCTGTTTTCCGGAAAGGAGCTGAAATTCGCCGTCAGCACTGTCTCCGATATACCAGGTAATCTTGCTAGCTCCCTGATGATCACCGTCAGGATCACTGTAATCAAAGCTTGCGCTCAGTCTGCCACCCGGCACTGCAACGCCTGAGAGCCGCAGGTTAGACGCAGACGGTTCGCTGCCGCCCACCTGAGTTAAAAGACCCATTTTGTCAAAGGGAATATCTTCAAAGTCAGGCAGATTCTTTTGAATTTCTGCAAGTCCCGCCTTGGTCAAGGTAAAATCTGTTCCGTAATTCGCAAACATTGCCTCGCCTGAGGGCAGCACAGCTTCGTCCAGATTATAATTATCCTCGTCAGAGGAGGACGTATTCATATGAGGAAGAAGGTCGGTATCCACCTTAACGGTTACATTGTTCTCAAAAACATTGCTGTTTTCCGGTGCATACTGCACGGCAAGATTGTACAACCCTTCCGTGTCACCCGCTTGATGCAGCCTGACAGCCTGCTCGTGAATCTCAGAATTCATATGATTCCAGAAGGGAGCCCACAAGGTATCCTGATAATGGCTCTTAAAGGTATCACTTTCAAAATCGGTATCCACCACCAGGCGGTTCCACATGTAGTTCGTCCCTTCGATCATATCCTGAACATAAGCAAACCACCTGCCCTGCTTTCGTCCCGGAAGTGCTTTATTCCCAAACGCCGGTACGGCATAATTCCAGTTCTGGAAATAAACTGCTGTAGGTGCGTCAATAAAGAGGTTATTATGAATATTGGAAAACTGTCCGCCGTTTGTCTTTACAACATAGTTTCTGTTGGGGATGCCGCCCATCTCGGTTGTTCTGGAGCCGCGGTAAAATACATTGCCGTACATATCCGGGCCGCTGGCGCCGTCATCCCAGAACACAGACTGCTGACCGATTCCCAAATTGTAATCGCTGCCCATATCATGGAAGTAATTATAACGAATCACAATGCCCATTTCTGTTGGATGCCGTCCCCAATAAATGGCGCCGATATCTCCGGCCTCCCGCACGCCGTTTTTCAGCTCATTGTATTCGATTGTTACATCATTGGTACCAAAAAGCTGCATTAAGGTATGAGGCCCGTCATACACCAGGTTGTGGCGCAGAATGTGGCCATATCCTCCCCGCACGGCAATTCCGGGCTGAGAAGAATTATACACCCGGTTCACGCTGTGAATCCGATTATTTTCAACCAAGTTTCCGCCGCCGGTCAAGGTTTTTCTGCTACCGCCGCTGATGGAAATGCCGCCACTGCCCATTTCGTAAACATGACAGCCGGTCACTGCGCAGTCATTTCCGGTCAGGGTGACCGCATTGGCAGACCCTCTTGCAAAAACACAGTCTTCAATTTTTACACGATCTGAATTATTTACAACAGCCATCGTGTTTCTGCTGGTATCAAATTGAATTCCTCTGAAGGTAATGTCAGAAGCGCCTTTAACAGAAATCATATTACCGTCAAAGGTAGCGATCGACATTTCTGCGCCGACAACATCTCCAGTTGGATAAAAATAAAGAATGTTTTTATCCCGGTCAATATAAGACTCGCCCGGCACATCAATCTCTTCCAGCAAGTTAAAGAAATAAATTCTTTGATTTTTTCTGGGAGGATATGTTGTCCCGCCTACCGTTGTCAGAGTTTTTGCTTTCGTATCAATCGAAGCAATCTGATTGCTGGACTGAGCCCAATCATAGCCAACAAAGCCACCCAGCTGCAAATCCTTTATCTGGGAAGGATCCCAAAGAGCAGTATGATTATCCTCATCCTCATATTCCAGCGAAAAGGGTTTCGTCCTATAGTCAATCTCATCATACTCTGCCGACAGGATCTTTGTAAAACCGCCTCCCGCCTCTTCGTTTGGCCAGCGAGCCTTGGAAAGAGCGGAACCGTTAAAATAAACCTCCTCCGGACGATATTGGGTGCTGTAACTAAACCCATAGTCCGAAATGGCAGGAATGTTGGTAATTCCCTGTGCACCCAAATCCAGCTGCATCACCCTTTCCTTTGCCAAGGGATCAAGAATTCGGTTCAAAACCGACTGATCGGTAACGGGTTTAATTTTGCTTGCATCCAGAGTTTTTCCACCCATAAACACAACCTTTTCGCCTTCATAGGCGGCATAAACAATCGGCTTGTCTTGCTGCCCGGAATGGGCTTTTTCAAAGGAAATTGCCTTGCTGATCTCATAGGTACCTCCTCTGATATAAACCGTAATACCGCCTTCAGGCAGTGAAGAGGCTGCGATCACATCTCTGGCCTTTTCAATGGTTGCAAAGGGAGCGTCAATGGAACCGGGATTATCATCACTTCCGTTTGTGGCTACATAATAGGCCACTCCCCGGTCAATCTGCACCGGCTGGGAAGACACTTCCTCTCCCGCCAGTCCGTTAATATCCTTCGGAATCACCTTAACCCGGATGTATTTCCCTGCTTCTGCCGCAGTCACTGTATAGGTTTTGCTGGTTGACGACTGCACCTGGGTAAAGGAGCCTGCCTGATCTGCTGCGGTTTCCCAAACAAACAGGCTTTCTCCCTCATCATCTCTCCCTTGGGAGGGAACATAAGAATATTCTGCTGTTAAGATATTTCCCACTGCTGCCGTACCGGTGATGGAAACATCGGTGGCAGAGGGAGGATCCTTTTTGACTGAAATCTTGCTGCCAGCTTGTGCATACGCCTTTGTACCCAGCTTGGGCTCAACCGTACTGCGAGGGGTAACCCCTACCCGCAGATATTTACCCAGATCTCCTTCTACGGGTGTGTATGTCTTTTGTGTCGCTCCTTCAATTTCTGTCCAGACAGTTTGATCTGAAGAGGATTCCCACTGATACAGAGGGGTATCCAACGGATCTCCGTTGGCGTCTGATATGCTTTCATTGGCAGTCAGCTCTTCTCCCACCATGCAGGTTCCTTCAACAGTAAGGCTGTCCACCTCAGGCGCATACGGGGAAGGAACCGTGTCCACAGAAATCATATCATCCACCCAAATACTTCCATCCGCAGAGGAGGCCTGTTTAAAGAAATTGATGCTTGCAACAGGTTGTTCTATCGGCTTTGTTCCGGAAACAACCTCCTGACCGTCTACCGTGAAATAGATTTTT
>JAXEOR010000157.1:0-11661 GCA_034117945.1 Clostridia bacterium | reverse complement strand
TACGAAAAATCGGTAAGGTTCTTTTGACGGAAATTTTAATGTTGGTTCAAAACCTGCTCCGAATTTACAGCTTTCCAGAAATGGAAATTATTCAGTAGGCATTATTTAATTTGCATTTTCAAATACACATCCAGCTGCTTTTTTCAATTCAGCCACAGGTGGTGTGAATCCTGCGCCGCTGATTCACACTTCTTCCCTTTCTTTATGATAGGATAGGGAAGGATGAATGTTGGTATAGAAAGGGAGCGCTGATATTTTCGACTACAATTGTGATGCTTGGAAAAATTCAGATGATTTTTGATAAAACAGGCCATTTCTCCAGGTTTTTCGCTTTAAATAAAAGCGACAGTACGCAAAAACTTGCTACGAAACAGCAAGGTTTTGCCACAATAATTCATTTACAACCTATCGGAGGAGGTGTTATAATTGACTCAGAAAGTGGCGGTAGGATCAATTCTGCATATCAAAATATGAGATAAGGATAAGGCCAAATTGATCGTAAATAGCAGGATTGTTCTGCACTTTAATAATACTTGTAATGTTACTGCTAATGATAACAAAAAGTGTTTTAGAGAAATTGAGTATATTTTCTTGAAATTTTATAAAATGTTTGCGAAAATTAAGTAAATGCCCTTTCTTTCTTTACAATTAAATTTTTTTATGAGATAATAGTGTTGGATGATGTCAAATAAATTGCAAAGAGAAAGAAAATTCTTGAAAAAATCAGGCTTTTTGATAAAGCTGGGTGCAAGCAAAAGAAAAGATGATAGACAAAAAAGCTGAAAGGGGAGCAGATAAGGTGAGACTGGGATCGTTTTTGGACAATCGGGAGCAGGGAAAAATACGGTATTCCTATAGAAAACGCGGAATGGAGACCGACTATCAGCCCGACCTGATTTGTGAAGCAACAGAAGGGGAATGTTACGGCTGCAATACAGGAAATCTTTTTTTTGGAAAGCCTGTTGCCTGGCAGGGGGATGTGCTGCTGTACGGAGGAGTTGATATCCGCATCGAGTTGTTTGAACGGTGCTATGCGGATCATGCCGAGCTGCATTTTGCCCCGGGCTCAGAGGTAGAAAGCATTGAAATTTTCATGCCGGAGCAGGGCGGTATGAAAAAAATCGGCCGTTTTCATGCCCAGACCGGCAGCACGGTAACAGATCAGCAGGTTGTAATTCCCATCGGTGTTTACTGTGATCAAATTACTGTCAGACTCAACGGTGCATGTAAAAATGTTGTGCTGAATCAGCTTGAGATCCGAGGTGCCTGGGAGCTGGAAAATACGGTTTATCCTATTCCGAATCAGGCGGAGTTTGGCATGGAGGGCATGAAAATTGATGAAACAACGCAAATTTGCGCCCGTGGGGCTGACGCTCTGTTTGCCGCAGCCCATTTTTGTAAACGGTTTGAGGAAAAATTCGGCGTGAAAATCAAAGTAGGAGAAGAAAGCGACAGTATTTCCATGACCGTTTCGGAACGGGAGGACGACGGCTTTGACATTGTGTGCGAGCAGGGCAGCTGCCGCATTTGTGCCGGAGGCAGACGAGGCCTTTTGTACGCAGCAGAGGCTTTGCTTCAGCTGTCAGACGGCAAAACAATTAAGGGCTGCCGCATACAGGATAAGCCCTTTATGAACTTCAGAGGGGTGCACTTGGCTCTTCCGTCACGGCAGAATTTTGAGTTTCTGCGTCATATGGTCAGAGACGTCTTTGTTCCCATGCGCTACAATGCGGTGTTTTTGGAGATTGCAGGAGCCATGCGGTATGACAGCTTTCCCGAAATCAACGAAATGTGGCAAAAGGCCTGCGAAAATTATGAAAAGGGGCAGTGGCCTCTCCCGGCTCATTACGGCTTTGTGGGGCGGGATATCTTGGAGAAAAGCGAGGTTGCGGAGCTTTGTGCCTTTCTGCGGGAGTACGGCATGGAGGTGATTCCGGAGGTTCAGTCCTGGAGCCATTGCCAGTATATCACCACAGCCTATCCCCAGCTTGCCGAGACGGGGAAGGAAGAGAAAGAAAAGCTGGACGCCTTTGCCGCAGATGTGAAGCCGGATCAATTTTACAAGCACTCTATGTGCCCGTCTCACGAAAGCTATTATGACGTGATTTTCAAAATTGCAGACGAGGTGATTGATGTGGTGAAGCCTGAGCGGTTTGTCCATATGGGTCACGATGAGATCTATCAGGTTTGCCTCTGTGATAAATGCAAAAAACGAGATCCCGGTGAATTGTATGCCCAAGAGGTTTCTCGGCTCAATGAATATATTAAAAGTAAGAATCTGACCATGATGATCTGGGCAGATATGCTGCAGGAAAAAAGCTATCTCACTATTACGGCCATCAATCAAGTTCCCAAGGATGTGATTATGCTTGACTTTATCTGGTATTTCCATCCGGAGGAGGATATTGAGGATAATTTGCTGTCCCATGGTTTCAAGGTGATCATGGGCAATATGTATTCCAGCCATTATCCCAGATATGAAAGCCGTTCCAAAAAAGAGGGAATCATCGGCGCGCAAATGTCAACCTGGGTTTGTTGCAGTGAGCGATCCTATTCCTTCAAGGGAAAAATGTATGACTTTGTTTATTCTGCAAACTGCATGTGGAACAAGGAGTATGACAGCCGCATGCGCCTGACCTATGATGAAATCATTCGGCCGCTGCTGTTTGAGATCCGCTGCCGTATTGGCGGGCTTTCTTCCAGCGGAGAAGAACGAAAGGTGGCTTTCCCGGCGGAAAGAGATCTTGTTCCCAATGATTTGTACGGCTGTATTCCTTATCAAAAGGCGGCTGTCTGCTCTCAGTGGGCGCCAAAGCTGGAGATCCCCTTTGAGGGGCATGCAGATCAGCTTTCCTTTGTGCATGCCACTGATGTGAACGGGGAACGAGCGGTGTGGGATTTGCAGGCCAGGAAGATGGGCGAATATGTGCTTTGCTATGAGGACGGGTCTGAAGTATGTGAGGATATTTTGTTCGGTGATAATATTTATCGTTATCGGTTCCGGTTCGGAACACCGCTGAATTCTTATCTGTTTCGTCACGAGGGGTATACGGCTTCCTATTCGGCAAGGCCTGAGTGCGGCAAAACGGCGGAGGGAGAGGATTACACCTTGTTTGAATGCTTTGTGAAAAATCCTTATCCTGAGAAGAAAATTCAGCGGCTGGAATTGAGGCACGAGGGCAATACAGACGCAAAAATTCTTTTGTTTGACGTGAGAGCGAGACAAACAAATTGATTCATTTTGGCGGTTAGTGGATTGATGGAAAACAAACGATAAGAGGAGGATTTGTGGTGCTGATTTCAAAAAACAACATGAGCAGTACAGTGATTATATTGCCCGCAGAACCAACCGAACGAGAGGCCTTTGCGGCATCGGAACTTCAAAAATACATCAAAAAAATCATCGGCGCAGAACCGGATATTCGTTATGATTACGAGAACAATTTTGATCAAATGATTGCCATTGGCGGTCCGGAGAGAAATGCGGTGACCAAAGGCTTTCTTTCCGAGGAGGAGTTTGACCGCATGGTTCCCGGTCCTGAGGGGGTTTGTATCAAAACCTGCGGCGACCATCTGCTTCTTGCGGGCAGTTCAAAAAATACCAACGAGTTTGAGCGCGGTACCGTGTATGCCGTTTACGAATTTTTGGAACGGTTTGCAGGCTGTTCTCTTGCAGCGTATTCAAAATCAGGGGTTTGTGCAGGAGAATATCTGAGCAGGCGGGATACCATTGAGCTTTCGGATGTTTCCTATGTGAAGCCCTGCTCCGATGTGCCTTATCGCGCTGCCGTAACGCAGTATTCGTCCCACGGCATTGCCATGGATCATGAGTTGAATATTCCTTTTTTGGACTGGCTGTGCAAAAACAGATATAATTACATTTTCACCTGGAACAGTGTTTATGAAAATTTTAAAAACAACGGTATGCTGCAGGAAAGCATTAAGCGCGGAATTTTATTTAAGGTGGGTCATCACGACGCAATCGACACGCTTTTGCCCCAGATGGGGAACAAATATTTTCCCGAGCATTATTATGAAACCCATCCGGAATATTATAAATTAATGGAAAACGGTGAGCGTTTTCGTATGAAAGATCATTGGGGGCAGATGGTTCTCTGCTCCAGAAACGAGGATTGCATTCGGCAGCTTTCTGAGAATCTCATTCAATGGTTCCGTCAGAATCCTCAGGTGAAAATTTTCTCTTTGATGAACAAGGACGGGACGGCACCCCAGTGCTGCTGTGAAAAATGTAGGGGAAAAAGCAAGGTAGAAAATTATGTTTACATGATCAATGAAATTGCCAAAAATCTCAAAAAAGCAATTCCGGATGTTACTCTCGGTATACTTGCTTATACCGATTTGTGGGAAGCTCCCTCCATACAGCTCGAGTCAAATGTTTCGGTTACCGAGGCAACCTGGCATATTACCGGTCTAAGAACCGTTGGAAAACCAGACGGCTCCTGCCTGGCAAAAACATTTTATGAAGAAAATCTTTTAAACTGGAAAGTAAAGGGAGCCGAGGTTTCCTATTATGATTATTTTATGGGGGTTTATCCGGGCAGACAGCGGTATCTCCCCATGGCAGACGAGATGCAAGCCATGTGCAAACGATTTATGGAAAAAGGGATTTCTGGTACCGAAACGCAGATAGAAGTATATAATTTATGGAATAATATTTTCAACTTCTATACCTATGGGCGAACGGCGTATGACAGCTCGTTGAGTATGGAGGACAATTTGGATGTATTTTGCAAAATTTTCGGTCAGGGCGGAGCGTATATTAAGGAAAATATCAAATATGCCGAAAGCATTTTAGACGGTCAGTGCGAAATTAAAACTGCGGGAATCTATCTCATGGAGCATATTGATAAAAAAAGAATGTACGATGGATTTACAAGTGCCTTGCATGCGGCAGAACAACCCCTGTTCCGAAATAATATTCGCTTGATGAGAATGGCTTTCCGTTACTCGGATCTGGAATGTCGGGAGGACAATACAGCGGCTTACAGCGAGCTGAAACACTATGAAATTGAGGAACGGGGTGAGCTGCTTTATATGCAGCGATGCTTTGACAGCTATACAAGCGGCTCCGGCTACGGAATCATGATACCGGTTGAAGGCAGTGATAATGGTTTTGAGCCGGATGAGTGGTATCTGTTTGAATAATTTGCGGCAGAAAATTCCCTGCTCTATCAGCAAAATGATATCGGAAGTATTGAATCCATCAAACAATCGGGGGGCGATTGCCGGATGGATCAACAGTTTCTTTCCGGTGCTTGAAGGAGGTGGTTGAAACTCACATTTTGTTAGACCAAGTGGCAAGGACACTAAAAATTATTAAGGAGGTAATACCATGACAAAGAAAATAGCGTTACTATTAATTATGCTTATGGTTTTTAGTACTGTAGGCATTCCCGTTGCTATGGCGGCAACGGAAACCACCGTGTACACCCTTGATGCATTAAGTGAAGAAGTAACCTTAGCATCAGGAACGAATCAGCTGGGTGAGCTTCCATGGGGTGACAGAACTAAAACAATCGGCAAATTAATGGTTTATGATCTTGACTTTAAGCCCGGAACCGAGAGTGTCGGTTATTCCGGCAGACTGGACTGGACTGTCTATTTTTCGTGGCAAGACGGCACAGGTGCTTCAAAATCATCCAGACTGTTTGGCCTGAATAACAGCGGGTTGACCTTAGGTTACAATGCAACCGAGCCGGAGACTGTAATCGGTGCATTTAGCAGTCATTATCTTGGAGGCACCCTCACTGCCGGCCAATGGTATACGGCTCGTGCAGAGGTTAATCTGCCTCAGCATCAATACCGTGTTCTTCTTCTGAATTCAGAGGGGACGGTTCTTGGCAAAACTGTTTTTATGCCCTTAGTGAACGGATCAAATGCTACAATTGGCTCTGACAATGTGCTGACTGACAGTGATCTGGACTGGGCGACCGCTAAGATGCATTACTTTTATATTTCTTCTAGCAACTATAACCCAATGACCTATCGCAACTGCAGAATTTATTACAAAACCTACACCCTGACCGGGTCTGCAACCAACGGTTCCATCCAGTGCGACGGAGCGACGCTGAGCAATGAAACGGTGGAGTATAACACCTCCAAAACCCTGAGCTTTTTGCCTGAGGAAGGCTATGCTCTGAGCTCCGTTACCGTGAACGGGGACGACAGGATGGGGGATGTGATCAATAATCAGCTGACTCTCACAAACTTTGAGGAAGACACCACCGTGGTTGCGAATTTTTCAGAGCAGGTATCAACAGAATGCACTCTGACCGGTGCCATTGGTGCCAACGGCAGCGTGACAGTCAACGGAACCACGTTCACAAACGGCCAAACACTGACCGTGAATCGGGGGGATGCACTGTCTGTTGTTGTAACGCCTGATGCGGATTATGAAATTGACACCGTCGCTCTGAACGGAACCTCCCTGACCGGCACCGACGGTACTTATGAGGCAACAATGCCTAATGCGAACGCAACGCTGACCGTTACCTTTAAGGTCAAAACAAACGAAACCCTTGTGTGCCGCTTCAGTAATTTTACAGATGAAACAACTTTGACAGAAGGAAATACTGCCAATGCGCTTTCTGCGGCTGATGCTGCCAAGACAGTGGGTAAATTTTTGACTTTTGAAACTGAATTTAAGCCCGGAACTGATTCTGTCGGCTATTCAGGCCGGAAGGACTGGGGTTTTGGTTTTTACTGGTCGGACAAAAATGGCACAACACAAAAGTCTGGGTTGTTTTACCTGAACAACAACGGGTTAACCTTAGGCTACGATGCCATCCAGCCGGAGATGGAGATAGGCTCCATTAACTATTCTTATATTGGCGGTATGCTCACTGCCGGCGAATGGTATACCGTTCGTGCGGAAATCAATCTGCCTAAGCATGAATACCGTATGCTGATTCTGAATTCCAGCGGTACAATTCTTGGCAAAACAGCATTTATTCCGTTTTCAAACAAATTAAATGCTGTGATCGGATCCGACGATGTGCTGACTGACAGTGACTTGGATTGGGAGTCTGCTAAGATAACGAGAATTGATGTTAGCAAAAATTATAACACATTGACTCTTCGCAACGGCAGACTGTATTACAAAACCTACGCCCTGACTGGATCTGCAACCAATGGTTCCATCCAGTGCGACGGAGCGGAACTGGAAAGCGAAACGGTGGAGTACAGCTCCTCCAAAACACTAACCTTTGTTCCGGCTACAGAAGGCTCTCCCCTGACCTCCGTTACCGTAAACGGTGTTGACAGGACGGGGGATGTGGTCAATAATCAGCTGACCCTGACAAACTTTGAGGAAGACACCAATGTGGTTGCAAGATTTTCAAACCCGGTATCAACAGAATTTATTCTGACCGGAGCTATTGGTGCAAACGGCCGTGTAACAGTCAACGGAACTGCCCTCACAAACGGTCAAACGCTGACCGTGAATCAGGGTGAAACGCTGAATGTGGTCGTGACCCCCAACACAGGCTATGCGGTTGACGCTGTGGCTCTGGACGGAACTCGGCTTACCGGTACCAACGGCACCTATACGGCAACCATGCCCAATGCGGACGCTACGCTGGCGGTCACCTTCAAGGAACATAAAGGTGTTACGGCGGCTTCTACCTATTATGTTGCTGCCAACGGCAGTGACGATGCAGCCGGTACCAAAGACGCACCCTTTGCCACCATTGAAAAGGCAAGAGATGTGATTGCATCTGCTGATCTTCCGGAGGGTGGCGTTACGGTTTACATCCGGGGCGGTGAATACTCTGTAGAAAACACCATTCACTTCACCTCCCAGAATTCCGGTGAGGAAGGTAAGCCTATTATATACCAGGCCTATCCCGGAGAAAAGGTTACCTTTATGGGCGGCAAAAAGCTTGACAACACGAAGATGAAGAAGGTAACCGATTCTGCCCGTTTAGATCGTCTGATTGACGGCAATGCAAAGGATCATTTGATGCAGATTGATCTGGGTGCTCAGGGCATTGAGCTGGAAGCCCTTCAGCCCTTCGGATGGGGCTGCCCTGATTATTATCCTACTCAGATTTATATGAACAACTCCCTTTTGACGCAGGCTCGCTGGCCTAACAATGACCAGAGCCAGAATCTCATTCAGGCTCAGCCTGTTATGGAGGGAATTGACACAACAAAATATAACGGTTCAGGGATGCCTGTTATTATGAGCTATACCGACGAGGAAAACCGTTCCTCTAAATGGACGGTCAATCCGGGAGATGCTTATATCGGCGGAGCGATCGTATTCAACTGGGCAACAACCAGCCTTCGGATTGCGAATATAGACACCGTGAACAAACAGGTTACATCTATTGATAAATCCACCTATTCTCTTGTTCCCGGTGCTATGTGGGGGCAGCAGTATAAGATTTATTTCGCCAATATTTTTGAAGAGATCGACCAACCGGGAGAAAGCTATTATGACCGGGATACCGGTATTTTATACTTCTATCCGGTGGGAGATATCGGAAATGCGGAAATGGTAGCGGCTTCACTGAACAAAGAGCTGTTGAATATTTCTTCAGCCTCTTATCTGACATTTAAGGACATTGATTTTAAATATGGCCGGAAAACTCTTGTATCCATGAACGGCACCTCTGACATTTGTATCGATGGTGCTGAGCTTTCAGGAACAGCACAGCATGCCGTGAGCATCCAAAATGCAAAGAACACAACTGTTAAAGGCTGCCATATTTACAATACGGCATGGTCGGGCATTGATGTCAGCAAATGCGGAAGCAGAGAAACCTTAACCTCCTCAGGGAACATATTTGAAAATAATTATTTCCATAATTGCAATCTCCGTCCGGGAACTCGATTTGCCATCACCTTGGACGAAACTGTGGGAGATGTGATCAGACACAATGAATTCAACGACCTGAGCTGCGGGGCAGTTGATATTGACGCCAGCAATAATATTTTAATTGAATATAACAAAGTTTTGAATAGCGGTTATCTTGTTACGGACTTCGGCACAATATATTGGGGTCGTGACAATTCTGTTCTCGGCATGGTGATCCGATACAATTATTTTGAAAATATCGGTACTGGACTAAAAATACTGGAAGAAGGTTATACAGACAGTATATTCTGGGATGACGGTGCAGCCGGCCCTGAATTGTATGGAAACGTATTTTACAACGGTGGTACAGGCAGATCAGCAATCAGAACAAACGGCGGCGAGGTCAGTAATATTCACAACAATGTATTCGTTACTGATCAAGAGGGCAGATTGCCCTATGCGGCTTATATCTATCCTTGGGGACCGAGATACTATACCTACAACGGAACAGCTGTAAAAGCAAAGATTCCTGCCTGCAACTGGCTGTATCTGATGGATATGCGTTCCCTGATGGGAACCACAGAAGGCAGTCCCAACAGAGTGGAAGGCAACAGCGGCCTGTGGAATTCAAATGCTGAAAATAGAAGAACGCTCTTTTGGTCTGATTTCTGGGCAGAATATTACAAAGGCACCCTTTGGGAAAAAACGCTGAACCTCTACAGCCAGGATAAATACAATACGGCGAAGCAGTTCTTTGATAAGAAGGATGAATACGGTCTTCTCCAGTATCTTGACGAGAATCTGCCGAATGAGTACAGCAATAAAACTCATGACAATATTTTGATCGGCGTAACAACTTTGCTGGAAAGCAAAAGCGGATACTACGGCGAGCACTATGATAATTATTCCAATGAAAACGTAAACTCCGCCAAGTCTCTCTTTAAGGATTACGGAACAGACTTTTCCTTAACTGAAAAGGGTCTGGCAGAGGTGAGAAAGTCGGCACCGGAATTTGAAAACATTCCCTTTGATCAAATCGGCTTGCTGACCCAGGTGGGAGGCCATAAGCCCTCCGTTACCATCAAGCCGGAGGTGTTTACCGGTGTTGCAACTGTGGGGAACGAAATCAGTCCTTATTATACCTTTAATGATGCTGACGGAGACAAGGAAGGCACAACGCTTGTTTACTGGTATGTAAGCGATAACGAGAACGGACCTTATACCAAGCTGACCAGCTATCAGGGGCACAATCTGAAGCTGACATCGGATGGCTATTATAAGTATGAGATTATTCCGTATGATACCAACTCCATGAGAGGCGAAGCGGTCATGTCTGAGCCGATTGCAGTCAGACAGGCAGGCTCTGTTGACTATTCCGCCTTAAGCAGCGCACTGAAAACAGCAAGAGCAGCATTAGACGGCGCTGTTGCAGGAGAAGGCCCGGGGCAGTATCCCCAGACCGCAGTGGACGCATTGAATGCAGCCATTTCATCAGCTCAGACTGTTGCAAACAATGCAAACGCTTCTCAGCGGGCAGTCAACAATGAAACCACTAAGCTGGAGGCGGCAATTGAGGAGTTTCTGAATGCAAGAATTCCGATGCTTGACAGAGACAAGATTGTTCACAGCAATATTAATTCTATTCTGAAAGATACCGACAACTGGGTCAATCCAGGAAGTTCCATGAGCTTCCAGAACGGATCTCTTGTGTTAGATGCCGGAGCCAGTTTCGATTTGGCAACCTATCAGGCGGCCAAATATCTGAATCAGGAATTCAGCTTCAAGATGAAAATAGACAAAACCGATGACGATGCATGGGCGGGGATCTATTTCAGACAGCTTTTGACCGACAAGAAAATTTGGACGAATAACAATGCCGGTTATATGTTTGATATCAAGGGCGACATTATGAACCTGCAGGAGTATGACAGCAGTGCTAATCCTCCGGCGATTATTGAAACCATTGATAACAACTTTATTGAATTCGGCAAGGAATATACAGTTACTCTGGGTGTGTATGACACAGAGGAAGAAAACAAGGCCTACTGGGAAATGAAGGTAGACGGAAAAACTGTTTACAGCCAGAGCCTGGACTGCCGGGAGTTTAACTACGGACAGGAAGGCTACTTTGGCTTCAGTATGATGGGAGGAACCTTAACCATCTCTCCCACGGAGGCGGACGCAACGTCCCTTACCGCTACCATAGGGCAAGCGGATGAACTGGCTCAGAGCGTGACCGTCGGAACAGAGTACGGCCAGTATCCCAGCGAGAGCCTGGCGGCTCTGAAAACCGCAATAGCAGCGGCTGAGAGGGTGAAAGCTACCGAGGATGTTACCCAATATGCGGTTGACAAGGCAGAGGAAGAGCTGAAAGCGGCCATGAAGGCATTGCTGAATTCTGTTATTGTCAGCGAAACGGTGACAGGCAACAAAACGATTACCATTGATGAAACCCTGCCGAACGCAACCATCAATGTAGAAAAAACAGCGAACGAAGTGAAGCTTGTAACAGCAAAGGATACCGCACTTCCTGCCATCAGCATTTCTGCGGAGCGTTCTATTGGAACGGTTTCGGTTACAATACCGGAGGATACAGCTCTTTCCGGAGCGGGAACGTTGCTGGCAGTAAAGGAGTTGACGGCACCCAGCGTGTCAGTAAACGGCACCAACATGTTTACGATACAGATGGCGGAGGGAACCCTTACCTCAGATCATGCCATCCGGATCTTGTTCCCCGGACAGGGCAAAAAGCAGGTTGGCATCATTACAAACGGCAAATTTACAAGAATTTCGAAAAAGGTAACAGAGGACAGTCAGCAAACAGCAGACAAGGAGCTGGC
>JAXEOR010000156.1:0-38556 GCA_034117945.1 Clostridia bacterium | reverse complement strand
GATATTTTTATTATATACCATCTTGGAGGTTTATTCAACTACTTTACACAAAATTCGGGATTGTCTCTATTCTGTATTGTGCTTGATATGCTCGGTATCTGCTGCACTGTCCATGACACCCAACACCTCTTTCCACGCACTGCATACATGGCGCAATCGGTTTCCTCATCGATACATCCCTCCCGCCATAACAACAAAGTACATCGCCACAGCTCCGGCAAACAGCCAGAACACAAGACAAACGCTGTCAAGAATTTCTTTCCGTTTCATGTCCCTTGCCCGGTTGATCATCCTGCGCTTGTCCGCCACAAAGCTGTGAATTTCTTCTTCCTTCCGTTCTGAATAGTCCAAAACGCTCATGTCTTTACTTCCTCCCACACATCATCCTCCAAGGGAATCTTTTGACCGTTTTCGCAGATCCCGTAAACAATTCCGTTGTCCTTCTCGGCACGGTATTGACTTCCGCTGTACAGCACCGTCCCCACCGGCGCAAACGTGTCACGCACCGTTTTGATCATTTTAATTTTCATGATTGTTGCTCCTTTCTTGTGGTTGTCCTTCCAACAGGGGAGATTTACCCCTGTTTGTTTTTGTTTCTTAAGTATACGCCATACAAGATTCCGAAAAATTCTTTTTCTTCCGGACTTCCTCGGAACGAAGGCGCCCCCGGAGAGCAGCTGCTTACGGAAACACCGTGCTCCGTTCTGGTTGAAAACAGAAACACCCTCGTTTCTCCCCTGAGGATAAACAAATCATCTTCCTTCATATCGTCGAGATATGGATTCATTTCTTCCACAGATTGAAAAGACGGTATGCCGTTTACGTATTCCATGCGATCAACCCCTTTCATGTAAAGATATGATTGTTTTACTTGTCCTCTTTCCTGTGTTTTTCATTATCTCTATTCTGCATTGAAATCATTACGCTGCACCTCCTTTCATGTTGACTAATTTTTTACAAAGTGATATAATCACTATAGAGGTAATAATATGGAACGTCTAAGAAAATTAAGGGAATCAAAAGGTTTGTACCAAAAGGATGTAGCAGCTGTATTAGGTGTAGACAGAACAACATATGTAAAGTACGAGAGAGGAGACAGCGATCCAGGAAAAGAAAATCTAATAAAATTAGCAAATTTTTTTGATGTATCTGTAGATTACATATTAGGAAATGAAGATACCAAGTCAACTGGAAAAGGTGTTAAAATTCCAGTCCTGGGAAAAGTTATCGCCGGAATTCCAATTGAAGCTGTGGAAGAAATATTGGACTATGAAGAAATATCACAAAAGATGGATTCGCAAGGAGAGCATTTTGCATTGTAAATACAAGGCAACAGTATGGAGCCGAAATTTTCAGAAGGGGATGTTGTTATTGTTAGAAAACAATCTGATGTTGATAGCGGTGATATTGCCGTTGTTTTGATCGATGGAAACGAAGCTACTATTAAAAAAATTAAAAAGAGCCCTGATGGAGTCATGCTTGTTCCTCTCAATCAGAATTATGAAGTAATGTTATATACAAACAACGAAATAGAAGAGCTCCCTGTCATTATATTGGGAAAGGTCGTGGAATTACGGGCGAAATTTTAATGTATTTGGGGTGGATTTTATGAAAAAATTATTTTTTATTTTTTTACTTATTATATCTTGCTTTGTTGGTGCAATACTTGTAAAAGCAGAGGATATTTCTGTTGTGTACAATGGAGAAATGCTGTGGTTTGATGTTCCTCCTAGAATGATTAATGAACGAGTTATGGTTCCAATGAGAACCATTTTTGAAACCATAGGAGCAACAGTAGAATGGGATGAAGAAAACCAATCTGTAAAAGCGATTGACGAAAAAACAGTTGTTTCTTTTAAAATAGGCGATGATTTCATTTATACAAACGATACAAGAGTTCAATTGGATTCAGAAATAATAAAAATCAATGATAGAACTTTCGTTCCGGTTCGTGCAATTGCTGAGGCTTTCGATAATAATGTTTTTGGAGTTCTGATTTAAACCGGGTGCTTATTACTGATTACACAATGATAGATTTTATAGGTCAACCAATAAATCTGATTGAGTATTTTTTCGGAGGAGATTATGAATATACAGGATATGATCGAGGAGGAGAAGGTATAAAATATACGGACGATAGAGTGCCTTGTGTGTTTTTTTATCCTTATATCGATAGAAATCTAAATACAAAAAGGATAAGGTCGATCACCGTATCTAGATTTTGTAAGATATCAAACGGTTTTTATGGAGGTATTACAAGAAACGATTTAGAAAAAATGGGAATGCACGGAACAATATGCAGCGGACAATTCTCAGGCTATTGGGAATACATAAATTTTTCATTTGAAGGAAATTATCAAAACGTTAATGCTTCATTGTATTATAATACATATGATAATTCTATTCAAATAACAAATTGTAAGGTTGTAAATAAATAGAATGCATTGGAAAGGTTATCGTGAAGGTAGAATAAATAGTTGATAAAAATATATATTTACCATATAATAAACACAGGAGGTATATTGTTATGGACTATATCATTCATATATCATGGGATCCGGAAGCAAATGTTTGGATTGCAACAAGTGATGATGTTCCGGGTCTTGTACTGGAAGCGGGTTCATTTGATGCCCTTCTGGAGCGTGTCAGATTTGCCGTGCCGGAATTGCTAGAACTGAACCAATCACAAAAAACATCTTCTACTTTAATTTTTGTATCAGAAAGACATGAAAGGATTGCTCTGTAATGGCTGAATATGAAAAGAAAGTCCGTGAAATTCTCAGTCAAAATAAGTGTACCTTTATAAGACACGGAAAAGGTGATCATGATATTTGGTACAGCCCAATCACTCTTCGTCATGTAACTGTTGATACAAAAATCAAATCAAGGCATACTGCAAACGCTATCTTAAAGCAAAGTGGAATTGATTATAGATTCAGATAAATAAATCTATAAAATATTTAAAATAATGTAAACAGATATTATAGACACGATTCTTCAAAAAATTGGCGGTGATCCATTGAAAACGGCGATATATTTAAGAAAGTCAAGGGCTGATGAACAAAACGCAGAGGACACATTGGCAAAGCATAAGGAAACACTTCTTGAATTTGCGGCCAAAAACAATCTTACTGTTACGAAAATATATGAGGAGGTTGTCAGCGGAGAGAGTATTTTCAACCGCCCGGAAATGCTGAAATTATTGTCTGAGCTGGAGAATTACGACGCTGTTTTGTGCATGGACATTGACCGTCTCGGCCGTGGCGATATGCAGGAGCAAGGTTTGATGATGAATAAATTCCGGTACACTGATACAAAAATTATTACTCCAAGGGAAGTTTACAATCCGGGCAATGAAAAGGACGAAATGTTTTTTGAATTCAAAGGGATCATTGCCAGAAATGAATTAAAGGCAATTAAGAGAAGAATGGGAGAAGGCCGGAAAAGAACAATTGAACAGGGCGGCTATATCGCAGAGCCTCCATATGGATACATTAGAGCGTGGGACGGAAAAATTCCCACTCTGTCACCACACCCGGAGCAGGCGGAAGTTGTTCGGATGATTTTTGATATGTACGTCAACCAAAACATGGGTACCTACTCCATTGCAAACCACTTGAACCAGATGGGTCTGTCGGGAAGAAAAGGAACCGGTTTTTCAAGAAATACAGTTCGGTTTATTTTGCAAAATAAAACATACATCGGATTGATTCAATGGAACAGGAACAAACACATCCGAAAAAAATCTCCTGATGAAAAAAACAGGAGGCAAATCATGCCGGAAAAAGATTGGATCGTTGTAAAGGGAAAGCATCCGGCGATTGTAGATGAAGATATTTTTTGGAAAGCGGATAAAATAAGACGTTCTCATTCTCATCCACCAAGCAATAACGGAACAGTCAAGAATCCGTTTTGCGGATTGCTGTACTGTGGCGTTTGCGGCTCTTTGATGACAAGGCAATATTCAAAGAAGCACAATTGGCAGAGAGTTATTTGCACAACAAAGGGGTGCACGAAATCCGCTACCGTTGAACAGGTGGAAAAACAGTTCTATCGAGACATAGACAATTTCGTTAAAAAATGCGAAAGCGGACTTGTTGACTTTGGAATAGACAAAGGCCAAACAGAATCAACGGAAAATGCAATTGAAAAATTAGAAAAGAAACTCACTGTCACAATCGGCCAAAAGAATAAGCTGCACGATCTTTTGGAGCAGGGGGTTTATGATATTCCGACATTCATGGAAAGAAAAGAAACGATTGAAAGAGAAATAGAAGCCATCGAAAAATCAATCGAGGAACAAAAAGAAATTTTAAACGAATTAAATCAGAAGCTGACAAACGAGGATTTTATTCCAAACGCAAAGAAACTATTAAAAAATTATTGGGGCAGCAATCCAGAGGAAAAAAACATCATGCTGAAATCAATTGTTTCATATGCCAGTTATGAAAGAAAAAAGGGAGAATGGAACAACGATTTCTTTTTAGACATTCATTTCAAGCTACATAAATAATTTCTATCATGCGTAATCCTATGAAAAAGACTGTCTCGAGAATCTAAATGTATTATTCACCCGGCCGGATCAGGAGCTGATTAACCGGGCAATCAATGTAAAATGCCGCAAAGCTGAAATTATCTGGATTTACAGCGATGTGGAGGCTGTGCCCTTCAACCGGGGCTTTTTCACGGTTGATATCAAATACTTCTTCCGGATTACCCTGGATGTCTTTACCGGCGTGGGAACGCCCGTTCAGGCGGAGGGTCTGGCCACCTTTGACAAAAAGGTGATTCTGTTCGGCTCGGAAGGAAACGCCAAGATCTTCACCTCAAAGTATCGTCCCAACGAATCTGACACCCAGCTGACCGGCAAAACCAACCTTCCCAAGGCTGTTGTGGAGGCTGTTGATCCCATCTGCCTGGGAGCAAGATTGGTTGAAAAATGCTCCTGCTGTGAAGATCCCTGCAGCATTCCTCAGTTTATTTGCGGATGCTTTAATGACGAGCTGGTTTCTTCCGGCGAGCACAAGAGAGTTCAGGTTTCTTTAGGACTGTTCACCATCGTTAAGCTGGAAAGAAAGACCCAGCTGTTGATCCCGTCCTTTGATTTCTGTATTCCTCAGAAGGAATGTATCTCCGCAACAGAGGATAATCCCTGCGATCTGTTTGAGAGAATCCAATTCCCCTTTGATGAATTTTTCCCGCCCCAAAGAGAGGATTTTGACGATTCTGCCTCATTTGACTACCACAGTCACTGCAAATAACAAGGACAGAAGCGGCTGCTCCGAAAAAAAGAGAGGGTCCCCGGCGCCAATCTTCGTTGGCGCCGGGGACTGTTCTGCTCTGTTTGTTACCAAACCCTAACTCGCTCCTTGGGAGGAAAATACATGCCGTCTCCCGGCTCTATCCCATAGGTATCGTAAAATTCCTGGAAATTCACAACCACTCTGTTCACCCGAAGACTGGCAGGTGCATGCACGTCATTGTCCGCATAATAGCTGACCATTTCCCTTCTGACATAATCCCTCCAAAGCCCTGCATAGCTTTCAAAAAACAAGGCATAATCGGGATCCTCCAGGGTTTTCATCACCTCCAGGGTGCAGGCCATGCCCCCCAGATCCGCCACATTTTCTCCCAGGGTTAAGGCTCCGTCACACTTGGCGTAATTGCTGATTTCCCATCCGTCATAAAATTCCTCCACCTGGGTGCATTTTTGTTGAAACGCCTGAAGATCTTCCTTGGTCCACCAATTATCATACCTGCCTGTTTTGTCATATTGGGCGCCGCTGTCATCAAAAGCATGGGTAATTTCGTGGGCAATAATCGTACCGATTCCTCCCAGATTTTCTTCCTCCTCCCCATAGGGGTCATAAAAGGGCTGCTGCAAAATGCCGGCAGGAATGGTAATGGAATTTGCGGAAGGGTCATAAGCCGCATTCACGGTGTAGCAAGGCATGATCCAACGGTCACGGCTTGCCTCCTGCCCGATTGCAAAACAGCTCAGGTCATACAAATAGGAGCGGACAATCAGTGCGTTTGTCAGCAAATCATTTTCAAAATATTCTCCCTCGTAGGAATCGTAAAACTCCTCTGAATAAGCAATGTTCAGAATCATGCTGTTCAGCTTTTCTATAGCCTGCTTTCTGGTTTCTTCCCCAAGCCAGTCCGCCTGCTCCAGCCTGACTCGGAAGGCCTCCTTCAGCTGGAGAACCAGATCGGTCACGTCCTCTTTAATTTGAGGAGAGCAGTATTCCTTTGCGTAAAACTCCTCCAGATATTCTCCCAGATATCCCTGCACCAGCTGGGCTGACATCTGCTTGCTGTCATAGGTCAGCTCAACCCCATACAGTGAATTCATCAACTCCGCTCCCGGCTGATAAAATTCTTCTCCCAGCAGAGAGGAGCAGCCCTCCAGCAGCCAGAATTTCATATAGGTTTTCAAAAGCTCCAGATTGTCCTCTGTGCAGTATTCAATGGTTTTTTGCACTCTGCCCAAATCTGTGATAACGAAAAATCCCACCCCGTCCATATCCTCCAGCAGGGGCTCCGGCGAGAAATCCCGAAACAGCTGCCGCAGGGCTAAGGGCTGGTATCTGTGATAGGTTTTTTCAAAAGTATAATAGTCCTTGGGATCCAAAGATGCCAGGGCGATTTCCTTCTCCATTTCATACAGCTGCATGGCATGCTTTTTGGCTGTAAGCTTTTCCTCGCCCCCCAGAATCAGCAGATCGGAAACGTAATTCAGATAGGCCTCCTTTGCCTGCTCGTCCTCAGTGGTAAAATAGGACTTTTCCAAAATTCCCGCAGCCCCCGTCACATAGGGCACATACCGTTCTCCTGTCAGGAGATCCACATCAACCGTCAGGCCTAAAATCCCCCCGTCTCCCATCAATTTGCTGATCTTGGCATGGAGATCCATCAGCTCCTGAAGAGACTCTGCCTGATCGTAGCCAATCAGAAAGGTCCGCAGGGCAAACAGTCCTTGCGGATTGCCGTCCTCCGTGTCCAAGGCGGAAAGATAGAAATTTTTTATTCTTTGCTCCGGTGTATCCGTGCGCCACTGCTTGGAGGCCACCTCTTCCACATATTCCTGCAGCCGCTGACTGACCTGACTGTCTGCCTGCTGAAAGGTTCCCGCCTCCAGCTGGCTGGCAGAAAGGGTGGCAGTGTCCAGCCAGGGCTTGTTGCAGAAGCTGTAAAAATCGTCCTTCAAATTACTGCCCAAATATGCCCAGATCCGGCGGATCATCAGCGTCATTTGCTCTTCGGTCACATAATCCTCAACCCCCAGCCGGCCGTCTGGATAGCCCGCCACAATGCCCGCCCGGGTCAGGTTAGAAAGATCTGCCTCCGCCCATTGAGGGAGATCGGTAAAGGTAATGCCAAAGCTGCCCAGGGAATATTGATACTCCGACGCAGCAGGAAGATCCGGAAAGGCACGGCTGAGCATAGCCATGGCCTCCACCCGGATTACCGGATCGTTCTCTCTTAACTGGCCGTCTCCGTCCCCCTTCATAATATCGGAGGGCTGCAGATTTTCATAATATGCGTCCGCAGCGGTTAAAATCATTTCCAGCACCCTGCCACGGGTAGCATATTTCTCTCCTTCCTCTGCACCGGCACTGCAAAAGCAGCTAAACACCAACAAAAAAGCCAAGCCCAATAACCCAAATCGCTTTTTCAACTCACTTCCTCCTCTTTTCTGTTCGTATCTTTATAAAATGTTGCAGCCAAGCAGCCTTGGCCTTATCTGATTTTTTTTGCCTCCATGTAATACCGCTTTTCGTTGGCTTCTCCCATGGAAAAGGTTTTCCGGGGAAGAGTCCCGTCCTGAATAACGGTACGAAACAGCTCCGATTTTCCCGGCTTGGGCAGTAAAAATCCCAGATTTCCGGGCTGGGAGGAAAGCCGCCGAACCTCATCCTCTCCGTGGATATAATCCACCTGAGCCCCCTGCTCGTCCAGATATTTTTGCAGCAGACCCACCGCCAGGGTAACATTATTCAGAAAAACTGTGATCTCCTTGCCCGCATACAGGCAGGTGATTTGTTGTCCTCCCGGTGCTTGTGACACCTGAGGCAGCGACAAAAAGCCTTCCAGCAGCTGCTCCGGCTGAGTTCCGAACACAACCCGATGAATGGGTTCAAATTCCTGTGCCGGATCGTGAATATTTTCCACCTCCGCCAGGCAGAACCGGGCGGGATGGGTTTCCCGCTCCTCAGGAGAAAGGGACGGCTTAATAGCCTCCCAGCAGGCCTTTGCAGAGGCTAAGGAATGGTTTCCGTCTCCTACCGCCAGCACCAGCCCGTCAGGGGCGGACTGCTCCAGCTTCTGAAATCTATCTAAAAAGGCCGCAGTTTCCTCCGGATCGATTTCCCGGCCGGTCAGGCGACCTCCTCCGGCCATCAGCTCCGTTTCATATAATAGTTTCCCAGGTTGAACTCCTTCTATGATTGCCTGCGCCGGATCGTCGATCAGCAAAATCACATGAGGCAGCTCCAGGGGAGCATTTTGACGGATTTTGACCCGGGGAGGAATGCGCTCCAGAACGGTTCCCTCGGTGGCACGGATTTTACTTTTGGAGCCCTTTTGATAATCATACTCCTCCAAATCAACCGCCCCCACAATGCCTCGGCGGATTCTTCCGCCGGACAGGGTGCGTTCCACATAAATCAGGCTGTTGGGATACTCGCAAAATACCCCGTCGGCCAGATATTGCTCCATGGCTTGGTTGATGGCGGCAATTCTGCCCTCTCCCTGGGACAGATAGGCCTCCGGATAAACCAGACGCAGGGTGCTGGGGCTGTCTCCCACCAGCTGCTCCACCCTTTCCCAGTAATCCGGCCGGGAGGTATACTGGTCGCAGGCTACCACGCACCATTTGTTGAAAGAAATACTGCTTTTGGGAAGCAGAATGTTTGCAGGCTGAAATAAACTCATCTTTTTTCTCCTTTGTTCCGCAGGTTCATTTGATTGTTCCGTTCTTTGTAGAGGGCTCTCCCTAAGAGATGCCGCACATTGATTTGTATTTATTATACTATAGTTTTCGGTTAATTGCAACGGTTTTCCTTTGTTCTCGTAAAGGATTTTGCTTGGCCTACAAAAAAAGAGGGGCAAAGCCCCCCAATGTGAAACAGAATTCATTCTGGCTCGATGTTAGAAAAGCCGCCCTTTCCCCACATTCATTGGATGGTTCCGCCCCCCAAAACCACATCGCCCTCATAAAACACAACGGCCTGCCCCTTGGTAACCGCTCTTTGAGGCTGATCAAACTCGACCGTAACAGAATCCTCGCCTGTTTGGATCAGGGTTGCGGGCTGCTCCGGCTGGCGGTAGCGCACCTTCGCTTTGACACGAACCGGCTTGTCCAGTCTTTCCGCCCCAATGAGATTCACATTGCCTGCGGTCAGGGTTTTGGAATACAAATCATTGCTTGTTCCCAGGGTAACGGTGTTGTCAGCAGGGTTGACCGCCGTCACATACAGGGGCTCCTCATAGGAAATGCCCAGCCCCCTGCGCTGTCCCACGGTATAGTGAATGATGCCTTTGTGCGTTCCCAAAACAGTGCCGTCCTGAGAAATAAAGTTGCCGGGCGGATATACTTTTCCGGTATAGTCTTCTATAAAATCGGCATAGCTTCCCTGCTGCACAAAGCATATATCCTGACTGTCACGCTTTTTGGCATTCACAAAGCCCTGCTCCCGGGCAATTTGGCGCACCTGCGCTTTGCGCAGGCTGCCCAGGGGAAACAGGGTATGGGCAAGCTGCTCCTGAGTCATGGCATAAAGCACATAGCTTTGATCCTTTGTTTCGTCAACGGCCTTTTTCAGCAGAAACCGGCCGGAGCCCCTGTCCCATTCAATCCGAGCATAATGACCGGTAACAACATAGTCGTAATACAATTCCTTGGCTCGCTGAAACAGCTTTTCAAATTTCAGATACCGGTTACAGTCAATACAGGGGTTGGGGGTTGCTCCTGTTTCATAAGCGGCTACAAACCGGTCAATCACGTCCCTTTGAAACCGATCGGTAAAGTTGAACACATAATAGGGAATGTTCAAAGTATAAGCAACGCTTCTGGCATCTGCCACATCCGCTAAGGAGCAGCAGGAGTTTTCTCGGGGAGCGCATCCCTCCCGGCTTTGAAACAGCTTCATGGTTGCGCCCATACATTCATAACCCTGCTCCTTAATCAGGTATGCGGCCACGCTGGAATCCACACCGCCGCTCATGGCAATCAAAGCCTTTTGATTCATCCGATCCCGCCTCCTTTTTTCACATCACCGATTGCGGTAACAACCCGGTAGCCCGCCGACTCCACCCGGCGCTCCAGGCACCCCCGGCATTGCGCCGCCTCCTCGCCGGTACAAATCTTATTTTCATAAAGCTGGTAAAGCTTGCGTACTCTTACGGGCGAAAGATTGGGCATTACCACATTGGCGCCGGCCTTCAGTCCCATCTCCCGCCCCTGGGGATGAATGGTTCCCAGGGCTGTTGTAGCCGGAATCAGCCCATAAGGAAACATAAGTCTGACTAGGGAAATCATCCGCAGCGTCAAAGCCAGACTGCCGTCAGGGCAACCTGCAAAGGGGGTTTGATGGTGGGTGAGATAGGGGCCGATCCCGATCATGTCCGGCTTTAATTCCTGTAAAAAACGCAGATCGGCAATTAAATTTTGGGTTGTCTGATCGGGAGAGCCTACCATAAAGCCGCTTCCCACCTGATAGCCAATTTCCTTTAAATCAAACAAGCACCGCTTTCGGTTTTTCAGGCTCATACTGTCAGGATGAAGTCTGCGGTAGTGAGCCTCCTCTGCGGTTTCATGCCTTAACAGATACCGGTTTGCGCCTGCGTTGTAGTAATCAAGATAGCTTTTTCTGCTTTTTTCTCCGATGGAAAGGGTGATGGCGCAGTCTGCAAACTGCTCCCGTATGGCAGAAACAATTTCGCAGATCATCTGATCGTTGTAAAAGGGATCCTCTCCGCCCTGCAGCACAAAGGTGCGAAATCCCAGGGCATAGCCCTCCTTGCAGCAGGCGAGAATTTCTTCCTTGTCAAGACGGTACCGCACTGCCTCTTTGTTGTCCCTTCGAATGCCGCAGTAATAACAGTTGTTTTTGCAGTAATTGGTAAACTCGATAAGTCCCCGGAGATATACCTCGTCGCCGTATATACTTCGCCTGACCTTGTCTGCGGCTGAGAACAGCAGCGTGTCAGAGGCGGAGGTTTCCAGGAGCTCCTTCAGCTCGTCCTCCGGTAAATCATGGGTTTGGACGAGGGTATTGATCATCGCTTCAAATTGCTTCATAAACGCTTTCACAGCTCCTCATTGCCAAAATTGTTTTGGAAATCAGATCATCCAGTCCCCATCCCAGCATAGCGGCTCCCCGTTCAATGACTTCTCTGGAACAGCCGGCGGCAAAATTGGCGCTTTTATATTTTTTCTTCACCGATTTCAGCTCCAGATCGGAAACGCTTTTGGAGGGCCGTATCACCGCAACTGCGTCGATCAGCCCTGTCAGCTCGTCTACCGCATACAGCACCTTTTCCATTTCGTGCTCCGGCTTGATGTCAACTGTCAGCCCGTAACCATGGCTGGCAACGGCATGAATCAGCCGTTCTTCCCGATGGCGACTGCGCATGATTTCCTGCTCCTTGATGCAGTGTTGCTGGGGAAACTGCTCAAAATCCAGATCATGCAAAAGCCCCACGATGCCCCAAAAGTCTGCTTCCTCTCCATAACCAAGCTCGTTTGCAAAATATTTCATCACGCCCTCTACCGTCAAGGCATGCTTTAAATGAAAATGGTCTTTATTAAATTCCGTGAGCAGCTCCCATGCTTCCTCCCGGGTGATTTTTTTCTCGCTATTGTTTTGATCCGTCATCGCGACAGCTCCTTTCTTCGACTATAATTTAACCGTCTTTATTTTATCCCACCAGCGGAAAAAGCGGTTTGTACATAGAATATAAAACCTATCTATATAATAAGTATTATACGTCTTTTTGTTCTTTTTGTCAATACCGCAGAAAAAATAAAAAAATAACAAGTTTTTAAATATTTTTCTTGACAAACAACATAATATAGAGTATAATAGTAAAGGATCAATTGAGCCGGGTTGCTTTTTGGCGAAAACACTTGCAAAAAGCATTGTCTCAAAGACAGCGGCAAGCATTTTTTATTTTATGATCTATGGCCCGTTGGTCAAGCGGTTAAGACACCGCCCTTTCACGGCGATAACGGGGGTTCGATTCCCCCACGGGTCACCACGTCGGAGCAAAGTTCGCTTTGCTCCGTTTTTCTTTACAGAAAAACATCCGCTCGCTTCCTTGCTCCTCCTTTTTCGTGAAAAGTCTCGTTTGCTGCGGTTATGCCTTTGCAAGCGCAGGCATCACGCCTTCACTGCACTACCACCTTTTTGCGAGTAAGAGGTTTTTTAAAGCTTGAAAAAATCTGCTTTTTGATCCCGCCGGATCACTGCCGCCTTAACAAATCTGTAATCGTTCTTGCTTTTGATACCAAAATATACTATACTAAAATTAGGTTGGAATATTGATTCAAAGGAAGATCCAAAAATATTTTTACTATTTTTTCAAGGAGACCACTATGAAACAGGAGATGATACAGCAGCAATTATTTGATGATTTCACTGATCAAACATCCCTGCTCGGTGATGTATCGGGCAAAATTGACGTGGTCAAGATGGACTATTTGGGTGCCGAATCGGTTGAGTGGAAAGAACTGTTCCAGGGCTTTTCATCCTTAAAAGCAATTACCTATTCTTCCGGGATAAACTTTATTGGAAAGCTGCTTGATTTTTTTCAGGAAAGCGAAATCATTTTCGGCTGCGAAGCTGTGATGTCTTATCAGTTACAGGAAATTATGGCATTTCAAAATCAGCTGATTGAAAGAATCAGAAAAGCACCGAATAAAATAAAAGACAAAATCCTTGGCAGAATCGACCAGGGTGAAGTGCATTTATACGTTGCAAGAACGCAGCTTTCCCATGAAAAAATATATCTGTTATCCTCGGAAGACGGCAGAAAAAGAGTGATTATGGGTTCTGCCAATCTGTCTTATAACGCATTTGGAGGCCGCCAGAGAGAAAATATTTGTTATCTTGACGGGGATCCTGCCTATGACTGGTACTTAAGTGTTTTCAATAGTCTGAAGGAAAACAGCACAGATGAGATCAGTCACAAATCACTGCTTTTTTCCGATCTGGCCGATAATCTTGACCAGTTGCCTATTTCCAAAACCATTGCATCAACAAAAGCCATTGTGCTTGAACCTGTCAAAGAGAATGCTGCTGAAATTGAGTTTACGTTAGAAACGCGTAATCTCGCCGAAAAGCTGGAACCGATGCTTCCAAAGCCCGATAAGAAAACCGGGAAGATCAGAGTGATGCCGGATACGCTTGTAAAGATTAAAAAACATATCCAAGAGGAAGCCATCAAAACAAAGGAGCTCCGAAATGAATATCCTCAGTTGGTACTGGACGTTTTTAGCGGAACTGCAACCTTGAACGACGAAAAGCTGGATCTGAATCCCTCAAATGAGGAAGTGAAAAGGGATGTAGAGCTGTTTCTCAAATACATGGACGGATACAGCCGTTTTCACGGTGATTATATCGGGATGCAGTATCGCTATTTTGAATTTGCAAACTGGTTTTTCTGTTCGCCCTTTATGGCTATCATGCGTGATATGGCGGCGCGTTTTAATCAAAACCGCCTTCCCTACCCTGTTTTCGGGCTGGTATACGGCCAAAGCAAAGCCGGCAAAACAAGCTTTCTTGAAACCTTGCTGAAAATGATGATTGGACAAAAGCCGAAAATTGCTGCCCAAGAATTTACCCGTTCCAGTATAGAGGGCTTAAAGCGCACCGTCCAGGGGGCGCCGATTATTGTAGACGATATGGTCAACACGCGCTTTAATCAGCATGCCATTGAAACCATCAAAACCGATGATTTTGGAATTGCCGATCATCTTACAAATTACTCGGCGGTTGTGATCAGTGCAAACGAAGACGTTAAGGCTGTTTCCCCGGAGGTCATCAGGCGGACGGTGATTTGCCGGGTGGAAGCAGGGTTAACAAATACAGAAGTAATGAAAAGCAATGTGGTCAGATTTGTGCAAAAAGAAATCGGAACAGGATTTTACCGTGAGTACCTCCGCAGAATGTTTGACATTATTCCTGATCTGATCGAATCAATGAAATCGGATGATATGGAAAGTGCTCCGGATATTTTAAAATATTCTTCGGATATTATTGTGTCAATGATCCGCGAAAATGCCGACGTACCGGAATATATCCGCCCTCTGACGCTGGACAATTATTTTAACGAACAAGTTACCGGAAAATATGCAATCAAGACAGTATGCTCCGCTTGGAAGACAAGCAAAAAGTCATTTGTGATTGATAAAAGAAGTAACGAGCTTCGCTATAATGCCGGCGCACCATATGAAGCGGATCGACTGATCAAAGAGCTGCCTGAAACCCTGGAGGCCAGAAAGTCTCGTGAATGGGTCGTTATGAATCTCGAGGAATCAAAAGCGTTTTTCGGTATCAAGTTCAAAAAAGCTCCCTTTGGAATCAATTAAAGACTTGTTGAATTCCTTTAAACGAGAAGAAGAAACGCAAATGCAAAAACGTACCGGTAAGGCGCAAGATGCAGACCGGATCGTCTTTTCGTAATACAATAATCCACAGAAACAAAAATCCGAACCCTTCACCGATTGGTACAAGGTTCGGATTTCTACTGTATGGTGCGCGTGTTCTTACAGGACTTGCCCGCAAACACAGTAGCGACAGGGGATTTTGGCTGCGCCGAAGGCGCAATATCGTGAAAAGTTGGTAGCGATTGTGAGCCGTCGCGAGTGCGTTTGCAAACGAGCAGGCGAACTGAGCGTGACTTTTCACGAAAAAGGAGGAACGACGGAGCGTGTGACTGATTTTTCTACAAAGAAAAATCGGAACGGAGCAAAGTCCGTTCCGACGTGGTGCGGATAAGAGGACTTGAACCTCCATGAGATTGCTCTCACATGGACCTGAACCATGCGCGTCTGCCAATTCCGCCATATCCGCATGAGGAAGAAATCTTCCTAACACATTTATATATTATAGCAGACGGAGAGAGTTTTGTCAACAGTTTTTTGATTTTATTTTAAAAATTTTGACGGAAAAGTGAATTTTGTTTATCGTCCGGCCTCGGAAATGCATTTCGTACAGTTCGGTGCTGCAAAGACATGCAGGCAGAATCCCCCGGAGAATCCAAGCCCTTTATTCGGCTGTTTTGAAATTCTCTTCCTCCTCTTCTTCCTCCTCTTCTTCCTCCTCCGGCTGCCAAGGCTGGCCGAACTGAACGTCACGGAACAGGGCGGCCATTCCGGTAATTTGCTTTAGCCTTAATATTTCATCCTTACCCATTTCCAGATGCTTTGAAATTCATGCATCAGAACGGCCGATTTCATGCAGCTCCTTGATAATATTACTCATCAAATCTGCGTCATATGATCCTCTGGCTCAATTGTGCCGGATGGTGCTGGCCATTTGGTTGGACAAGGGCTTGTCAATCACAGACACGGGCAGCATACATGCTCCCTCTCATAAATATTAGGAGATTCCTTCATCCACCCGGTAACGGTGAAAGCCGTCTATAATCACATACTGATCCTGCTGCTTATTGTAGTAGCACACTATGGACATGGTATAGTTATCCTCTTTGATACTGTCATACAGCAGCTTCATTTCCGGCGACGCAGTAACATTCGGATTGTATGTATTCGTCACAATCTTTTGAAAGAGTACTGCAATTACCTGATACACCGGACTTTGATAACTTTTACTGCTCATTGAAAAATTCTTCATACTTTTGTTTGATCAAATCAAATCTCTTTTGTTCCTGCCTAGACAGGCCAAACCCCATAAACCGGCAGGTATGATCATGTTTCAAAACACAGAAGCACATTCGCTTCCAGCTGGGAATATCCTCGGTACTTTTGATATCGTCTGTATCATCGGATTTTTTCAGAAAAACAATTCTGGACTTTTTATCCAAGGTATATTGAGAAATTCCGTTGCGACGAATCTTGCAACCGCGCTCCACCAGCTTTGCTCAGACGGCCGGATCAATCACCTGGTACAAATTCAAGCAATCCTTAGAGTAATCATTGAAAAAAGAAGCAATCCGCATTTGATCCGGCTTCAGACCGGCCTTGTAATACATATCATACAGCTTGTTGTAATCATAATGAAAGGTATAATTGGCTACCCACACATCATTGACCGACCAGTCATACAAAGGCCACACGCACCACACATCTTTATATTGCTTGGAAATCCAGCACCGACCCTGATAGCCATATTTTTTATTGACAAATCCGCTGTATCGCTGCAGAGATTCATTGGCGCACATTCCTACCAGCCGCTGAAGGAAACATAAATATGATCAAATTCCTGAAATGAATATTCAAACCGCTTCCGGCGGGATTGATACACATCTATGGATAAGTATTTTTTCTTCATTCGAGTTCCATCCTTATTTTTCTCACATACAGTCAAATAAATCAATCTTCAATAAGAATCTGCAATAAAAATTTGTCCTTTTCATAATAATACCTTGTTTTTCATAATAATGAAACGGTGTGAATTTTACTTTTTTAAAAAGTTTCTTCTTTTGAGGTTTTTTGATCAAACGGTATTGTCCACCCTATCAAAAAAGGAACAACAAAACGAAAGATTCGGATATGAAAAAAGAAAGGCCTTTGCGCCCACACCAAAGAGAAAAACCGAAAACACGCCTGTAAAAAGAAATTTTCACCCGGAGGCTGCTACGGTCATTAAAAAAATGAAAGCTGCTGCTGAGCCAAATTCGTTACCGAAAGGCACTGTTTTTTTGCATAATTGACCGTATAAGCGGTACCTCCGCTGGATTTGGTTTGATAACAAATGCAGTATTGGCTGTGATCCACCAAATAACGGTTTCGCCGGTACATACAATCCTTGGTATACTCCTCCGAAATGTAAATTACCCGGTCGCAGCTTTTTAAGATTTTTTGATACAAAAAGGAATCCTTCGCCTTCCAATACTGATGCTGGGTTTTGCAGGGCAAAACCAAAATCAACCGAATCGAGGGAAAGGACTTTTTCAAGCGCAGCACTGTTTGCGCCGCCAGCGTATCAAACCCAAGCGCCCCGCCGGCCTGAAAATACCGGACACCTTCCCCGATCAACCGCACAATTTCCCATTGCAGCCGCCGGGTCACCTCTGCATATTCCTCCTTGGGAATGATTCTGTGGCCTGTAAAGCAGCAGCTTTGCTCTCTGTTTTCCATCCTTATCCCCCCTTATCCTTTCCAGTCATATGCTTATTATAGCACAGATCACATGATAAATCAAGGAAATATTTGAAAAATTATACAAACAAAGAACGTGCAAAGACCAAAAAGGGTAAAAAAATACCGCGGCTCCCTTTGAAACCGCGGTAACTTTACTTGCAATCAGGACAAATCCTCCACATACAAGGTACGAACGCCGCCCTGCTCCTGAGCAGGCTCCGGCTTTTTATCCCTTGTCTCAAAGAACTTAGAAGCCACCTGAGGGAACAGCGCATAGCTGAGCACGTCCTCCTCGCATTTGGCAACATCCTTGCACTCCTCCCGGTATTTTTCCAATTCTGGCTGCAGCAAATCCGCCGGACGAACCGTAATCACATCCTCCGGGCTGATTCCTGCTTTTTTCCGAACCTCTGGATTTACCTCTCCGGGCAGCTGACCGTATTCACCCCGGAGCAAGCCCTTGGATTCCTTGGTAATCATTTTATACCGCTCTCCGGCCAGCACGTTCAGTACCGCCTGAGTTCCCACAATCTGACTGGTGGGAGTTACAAGGGGAGGATACCCGAAATCCTTTCTCACTCTGGGCACTTCCTCCAGCACCTGATAATATTTATCCTCTGCCTTTTGCTGCTTCAGCTGAGAAATCAGGTTGGACAGCATGCCCCCCGGCACCTGATACAGCAGCGCATTGGGATCCACACTCAGCACCTTAGGATCAAGGCTTCCCTTTTCCTTCAGCTGATTGGCCACCGTCCTGTAATATGCGGCTGCGTCGCTCAGCTTTTCCAGATCCAGACCGGTATCATATTCCGTTCCCTTCAGAGCAGCAACCAAAGACTCGGTAGCCGGGTTGCTGGTTCCGTTGGCCATGGGAGAAAGCGCACAGTCTACAATATCCACACCCGCCTGAATGGCCATCAAATTGGTCATATCCCCGGTACCGGAGGTATTATGGGTATGCAGATGAATGGGCACGCCCACATTTTCCTTCAGCTTTTTCACCAGGCTGTATGCGTCATAGGGCAGTAGCAAATTGGCCATATCCTTAATACAAATCACATCTGCACCCATTTTTTCCAGCGTCATTGCCAGCTTTACAAAATAATCCTCGTTATGAACGGGGCTGGTGGTATAGCTGATTGCCGGCTCGCACATACCGCCGTAATGCTTCACAAATTTAATGGCCGCCTCCAGATTTCTGGGATCGTTCAGTGCGTCAAACACACGCACCACATCAATCCCGTTTTCGATGGATTTTTTACAGAAGGCTTCCACCACATCGTCCGCATAATGCTTATAACCCAAAATATTCTGACCCCGGAACAGCATTTGCAGCTTTGTATTGGGCATTGCCTTTTTCAGCGCTCTCAGCCGCTCCCAGGGATCCTCATTCAAAAAACGCATACAGGAATCAAAGGTTGCGCCGCCCCAGCACTCTAAAGACCAATAGCCGATGCTGTCCAGCATTTTGCAGCCGGGAAGCATTTGCTCGGTGGTCATACGGGTTGCCGCCTGAGACTGATGAGCGTCACGCAAAATCGTATCCGTAATTTTTACCTTGCTCATAGCATTTCACACCTCTCTGCCCGCAAACTCATTTGTGAAATTCCGGCCGATCCGCAGGCAGGATCCAGCCGGAAAAATGGTTGTTACACGCCAAACAGTGCCAGCAATACTCCCGCTGCAATGGCAGATCCGATGACCCCTGCCACGTTCGGTCCCATGGCATGCATCAGCAGGAAGTTGCCCGGATTTTCCTTTTGTCCCACAGTTTGAGACACACGAGCCGCCATAGGAACAGCGGACACGCCCGCAGAACCGATCAAGGGATTGATTTTCTGCTTCAGGAACAGGTTCATAAACTTTGCCAACAACACGCCGCCTGCGGTTCCTACCGCAAAGGCCACGATACCCATAGCCAGAATTCCCAGCGTTTTTGCGCTTAAGAAGGTATTGGCTGTGGCGGTAGCACCAACCGAAACCCCTAAGAAGATCGTTACGATATTCATCAATTCATTCTGTGCAGTTTTGGACAATCTGTCTGCCACTCCAGTTTCCTTGAACAGGTTACCCAGCATCAGGCAGCCCACCAAGGGAGCCGCAGAGGGAACCAGCAAGGCAACAAACACTGTTACCACGATGGGGAACACAATTTTTTCCCGCTTGGAAACCGGCCGAAGGGTTTTCATGGTAATCATGCGTTCCTTTTTGGTGGTCAGCAGCTTCATAATCGGAGGCTGAATTACAGGCACCAACGCCATGTAGGAATATGCCGCCACCGCAATGGGACCAAGCAAAGCCGGAGCCAGCTTACTGGTTACAAAAATAGCAGTCGGGCCGTCTGCTCCGCCGATGATACCGATAGAGCCTGCCTCTGCCGGTGAAAAGCCCAAATATCTGGCACCGATAAAGGCCAGGAAGATACCCGCCTGAGCCGCTGCACCCAGCAGCAGGCTTTTGGGGTTTGCAATCAAAGGTGCAAAATCGGTCATTGCGCCCACACCCAAGAAAATCAAGCAGGGATAAATCCCCAGCTTCACCCCTAAGTACAAAATATCAATTAAACCAAAGCTGATCGATTTTCCTATTTCCAAAGTGGAAAGAACTGCTTCCGAAACACCCGCCGCCCGCATTTCATTGACAAATTCCAGGGTAACGGGAGCGCCGCCCAGCAAGTCCCAATGCACATGACCGCCTGCGAAGAAAATTTCATGGAACATATTTGCTCCCGGCAGGTTGGTCAGCAGCATACCAAAGGAAATCGGCAGCAGCAGCAAGGGTTCAAAGCCCTTTGCAATGGCAAGATATGCCAGCACAAAGGAAATGAGCAGCATAATCAAAACCTTGGGATCCTCCGGAATCAGAGAAAACCCTGTCTGGCCAATAAAATTCAATAACGTTTCCATACGGCTGTACCTCCCTTCATTATTGAATGGTGCACAGCGCCGTACCGGATTCTACGGTTGCTCCCTTGGTCACTCCCACGGAGGTAACCGTGCCGTCTGCAGGTGCCATGATTTCGTTCTCCATTTTCATGGCCTCCAGGATCATCAGAACCTGCCCGCTCTTTACCTGATCCCCAACGCTTACCTTCACATCCAGTATGGTTCCGGGCATGGGAGCGTTGATCGCCTGACCTGCGCCGGTTGCTGCGGGAGCAGGGGCTGCAGCAGGAGCAGGAGCAGGAGCCGCCTTCGGAGCCGCTGCGGGAGCTGCTGTTTCATTTGTCAGCTCAATCTGAATCTGATATTCCGTTCCGTTTACATTTACTTTGTACTCTTTCATCACATTTACCTCTCTTCTCATCCAATTTTTCTCATACTATTTTTTTAAAAGACAGTACGCGAATGTTTTTTACCTCTGTTCCGAGTTCCTCCGCAATCACCGCGCAAATCCCTGCAATCAGCTCTTGCTTATTGGCAATGAGTGCAGGCTGGGCGGGCACTGCGGGAGCAGGGGCTGCAGCCGGCTGCGGTTGCTTTTTGTCTTTACAGAAATAGCTCATGATCATACAAAGAATGACAATGCAGATCAGGCCGACAAATACAACGCCGATTCCCATAGCGCATACAAACCCGTTTGAAATCTCCATAAAACGACGCCTCCTTTCAAAGAAGTATACCATTTATTTCCATGCGCCCTTTGGAGGCACGCAATCAGAAACCGAAATCTTTTCTATTGTAACAGTCCGGCGGACAAAAGGCAAGTAGTTTGTCGAATAATTAACGAAATTGTAACATTATTTGACCGTTGTCCCGCACTCTCCGCAAAACTTCTCTCCCGGAGCGATCACAGACCCGCAATTTTTACAAAGCATTTCTTGCTTCTTTTCTTTTCGTTCCGCAGGGGTTCCGCATTCTCCGCAGAAGGCCTCCCCCGGGAAAATCGCCGCACCGCATTCTCCGCAAAATACTACCTTTTGCTCATCCTGCGAAGCATCTTTCCCAGCGGCTTTCCGATCTTTACCGCCGTTTGGGCTGTTGCCTTGACGGCCGGAATGGTTTTGCGGCAAAGGCCGGCTGTTTTCTTCACTGTTTTCCTGGACGGCGTCTGACTGACTGTTTTCTGAAGCTCCTTCCATTCCGGCAGCCGCTTCAGTTCCTTGGAGGCTTTGCAGAAGTTCTTCCACTCCTTCGTCCGTTTCACCTTCCGAGGCAGCTTGGAAATCTCCTTCCCTGACCGTTTCAGCTGCTTGAGGCTGCCCTTGATCCGTCGTTTGGTCTTCCTGCTCCACCTTATTTTCATAACCATCCTCCTCATCACCAATTTCCTCTGCCACCAGCGAACCGCATTCTCCGCAGTATTTCAGAGAATGAAGATCATATTTCGGCGCTCCCTCCTTGGCGTCCAGGCTGGACTGCTCCCGCCGCATTTTATGATACAGCTTGCGGAAGGAACGGGAGGATGCGCTCAGCTCCTCATACACGCCTCCCACCGGCATTTGCTCCAGCTGCCCAAGCACCAGCAGCTCTCTGGTTAAAAACCAGCTGTCCAAAAACGCATATTTGAATACGCCGGCGGTCATAGCGCCCAATACCAGAGCGGAAAACCATCCCAAAGCGGGAATGGCACTGTAAATCAGCCAGAATAAAAGGGTTGCCGCCAACACGCTGCCGCACACAATCAGGCCGGTTTGAAGGCCGGAGGCCAACAGCTTTTTTTGATTTTTGGAATACAGCACCACCGCATCTGCAATGCTCTTATAGCGGCCTGCTTTCTTCTTATAAAAATTAATGCACACACAGCATACCGATAAATATCTTAATAATATTTTATCCTTCCACACAGAGGCTTGATGGAGCTCCTCCAGGGAATGCTTCACCAGACCGTGCAGATAGCGATAACTGGCGGGCTTTGCAAACTGCCCCTTTACAAACTCCTGAACAAAGTCACGGTAGCTGGAAGGAGGAGCCTGATTCACCGCTACCTCTGCCACCGCCGCCAAAAAGGCGGTCTGAAACAGATATCCGTAATAATGTACAATAAAATAATATACCAACCCGGAAATGCCGGCCCACAGCAATAAGATTACTCCTCTGCCGGAGCCCTCCAGCCCATGATCGCACCAAAGCCTTACCGGTACCAACAACACCCCGGAGATGATCATAGAAAGCAGTCCGGGTAGCAGCTTCATCAATTGAAACCGCATGGTTTTCCAATACGTCTGTTTCATGTTTTCTGTTTCCTCCCGTATCTTTTCATCATTTTTGGCTATGCTAACGAATAGTCAGGATCCTCTATTGTTTCCCTCCCGCCAAAGTCGGGCAATAAACGATTCACTACTTATTATATCAAAATTTTTTTCAAAAGGAAAGATGTATTTGAAAATTAATCAAAAATAATTTTCATTTTTTTTAAAAAAATACTTGACATTTTTGGAGAATGTGCTATAATATAATTAAAGTCAAAGATAGTCAAAGTCATAAAAGAGGTGTTACCCATGAAAATCAGCGATGTGATCGAGCAATTTCTGCTGGATCTGATTCAAGAGCAGCAGGGAGAGGTGGAGATCAAACGAAACGAGCTGGCCGGTCAGTTCAACTGCGTTCCCTCTCAAATCAATTATGTGATTTCTACAAGATTTAACACAGAAAACGGCTACATTGTAGAAAGCCGCAGAGGGGGCGGCGGTTCCATCAAGATCCGCCGGGTGGCTATGAGTCCGGATAATTATATGATGCATGTCATCAATTCGGTGGGAAATCAAATCAACCAGCTTTCGGTACAGGTATTTATCAAAAACTTTTATGAAAGCGGCCATATTACCTACCGGGAAGCAGAATTGATGTCCGCCGCCCTGTCAGATCAGTCTCTGCCTTTGCCTCAACCCCAAAAGGATCAGGTCAGAGCAGTGTTATTAAAAAATATGTTAGCAAAATTATCATAAGGAGGTCTTTTTTATGTTATGCTCAAAATGCAATAAAAATCCCGCAACTGTCCACTATCAGGAAATCATCAACGGCAAAAAAGCAGAATACGATTTGTGTCAGGAATGCGCCAATAAAATGAAGCTGTTCTCTTTTCACAGCTTTGACCTGGACCCCTTGTGGCTGACGCCCAATCTGTTCCGGGAAAACAAATTGTCCTGCCCCCGCTGCGGACTGACCCTGCAGGAATTTTCAGAGGAAGGCAAGTTTGGCTGTCAGGATTGCTATCAGGCCTTTTCCGATCAGGTTCCTTCCTTATTGAAAAGGATTCACGGTCACACCCGCCATACCGGGAAAATTCCCAAAAGGGGCGGCGGAGCTTTGCGCATCAAAAGTCAGCTGGACGAATTGCACAGCAAAATGGATCAAGCCGTTCAGGAGCAAAACTTTGAGCTGGCGGCACAGTTAAGAGATGAAATCAAACGTCTGGAGGGGGGAGAACAATGAGCAGCCAAATGGAACAGGATGTCGTCCTCAGCAGCAGAGTTCGTCTGGCTCGGAATTTATCCGAGTTTCCATTCCCGAACAAAATGACGCCGGCGCAGGCAAATCAAGTAATTCAAAAAGCACGGGAGGCAGCAGGAAAGGAATTTACCTGTCTGGATCTTACCGCCATGACCCCTTTGGATCAGCAGGCTCTGATCGAACAGCATTTGATCAGCCCGGCCTTGGCGCAAAGCAACCGGCACAGCGCCCTGCTGCTGTCCAAGGATCAATCGGTCAGCATTATGATCAATGAGGAGGATCATTTCAGAATTCAAAGCATTGTACCCGGGTTTCAGCTGCAGCAGGCCTATGAAAAGGCCGATCAGGCAGATGACAGGCTGGAAAGCACCCTTACCTTTGCCTTTGATGAACAAACCGGATATTTAACCTCCTGTCCTACCAATGCAGGAACAGGAATGCGGGCTTCGGTGATGCTTCACCTTCCTGCCCTCACGGCCAATCACCAGATCAACGGCCTGATTGCTTCTGTGGGAAAAATGGGCTTTGCCGTTCGGGGCATCTACGGAGAAGGCAGCCAGGCAGAGGGGGATTTGTATCAAATCTCCAATCAAATCACCTTAGGAATCTCGGAGCAGGAAACCTTAAATCATTTACAGTCCGTTACAGAACAGATTGTGGAACGGGAAATGGAGCTTCGGCGGGCGATGGTGGAACGGAACAGGTCGGAAATGTGCGATCTGGTATGGAGAGCCTTCGGCACGGTCAAATATGCGCAAATTATGTCTGCAAAGGAATTTATGGCATTGGCTTCCCAGATTCGTCTGGGAATTTCCATGGGCATCATTACCCACATCACCTCCCGGCACTTAAACCAGCTGATGATTGATGTGCAGCCAGCCAATCTGCAAAAGCGCTGCGGCCGGGAGCTGACGCCGGCAGAGCGCGACTTTGAACGAGCCGGCTATTTGAGAAAAGAAATTGAAAACGGAAAGGATGAGTAACCATGGCAGGATTTTATCACAGCTTTACGCAAAAGGCACAGCAGGCCTTACAGCTGGCAGAGCAGTCTGCCATTCAGCTGGGTCATCATTATATCGGCTCAGAGCATTTGCTGCTGGGATTGATGAAAACCAAAGACTGCCTGGCAGCGAAGCTAATAGAACAAACAGGCGTTACAGCCGCACAGGTAGAGGATTGCATCAGCCGACTGATCGGCTCAGCAGCACCGGACGGGGGTGCTCCCGAGGGCTTAACTCCCAGAACCAAACGGATTCTGGAGCTGAGCGCGGCGGAAGCAAGCCGATTGGGCCACAGCTATATTGGAACGGAGCACATTTTGCTTGGTATTTTACGGGAAGGTGAAAGCGTGGCTCTGCAAATACTATCCGAGCTGGGCGTTGATCTGCAAAAGCTGTTCAGTCAGCTGGCAGGCGCAATTCAGCAGGGAGCAAGCGGCGGAGCAACAGGCTCCTCCCCTTCCCAGAACACCGCAACCCCCACCCTGGAGGAATTTGGCCGGGATTTGACCGCTATGGCCAAGGAAGGCAAATTTGATCCGGTCATCGGCCGGGATAAGGAAATTGAGCGGGTCATTCAAATTTTAAGCCGCAGAACCAAAAATAATCCCTGCCTGATCGGAGAACCGGGAGTTGGAAAAACCGCTATCGCCGAAGGGCTGGCACAAAAAATTGCCCAGGGAAACGTGCCGGAGCTGCTGCGGGACAAACGGGTTGTTACACTGGATTTGTCCTCTATGGTAGCAGGAGCCAAATATCGGGGAGAATTTGAGGAACGGCTGAAAAAAGCCATTGATGAAATTATTGCGGCCAAAAACGTGATCATTTTTATCGATGAAATGCATACCATCATCGGTGCAGGGGCGGCGGAAGGCGCCATCGATGCCTCCAACATTTTAAAGCCCGCTCTTGCTCGGGGAGAAATGCAGGTGGTAGGAGCAACCACCCTGAATGAATATAAGAAATATATTGAAAAGGATGCCGCTCTGGAACGCCGCTTTCAGCCTGTAACGATAGGGGAGCCCACCGTGGAGGAAACCGTTCAGATCTTAAAGGGTCTGCGGGATAAATATGAAGCCCATCACGGGGTTGCCATTACAGACGAGGCACTGCAAGCAGCCGCCGAGCTGTCGCACCGGTATATTGCAGACCGCTTTTTGCCCGATAAGGCAATTGATTTAATTGATGAAGCCGCCAGCAGAATGCGTCTGCAAACCCTGACCGCTCCGCCCGCCTTAAAGGAGCTGGAGGATCGACTGGAAATGCTGGATAAGGAAAAGGCAGAGGCTGTCAATCACCAGGATTTTGAAAAAGCGGCCAAATACCGTGACCAGGAGACCTCCTTAAAGGCAGAATTGGAAGAAAAGAAAACAGCCTGGGAAAAAACCTCGGCAGCCAATCACAAGCAGATTGGCAAAGAGGAAATTGCGGCTATTTTGTCTGACTGGACAGGAATTCCCGTCAAAAGTCTACAGGAAGAGGAATCTCAAAAGCTGCTGCACATGGAAGAGCTCCTTCATAAGCGGGTTATCGGCCAGGATGAAGCCGTTACTGCGATCGCAAAGGCCATTCGCCGGGGTCGGGTCGGCCTGGCAGATCCCAAGCGCCCCACCGGCTCCTTCTTATTCTTAGGACCCACCGGCGTAGGCAAAACCGAGCTGTCAAAGGCTTTGGCAGAGGCTCTGTTCGGGGATGAAGACGCAATGATTCGGGTAGATATGTCTGAATATATGGAAAAGCACTCCGTCTCTCGTATGGTCGGGTCACCTCCGGGATATGTGGGCTACGACGAGGGCGGTCAGCTGACAGATAAGGTGCGCCGCAAGCCCTATTCGGTCATTCTGTTTGATGAAATAGAAAAAGCCCATCCGGATGTGTTTAACATTCTTCTGCAAATTATGGAGGACGGCATGCTGACCGATTCTCAGGGTCGCCGAGTGAACTTCAAAAACACCATCATCATCATGACCTCCAACATCGGCGCCCGTCAGATTACCGATCAAAAAAAGGCGCTGGGCTTCTCCTCTGACACCAATCAGAAGGAAGCGGATTACCAGGCCATTCGCGGCAACGTTATGGGTGAGCTCAAAAAAGCCTTCCGGCCGGAATTTTTAAACCGGATTGACGATATCATTGTATTCCAGCCCCTGTCTCATGAGGCGATTGAACAAATTGCCCGGAATATGCTGGAGCAGCTGTCAAGCCGGCTTGCTCAGCGGAACATCACCGCTCAGTACAGCGACGCCGCCGTATCTCACCTGGCAGACGTAGGCTTTGACCCGGTATACGGTGCCAGACCTCTGCGCCGGGCGATTACCTCCAATATTGAGGATTTGATCGCAGAACAAATGCTGGAACAAAAAATTAAGGATGGCGACCATATTACAGTAGATTATAAAGACAATGCCTTTTGCATTCAATAACAAGGGCAAATGCCGCAGGAAGATGAAAATTCCTGCGGCATTTTTTATGAGACAACCCTTGTCAAAGCCTGTAGCTATCATTCCAAAAGCGACTTAAAAAGCCATCATAAGAGTTGATAAAAAGGCAACAAGAGCCGCAATGAGCTCCTTTTTTCTGACAGTTTCCCCTCTGATCAAATCAATCAGGCACGAAAACACAATTACACCCCCGGTAACAACCGGATACTGCACAGAGGCAGGTAAACGAAGCAGCGCAATTAAAAGGATCAGATTTGCTCCGCTGTTTAGCACGGCACTAACTGCAGAATAAGCAAACGCTTTTTTACCGATTGCAAAGCCCTTGGACTTTCCCGCAGCAAGGAGTATTGCGCATGCTGCCCCGGTAATCATTTTGGTATGAATCAAAAAACTTGCGCTGTCTACGCACAGGGATGGATTGGACTGATGAAATTTTGAAACAACACCCACCATTCCATTCAAGACAAATACCGCCATGTAATATCGAAAGGCCTTTTTGCCATGACTACCCCGATTCAGATTCATCAGCACAGAGACCGCAATCAGCAGGCAACAGGCAATCCTCATTCCCGTCAGTTTTTCCCCGCAGATCACCCCATACAAAAAGGGCAACAGCATGCCTCCGACCATGGAAAAAACAGAATATACCGACAGATTTGCCCATTGAAAGGCACAAACCGAGCAAGCATTCAGCCCGATCAGAATGGCAGAATAAAAAGCAGCAACCAGTACAGAAAATAACGATACCTCAAGTCGAAACCGATTGATTATCAGCAGAACTGCCAGCCCCGTCACCGAGGAATACAAGGAAAATTTTAAAGAGGCATCCCATCCGCTCCCAGCCTGCTTTTGATATTTTTCATTAAGCAAAAATTGCACAGAAAACAGCAATGCTGAACCGGCCAGCAAAACATAATACATCACTGAGTTGCCCCGGCTTCATCAGAATCCTTTTGTTTTTTTGAACTTTGATGCAGTGCAGCGTGCCGATAGCCGGTATCATTTTGCGCCTCCTGCTCCCAAAGAGCCTTCATATGCTCATAAACCCCGTCTTCAATTTCGGGTGTTCCCTTGGAAAAGGTAGGCCAAAGCATATCTCCTGCCACCTTTGGATCAGTACATGCCGTGTCGTTTCTCCACCGATCCCGCTCGGCCTGATTTCTTAAATTCGGAATATTCATAGGAATCCCGCCGGCAAGAATGGAACGGTAGGCAAACATGCCGGGTAAAAACATATCAAGAGCCTCATATACATCAATGGTATCCGCCTTCGGATTTCCCTTTATTTTTTCAATAAAATGATACATGGAGTAAAAATCCGAGCCGCCGTGACCATAGCCCTCAATCTGATCCTCCATCCCGCGAGTGGGCCGGTAACATTCCTTCTTGGCTGTATCATATCCCCCTTCATAGTCATCTGTGTTGAGATGAATTTGATCAACACAGCCACTGTTTTCAACATTTTCTCTGCCTGATTCCATAACTCCCTTTGAGCCGTACATGCAATACCAAACATTGTTTTTATACAATCCCCCATGTATGCTTTTTATGATAGCGCCGTTTTCCAACGTTACCATCTCAATCCCGAAGGAGCCACTTTTGCTTCCCACCTGCAGCTTTCGACCTGTCTGCGTTCCCTCAAAGCCTGTAACAGAAACCGGCCTCAACCCTGTTGCATGAATGATCGGTCCCAGAGAATGGGTGCAGTAAAAGGTGGAATACATATTGTTCCGCCAATGCTCCCTTTGCCCGTAGGTAATTGCGTGCCAGATAGGCTGACAGTTATGAACATATTCACATTCCGCATATTCCAGCTCACCGATTTTCCCCTTCTGATATAGCTTTTTCATTTCGTACGGCGCAGACATATAGCAAAAATTTTCACCGTAAGCATAAATCATGCCCGTTTGCTCCACCGTTTCAATCAGGGCAACTGCTTCCTTCATCGTCTGGCAGGGCAACACCTCCGAAAAAACATGCAGTCCCTTGTTCATGGCCCGAATGGCAAAGGGAGCATGTTCGTTGGCATAATTGGCAAGTACCACTGCATCCATATCATGGTTGATAAAATCCTCAAAACGGTCATAATAGGAAATGCGGTCATCCTTCAGATGTTCCTGCTGAAAACGAAGAGCATCCGGATCTTTATCGCAGATCGCCACCACCTCTGCATTATCTGCACGCTCACAGTAATTGATCATACTGGTTCCCCGGTACGCACCCAGTACTCCGATTTGTATTTTTTTCACCACAAAAACCTCCTTTGGCTATTTGATATGCTTATTATAACAAAAAGATGGAATAATAAAAATGGTTAAAATCCATTTATACCAAGAAAATCTTCATATATTTCTTGCATTTTTTATTTTTTTATCGTATAATAAAAGAACAGAAAATACAGCGCCGGAGAGTTTGAAATGAATAACATCTGCCATTTTATTCCGTATCATCAGGATTTGCATTCCATTCATACCATTCATTTTGTATTTGAAACCAAGCCGCAGAAATACCGTTCCCTGAAAACGGAGGCTGTGTTCAAAATGTATTATGTTTACAGCGGAACCGGCTTTCTGCATACCTTAGGGAAGGTTCAGCCTTGCTGCGAGGGGGATATTTTTTTCACCTTTCCGGGAATTCCCTTTGAAATTGAATCCAAAGAAAATTTTACTTATTTATATATCAGCTTTCTTGGCGCAAGAAGCAATCAAATCATGGAAAAGACGGGGATTTCCAAAAACAACTTTTATTTTCCCGGCTGTAGCGAAGCCGCCGCATTTTGGGAATACGGCATTCATGTGAACGAACAGCTCACAGATATAATCAGCGAAAGCATTTTGCTATACACCTTTACGCTGATCGGCACCAAAACACTGCATGAGGAGCAAGCCGCAGACAAACGCTCCGATGCCTTTTTGTGTATCAAAAAATATATTGATGAAAATCTGACCAATTGCCGGTTATCTCTGAAAACAATCAGTGACGCCGTTTCATACAATCCTCACTATATCTCAAGTGTTTTTAAAAAGGAAATGTCCATGGGATTTACAGAATACTTAAACACGGTCAGAATCCAGTATGCCTGCACGCTTATGAAGCAGGGGTTGACAAGCGTGAGCGATATTGCCTCTTTATCCGGATACAAGGATCCTTTTTACTTTTCAAAGGTATTTAAGCAAAAAACAGGCCTGTCCCCAAGGCAATATATGTCCTGCTGAAAATTCCTGTAAGACTCCTTGCGATACAATTCATCCAAACACAGTCAAAGGACGGCAGTTCTGACTTTTCGCTGCCGGATATCAAAAAGCCGAGCTTACTTTGGTCAGAAGCTCGGCTTTTAATTACAGTTCTTTAATCATAAGGCAGGTATTAGGATGCATCGTCAGAGTTAGATCTGTGGTTTCTCCCATGAGGTCTGCGTTATGCTCCCCGTCCAGCAGATAAAGTTGATAGCTGCCCGGCCGGCCGAAGTTGATTGCAATCTCCTTTGCCGGAGCGGCGGCCTGATCGGTGTAATAGGTGATCACCGAAAGGATTTTGCCCTTTTGATCGCAGCCGCAAAGGGTGTATATATCCTCTGCCTCCGTCTCGCAAGCGATCTCGGCCTCCATATCATAAAACATGCCGTACCACATCAGCGGGTAATACCCCTTCAAAGGCTCATAGGTATAGAAATCAAAGGCGCCACAAAAGGCAGAAGGGCGCGTGTCGTAATACATCAGCAGATCAATGGAGGAGCGCTGTGCCGCCGACATACACGCCATTGTAAAAGCGGCCCCCTTCATACCATGGATGGTTTGGATGGAATCTACAAAGGTTTCCTTCCACCCGCTCACATAATTCCATTCGTTCAAAATACTTTCTGCTTTTTCGTATCCGTTTGCGATCAGCATTTCTTTGATTCTCTCTGCCTTTTCCACCAGCTGCTTTGGTTCAACGCAGTAAATATGCCAGGAGAAAAAATCAATCGGAACCTCTCTTGCATTCATTTCGCTTAAAAATTCCGCCGCCCATTCCTCGTTCCCGGCAAGGGCAGGCCCGCCTATCTTCAAATGGGGAAAACAGGATTTTAAATGCTTTGCAGTCACCTCATACAAGTCAAAAAACTGTACCTTTGTCCCACCCCAGGTGCGCTTGTTTTCGCTATCATCACTGTCTAAATCGGGCTCGTTCCAAATTTCCCAATATTCCATGTTCAAATGAAAGCCGTCAGCCCAGCCCTCGTTATAATGCCGGATCACATGCTCGCAGATCACCGCCCACTTTTTAAAATTCTTGGGAGGCAGCGTGCCGTGCTTTTTGATTTGATGCTCAATAGACTGACCCAATCTGAAAAAGGTTTCGGTTCCGGCATCAAGTGTTGTTAAAATAGATTCGTCCGTGCAGGCAAAATCGTAGGATGTGGGATCTGTTTCATCTGCCTCAAAATTGGGAAAGGTGGCCGTGATATCATACGCATAGGGGCCGCCGTAGGTACTGCACAGATTGGAATCATGATTTCTTGAATAGGGGATTCTGGCCGCCTTGTATGCTTCAAAATTACTTCTCCATTGGTCGTTGGCATATCGCTTGTGCCAGGGACCGCCGTTTGTGGCATTCAGAATTTTAAATGCTCCGATTTTTTTTGATAAATCAAAATTTAAAATTTCCATTACCCTGTCCACGTCCTTTCCTAATTGTTATTATCTTTATCATATCATGAGAAAACCAAAAATGCAATCCAAAACACCACGAAACTTTTTCGGAATTCCAAAAAGCTGCATTAGAACATGGCTCCCCCGGCTGTCATCAAAATTTTTCTGTAGACAAATATTCCATTATGTGGTATGATAAAAGAGAGGAAGAGGAAAAATTACAAAAACAATTGATCAAGGTGGAAAAAAGAATGAGTTGTTATCAGTTTCGTTTTTGGTTTGAGCATTGCGGTCCCTGCCTTTGGGGAATGAATGATAAAGCGCAGGAGAAATTTGGATACCCAATTGAAAGCAAAAAATTACCGATTTCCAGAAGCTTAGTAAAGAAAATTGATGCTTTAGAAAGGGAATACGGTACTTATTTAGATTGGGCTTGTCCCCAAAATCCATCCCCTTGGACAGAGGAACACAAAATTGATTTTGTTCATCGAGCAAATTTGGTTTATGATCAATTAAAAAATGAGCTTGGATCTGAATTTGAAATAACCAACGAAGTAACGTCCAGTGTGTAGTGAGGTCAACCACACGGGACAAATGCCAAAAAAGATACACTTACCGATATCGAGGCCTTTCAATTATTACTTTCCTTTTTGGAGCTTTACAAGGAATATGATCTGACAGAAGCCTTGTCAGACGATCTCGCCCTGCCCTTTTACCAAAATCGCTGGAAAGCACTGCTTAACATTGCAAAAACAAAAAATCAATCATTCTAATCAGTTTTTTGACGTGACCAAAGAGGGCTGCTTGGGTTGTCAGGCAAACACATAAATCGTCCCTTTTTGGGAGCACCCAGCCTATGATCCCGGATCAGAAAGAAACCCGGAGCATGAAGAAAAATGAACTGTATCATCGACTAAAAAACGAAAAAATTCCGGAAAATTGCTATTGCCTTCAAAAATCAGATCCGGACGATTGCTTTGTGCTCAATCAGCAGGAAGGGATGTGGCATGTTTATTACACCGAACGGGGTCATATTTATGAAGAAATCATTTTTGATAACGAGGATTCTGCATGCGATTACTTTTACCATAGAATCAAAAAAATGCTGAGCAGTTCTTAAATGCTCCCTGTTTATTTCTTAAAGCCTAAAAAACGGTGCGACCCTTTGTATAGAAAAATCCCCCCTCTCGAGAAAACACAAATTTTCTTGAGGGGGGTAGTGTTTTTTAACCATATTTACTTTTGAACGAATATTATAACAACGGTTGACCATAACTATCTCTGAAGCCACCGCTTAATATGGAAATCAAATCTATGATAGTTCCAATACCGCACAAGCCTCCGGTTAAAAAGTAGATCACACCGCTGCCGACTTTGCCGACATACATTCTATGAATACCGCCCAAGCCAACAAAGCCCAGCAAACATAAAATTAAAGCAACGGTTTTGCTCTTTCTCGGTCCTAACATCAAACCGCTCATATTTGCATTCGTGTTTACATTGTCATTTGTGTTGGTAATCTGAATGGTAGGCTGTGAGTTTGAAGACTGCTTTGCGTCATCCAACACATTGCCCAGATCTTCCTTACAGTACATTCTGCCCTTTACCTCAACAAGGCAATCCTTACAAAACGGCTTACCGCAATACGCACACATCCCTTGTGCTTCTACTTCAGAATGATTTGTACAATTCATTTTCTATTTCCCCCTCTAATTATTTTTATCTGTTTCAGAAAAGTAATCCTTCACCTTCAGGAATACAGTTCTGCATACAAACAATACAGCGATACTGATAATAAAGCAGCTGATAATGCCGCCGACGATAAAAACCGGTATCATGTTCGATAAATTCAAATTTTGAAAATCAAACAGTTCCGCACCGGAAGCACCTGCCAGCAAGGAAACAAATCCTGTTATGGCGATACAAATAAACGATAGGATCATAAGCAATAGTATTTTGCCAAAAAGCGAATTTTTCTTCAATGCAATTCCTCCTTTCGATCTTATGTTATAAATTATAACATATTTTTATAACATTTGTCAAGGTATAATTTTTGGAGAGGTGATTTTTCATGAAAGACAAACTCATCATAAAGAAAAAACCTTTAAAGGGTGAGGATGGTTATAAAACCTTTTCCATACGAATCAAGGATGAAACCGTAAATAGCCTTGATGTTCTTGCGAAGCAAACCAATCGTTCCAGAAACGAACTGATCAATATTCTATTAGATTATGGAATCAATAACTGTGAGGTAAAATAAAAATAGATTGCCATTTGATAAAGCCGGATAAGGCCATCATAACCACACAAAAAACGGTGCAGCCCTTTGTATGGGGCACACCGTTTTTGATTTTTATTTTTTGATCATAGAAACAAACTCATTTTAGTTCCCACATTGCTCCGCAATTTTCACCCACAGGGCACATTCGATCCGTTTGCGAAACAGCTCACAGCCATAGGGATAGGTTCCTCGAATGGAGCCGGAGGCATGATAAGCATTGGCGGCGCAACCTCCTGCGCAGTACAGCTTCGCCCAGCAATCGGCACAGTCCGGCCGGGTATAGATATTGCAGGCAGCAAACTGATTCCGAAGATCTATGTTGGTAATTCCCTGCTCCAGATTTCCCATACAATAGTCCGGTATTCCCACAAACTGATGACAGGGATACAAATCTCCCTCCGGCGTAACCGCCAGATACTCCGTGCCGGAGCCGCAGCCGGCCACCCGCTTATAAATGCAGGGGCCTCCGGTCAGGCTCAGCATATAGTGATAAAAGGTGAAACCCCTTCCCTGCCGATTCCGGCGGATCATTTCCCTGGCCAGCTCCTCATACTGCTCCTTCAGCACAGGAAGATCCTGCTCGGTTAGGGCACAAGGATCGGAGGGATCGCACACCACCGGCTCCATACTCAGCTCTGTAAAGCCCAAATCAGCCATATGCAGAATATCCTGTAGAAAATCCGTATTATAATGGGTATAGGTGCCCCGGATGTAATAGCTTTTGTCTCCCCTTTTGGACACAAAGTGCTGAAACTTTGGAACCACGGTATCATAGCTGCCCTTGCCCTGATAATCCTTGCGGAAACGGTCATGAACCTCCCTGCGCCCGTCCAGACTAAGCACCACATTGTGCATTTCCCGATTGCAAAATTCCGTTACCTCATCATCCAGCAGCATACCGTTAGTGGTTAAGGTAAACCGAATCTTTTTGTGATGCGCTTTTTCCAGCTCACGGCCGTAGGCCACCAGCGCCTTAACCACCTCCCAGTTCATCAGGGGTTCCCCACCGAAAAAATCAACGTCAAGATTCACATGCCCGCCGGAATGAGCAATCAAAAAGTCTAAAGCCTTTTTCCCGGTCTCCAGGCTCATCAGGCCGCATTTTCCCCGATAGGCACCCTGCCCCGCAAAGCAATAGGAGCAGTTCAGATTGCAAACATGAGCCACATGAAGGCAAAGGGCCTTCACCGCCCGTTGCTCCATCCGGTAGCTTTTTGCAACCTTCTCATAGGCATCCTCGGTAAACAGCTTTCCTTCCTGCTTTAAGCCTTCAATATCCTCGATACATTCTAAAATTTCCTGTTGGGTCACATCCGGCCGGCAGCCATATTTTTGCAGCATCGCCGACACCATTTCCTCCTTAGAAGAGGTTTCATACATACCGATCAGGTCATAAGCCAGTTCATCTACCACATGAACCGAACCGCTGAACACATCCAAAACCACATAGGTACCGTCTATTTGATATTGATGAATCATCCTCATCCCTCTTTACATGGAAAACGGTCTCATAATCAACATTATGAGACCGTGCTCTCTTTATTTTTTCTTATTTATTGTTTTCGCAGGGCTGGTTTGCCACACCGCAGGAGGTTTTGCAAGCAGACTGACAAGAGGTCTGGCACTCGCCGCAGCCGCCGGTTTTTAAAGATTTGTTCAGATCACGGGTCTGAAGAGTGGTAATTCTTTTCATAATATAAACTCCTTTTTTGCTCATTTTGTTATTAGTAGTATATCACAGTTTTTCCTCGGTGTCAAGGGCGGCAGACTAAATTTTCAGGGATTCCTCTATTTTTCGGAAACAACCGCCAGCGTATCGGGAAAACAGCCTCTGGTGCTATGAAGAGAGGCCTGCCCAAAGGAGAGGTGCTTGGGAATCCGCTCTCCGGGAATGATCAGCGGAACCCCCGGCGGATATGCCCAAACATACTCTGCGCTGATTCTGCCCGCCGCCGCCCCGAGTGGGATCAACTCAAATTCCTGCTCCATTGCCCTCTCAGGCAGCAGCGCCAGTTCCGGACAGGAGGGGCAAAGAGAAGGTCGGGGCAGGAAGGCCGGAGAACAGCTCCGGTCAATGTCCAAAAGAGCAGAGGCCAGACGGTGCATGGTTTTCGGCGTATCCCCCATTCCGGTCATAGCCAGCACATAGGCGGGGGCGGCCAGTTCCGGCTCAATCCTTCTTTTCCGCAGCTCCCCGGCAAGAACCTCCCCGGTCAAATCGGTATCCGCTGTGGAAATCACAACTTTGCCGGGATCGTGATAAAACATTTCCTTTGTTTGCCCCATGATTTTCAAACACCGCAGAGCAGACGTTTCCTTTTGAAAAGCGGTGAGACAATCCGCCCATTTTTGAAAGTTTTCCCGACACAGGGTCTGAACGCAGCCATCCATAGAGGCCAGTAGCAAATAGGACGGGCTGCTGGTTTCAAACACCGCCAGCTGGTGCTCCAGCCGTTTTTGATCCACCCGGCTGCCTTTCACATGCAAAATGGCCGTTTGGGTCAGGGAGGGCAGCGTTTTATGCAAGCTTTGAACGATAATGTCCGCCCCGGCCTGCACCGCTCCTCCCGGAAAGGCCGGATGAAATCCCAGATGAGCACCGTGGGCTTCATCCACCAGAACAGGAATGTTCCTGCGGTGGGCAAGCCTGCAAATTTCCTTCACATCGGAAATCACGCCTTCATAGGTGGGGCTTGTAAGGATCACCAGACTTATGCCCTGCTCCCGCTCCAGTGCCTCTTCTGCCATTTCGGGAGAAAGAGAGCCGAAAATGCCTGTTTCCTGCATCACAGGCGGCAGCATAAAAACGGGCTGCAGCCCACACAGCTCTATGGCATGAAATACGGATTTGTGAGAATTTCGCATCACCAAAACCCGGTCTCCCCGGTGAGTTAAGGCGCGAATTCCCGCCAAAATGCCGCAGGTGCTGCCATTGACCAAAAAGAAGGAGCGGTCACTGCCCCATGCCCTTGCCGCCCGATCCATGGCCTGCTTTAAGATGCCTGCGGGGGCGTGCAAATCATCCATTCCCTCAATTTCCGTCACATCCATCTGCTCAGATAAGCTGTTTAAATAGGGCGCCGCAGTCGGATTCCTCTTGTGACCGGGCATGTGCATCGGAATATTATTTTGCTTTGCGTACTGCTCCAGGGCTTGTTTGACAGATGACATAAAATCCCCCTTCCTAAGGCCTTTTTATAGGTGCGTTCACTGCAAACCGATCCGCAAGCTCCTGTACCGCTTCCAAAAGCGCCGGATCCTTCAGCGGATCTTCTCTTTCCTTTCGGTCGGTTCCAAAATAGCAAATTTCCTGCCAAACCTCCGCCCCCATGATCCCCAGAAGGCGCCTTCCCATGGCAAGAGCCTGCTCCGGGCAGTCCTCTCCTCCGCCCACCAAAATAACAGCGCCTTTTCTGATTTTATTCTGTAAAAAGGGCTGCTTTCTGAATTTCTCTGCCGTCCAGAAAAACTGGAGCCGGCTTGCAAAATTTAATAAAGAGCCGGTCAGTTCTCCGAAATAGACCGGAGAGGCAAGAACAATATTATCCGCCCGGTCAAGCTGCCGGTATATGTTCTGCATATCGTCCTCAATGGCGCAGGCGGCATGGCTCCAGCAATAACGGCAATCCACACAAGGAGAAACCCGGGCGGTATAGGTATTAATTTGAATCACTTCTCCCTGCAGCCGCTCACAAAGAGCGGACACAATGACAGAGGTTTCTCCCTGCTTTCTGGGAGAGCCGTTGAGAATGACTGTTTTCATCGAAGCTCCTTTCCCGCAATTTCCGTATATACCAAATTTCCTTTCAGCCGTTCCGACTTCATTAGGCTGATCCGGCTGACCATCATTTTCTGCTCAGGCAGTGCAACCCTTGCTGTGCCGGGAGGAAGAACAACCTCTCTGCCCAAAGTGATATGAGGCCGAAAGGGTCGATCCTCTAAAGAAAAGCCCAGCTGCTTCAGCCGGCCGCATAGCTGGCAGTAAACCTGCTCCAGTCCGGGAGAAACCCTTACTCCCGCCCAGTACAAATCTCCGCCCTGCCGCCGGAATTTTCCCAGACCGCCTATTGATACCAAAAACCGCTCTCCCCTTACAGATTCCAGTGCCTGAATTGCTTTTCTGGGACTGGGAACCTCCCCTAAAAACGCCAGTGTGATATGATACAGCTCCGGCTGGGTAAAATTCCCCTGATGAGCCTGTTTTTCAAGCTGGTATGCCACATGCTCCAAGCTGCTTCTGATCTGTTCTGTCAAACCGATTGCATAAAATAACCGCATAGATTTGTTTCCTTCCCCTTAATCCTCTATAAAATGATCCCAAGGCAGATCCTGTCCGCCAAATACCGCAAGATTAGTCCATTTTTTATCCTCCCCGCTCCAGAAGGGATCCTCCTCCGGCAGACCAAGAGCCACAAAAACAGCGGAGCAAAGATATAAGCTGCCTGTTGTAATATAAAATTCTCCCAACCCCGCCTGCCGGC
>JAXEOR010000155.1:0-12610 GCA_034117945.1 Clostridia bacterium | reverse complement strand
GTCGCAGGCCCATGCCTTAGAGCAATTTTCAGGCGGGCTGTACGATCAGGTTTACCTTGCCTTCCGGTTGGCACTGCTGGCCTTGATGGAGGGGCGAACACCGATTTTGCTGGACGATGTTTTGATGCAGTATGACGACGTCAGGGCAGAGCGAACCATGGCAGCCCTGCGCCGATATGCAGCAGAACAAAATGTGCAGATGATTCTGTTTACCTGTCGAAAAAGAGATCTGAATTTGGCGAAAAAGCTGGAAGACGTAAATTGTATTACAATTTTATAAAAAAGGGTAGAATTTTTTGAAAAAGCGTGTTATAATATCAATGTATCATAATTTATTGTATTTGTCTGAAGGGTGCGTGATGCTATGAGCATGATAACGGAAACCAAGTATGGCTTGATTGAAGTAACGGATAACGTCATCGCTAATATCGCAGGGTGTGTGGCTTCCCGCTGCTACGGTGTGGTTGGCATGACGGTGAAAGGAAAGCGGGACGGGATTGTCAGCTTGCTGAGAAAGGAAAATATGGCAAAGGGCATCCGAGTACTGCATAAAGAGGATAAGCTTTCTCTGGAGCTTCATATTATGGTGGAGCACGGAGTGAATATTGCAGCCATTGGGGATAATATTGTTTCTACCGTAACCTATATGGTAGAGGAAATGACAGGGGTTGTGTTGGAAAAGGTCCAGATCTTTGTGGACGGTATCAGAGTGGATTGATCGGAGGAATGAAGCGTTGAGCATTGATGGAGCATTGTTTTCTGCTATGATCATTTCTGCGGCCAATCATTTGGAAAATCATAAGCAGATTGTGAATGATATGAATGTTTTTCCTGTGCCGGACGGGGATACGGGAACCAATATGGCCAAAACCATGACGGCGGCGGCTCAGGAAATGAAGAAAAATCCGTCCCAAAGCTTGTCTGAAGCGGCGGATCGGGCTGCGGGTGCGGCTCTTCGGGGCGCTCGGGGAAATTCGGGCGTGATTCTGTCTCAGTTTTTAAGAGGCTTTGCCAAGGGGCTGGGTGCCTTGGAGGAAGGGGAACCCGGTGATTTTGTTGCAGCTTATAGGGAGGCGGTTTCGGTTGCCTACCGGGCGGTGATGAATCCCACAGAGGGAACCATTCTTACCGTAGCCAGAAAGGGCGCAGAGGCGGCGGCACAGCCTGCCCAAACCCCCCAGGAACAGCTGGAGCAGGTGATTGAGGCGGCAAAGGCCGCATTGGAAAAAACACCCGAGCAGCTTCCGGTATTAAAGCAGGCCGGGGTGGTGGACGCAGGCGGCCTGGGACTTTTGAAAATTTTAGAGGGCGCTTATTATGTTTTGGAGCAGGGCAGCCCTGTGGAGCTTTCGGATCAGCCGGAGGCGGCAGGGGAGCCTGTTCAGGTGACTTCTGAGCAGATTCATGTGGCAAGCCCTTTTACCTACTGTACCGAGCTGATTATTCTGAAGGATTCTCCTTCTAAAAAAGCCTCCCTCATTGAACGGGAGCTGAAAAAAATCGGCGATTGCGTGCTGGTGATCGATGATACTGATTTTGCAAAGGTGCATGTTCATACCGATCACCCTGAATTGGTGCTGCAGCATGCCATGACGGTGGGTGGTCTGACGGATATTAAAATCGATAATATGAAGGAGCAGGCGGCTCAAAAGGCACAGCAGCAGGAGAATCGTGTGCCTGTGGCCTTTGTTGGTGTTTGCGCCGGAGAGGGGCTGCAGGATATCTTAAAAGGCTTAGGCATGACCAAATTAATTGAGGGCGGCCATACCATGAATCCCAGTGCAGAGGATATTGCCAACGCTGTGAAGGAGGCAAACGCTGAGACGGTGTTTGTATTCCCCAATAATAAAAATATTATTTTGGCGGCCAATCAGGCGGCGGAAATGATTACGGAATGTGAGGTCAGGATCGTTCCCTCCAAAACGGTTCCCCAATGTATTTCTGCTCTGACGGCCTATTCCCCCGAATTGCCGGTGCAGGAAAATTTCGACCGGTTGTGCGGCGCGTTGAATCAGGTGGAAACGGCTTCTGTGACCTATGCGGTGCGTGACACCACGATTGGAGAATTAAATGTCCGGGAAGGGGATTATATCGGCGTTACCAAGGATGGGATTGTTTGCGCAGAGCAAAAGATCAATCAGGCGGCAATGGCGGCCTTGAAAACCTTGGTGAATGCAGACAGCAGTATGATTTCGGTGTATTATGGTGAGGATACCGACGAGAAAATGGCTCAGGAGCTGACAGAACTGTTGGAAGAGACCTTTGAGGATTGCGATGTGGTATGCTATGGCGGCGGCCAGCCGGTGTATTACTACATCCTTTCCGTAGAGTAAATAACGTTACATAATGGGAATGACAGCGGTATGAAGCGAGAAAATGAGCAGTTGTTGCAAAGCATTCAGTATTGTAAGGGAGTGGGGGAGCAGCGAGCCAGGCTGTTCCGCTCTCTTGGCGTGGAAACCGTGCTGGATATGCTGTGTTTTTTTCCGCGGGATTATGAGGATCGAACCAAAATCATGCCCATTTCCCAGTGCAGGGAGGGGGATACGGTTTGTATCCATGCCCGTGCGGAGGTGAACCCAAGAGAGCAGCGAATCAAGAGGAATCATTCTTTGTTTCGCTGTGCGGTATCCGACCAAACGGGAGCCCTTCCTATTTTGATTTTTAATCAGAAATATCTGGCTGCTAAAATTGAACGCGGGCGGGACTATGTTTTTTACGGTAAAATTACGAGATCCGGCCGAGAAAAGCAAATGGCGGTCACCGAACTTGAACCAGCGGAACAGGCGGGGAGAATGTGCGGCCGGATCTTACCGAAATATAATTTAGTTGCGGGCTTGTCCAGAAAGGTGTGCATGAATACAGTCAGAAGCTGTCTGGACTTGACCGGAGGGCAGCTGGAAGATATTTTTTCTGCCGAATTCCGCGCAAAATATGAGTTGTGCGAAATTAATTTTGCTCTGGAGCAGATTCATTTTCCCAAGGATGAGCATAGCCTTGCTTTGGCAAAGCGTCGTTTGGCATTTGAAGAGCTTTTTTTGCTGGGAACAGGCTTGCGGCTGTTGCGGGGGAACCGGAAAAGCATTACCATTCAGCCCTTTGATCATGCTGAGCAGGTTCGCCAGCTGACCGACTCTCTTCCTTACCGGCTGACGGAGGCGCAGGAAAGGGTTGTGCAGGAAATCATATCCGATTTAAAACAGCCCAGGGTGATGAATCGGCTTGTGCAGGGGGATGTTGGATCCGGTAAAACCGTTGTGGCGGCCTGCGCGGTATTTGCGGCGGCAAAAAGCGGGTTTCAATCGGTGCTGATGGCTCCTACTGAAATTTTAGCCCGGCAGCATCTGGAATCCTTTCGTCGCTTTTTTGCTCCTTTTCCCGAGTTGAACTGTGTTTTGATGACGGGAAAAATGAGAAAAAAGGAGAGAACGGCAGCATTAGAGGAGATAGAGGCGGGTGCGGCGCTGGTGATCGGTACCCATGCTGTGCTATCAGAGGAATTGCATTTTCACAAATTGGGCTTGGTGATTACGGACGAACAGCATCGCTTCGGCGTGCGGCAAAGGGCGGCTTTGGCTCACGGGCAGGAGACCAACATGCTGGTTATGACCGCAACACCCATTCCCAGAACCCTGGCTTTGACCTTGTACGGCGATTTGGACGTGTCTGTCATTGATCAGCTGCCTCCTGGGCGGCAAACCATTCAAACCTTCGGCGTGGGGGATGAGATGCACGACAGGGTCTATCATTTTTTAAAAAAAGAGCTGGACGCAGGCAGACAGGCCTATATTATCTGTCCTCTGGTGGATCCCTCTGACCTGATGGAGGCGGAGGCGGTGACAGAGTATGCCCAAAGGCTGCAGGCCAGAGAGCTGTCCGGCTATCGGGTGGGGCTGCTTCACGGAAAGCTTAAGCAAAAGGATGAAGTGATGGAGCAGTTTGCCTCCGGTCAGCTGCAGGTGCTGATCAGTACCACGGTGGTGGAGGTGGGGGTGAACGTTCCCAATGCTACGGTGATGATTGTGGAAAATGCAGAACGGTTTGGCCTGTCCCAGCTTCATCAGCTGCGGGGGCGGGTTGGCCGGGGCAGTCATCAGTCCTACTGCATTTTGATCTGCCGCAGTAATTCTCCCATTGCCCGGCAGAGAATGAAGATTATGACCCAAACCAACGACGGCTTTGTACTGGCGCAAAAGGACATGGAGCTGCGTGGGATCGGTGAGTTCTTCGGAACCCGGCAGCACGGTGTGCCGGAGTTGAAGATTGCCAATTTGTTTACCGACGGGGCGCTGGTACAGCTGGCCTCTCAGGCTGCCGGTGATTTACTGCAGGAGGATCCGCAGCTGGAGCGGGAGGAGCATTTGTATTTAAAAGAGCGGATTCGTGATTTCTTTTCTTATGAATCCCGTGGCTTGGTGCTGAATTAACGGAAAGGGAACAGGAAACGATGAAAAAAACGCTTCGAAATTGGTGGGAAAATCGGGGGAAACAGGTGATCACTGTCGCAATTGTCCTGGTGGCTTTGGCGCTGGCTTGGTGCTGCTATTACGCGGTTTACAGTCACGTGAAGGGGGGCAATTCCTTAGCAACCAAAATCAATATGATGTTTGGCTCCTCCGGTGATCCCATTAAGATTGGGGAGGAAAATCGGAAGGACAATCTGGTTACCTTTTTAATTGCAGGAAAAGACGGCAAGGATCTGGACACTATTTTTATCGGGGTTTTGGATGGGGCAGAGGGCTCTGTACGTTTGTTGTCTATTCCCCGGGATACCTTATCGGACAGTGACAGAAATAATAAAAAAATCTGCAAGGCTTATGAAGCAGGGGGGATGGAAGGACTGAAAAAGGAGCTGAAGCTGCTGACCGGTCTTCCCATTGATCGCTATCTTTTGGTGGATTACGATGGCTTTATCAAGTTGGTCAATGCCCTGGGGGGTGTGACCCTATCTGTTCCCCAGCAAATGGATTATGAGGATCCCTCTCAGGGACTGTCTATTCATTTTATGCAGGGAGAGCAGCAGCTTGACGGGGAACAGGCACTGAATTTTGTGCGCTTTTGCGGCTATGCGGACGGAGATTTGGGCAGAATCCGTGCCCAGCAAAGCTTTTTAAAGGCTTTTTCCAAAGAGCTGATTACCGGCGGTGCCTTTACAAAGCCGAAAAAGCTGGCGGCATTTGCGGCAGAGTCGGTGGAAACGGATCTTTCTGCAGGGGAGCTGCTGTGGCTGGCAAAATTGGCCTTGCAGGCTGATTATCAGCAGGATATTTCTATGGAGGTTCTTCCCGGTATTTCTGCAAATTTTTTAGAAAGCACCTATTACATTGTCAATGAAACGGCAGCCCTGGGGATGATCAATTCCCGGTACAATCCCTATCAGGAGCGAATTGGAACACTGATGCTTAGTACCATTGGTCAAAACCTGTTTGACGGCTGGCAGTGGAGCGATGGCTCCTCCTCCGGCTCGGGCTATACACCGGATTTTGAGGAGGCAGCCTTGGAGAATCCGACTCGTTTTTGTGAATACTATTATGAATACAAAGAGGGCGTTTTGGAAAACAGCTTGTTTGCAGATGCGATGGACACTCCTGATAAAACCAAGAAGGAACAGAAGGATACCGCCCCAACACCTACCCCTAAGCCGGTTGAAACACTGACCATTCCGAAAATTATGCCCTCTCCGACGCCGGATGTGGTGGAGAGAGATCGCTTTATTGTGCTGGATCCCAGCCAGAATCCGGAGGATTACGGAATTGATCCGGATGCGGTGGAATATCTCACGCCGTCGCCTACTCCCACACCCACTCCCACACCTCTTCCCCAGCCTTCTCCTGCTCCGGAAGGGGAGGAACAGGGTGATTTGTCCGGTGAGGAGGCCTATATTACCCTAGAGGAATAAAACAGTTTTGTTTTCGGTGGGGAGAAGGAAGGAGTTTTTCTCCTTTTCTCCCCATTGATTTCTTCTGTAAAACGCCCGTTTTTATATAAAACGAGCGTTTTTCTTACCCAATTCTGATTTTCAATGAATGGATTGACATTTCTGAGCAGCTGTGATATAATGATATACAAATATTGTAATATATATAAGTATTTAGTAATTTATCACAAAATTTGCGACAGAAACAATTTCATGAAATAAATCACATGTTAAATAGAAACTCTAATTGATAAAATATCCATGTATTTTATCGAAAGGAGCAGTAATATGTCGAATGTGTTAAGAGAAACGATTGGCAGTTCTTTGTATGCAAAGCGGATGGAGTATGGTTTTACGCAGGAGCAAATGGCTGCGAAATGCTGCGTTTCTAACAGACAGTATAACGATTTGGAAAACGGGAAACGATTGCCCGGATTAAAAACCTTTATTAATATTGTAATTGTTTGCGATTTAGACGTCAACAGTATTATCAAAACCTTGATCGGCAAGGGATATAAAATAACAGATGATAGAAACGCAGTGTAAAAGCCCCCGGCTGAAGCTGCCTATGAAAAAACGCCCGCGAACAACTCGGGGGCGTTTACTGTATCATTTCAAATAAGCTTGCATTATTTTTCTTTGCGCAAGACAAAGCATTACCAGCGGTTTTCCTTTTTTAGGGGATTGGTGTAATCCTTGACCAGTAGCGCTCTGACATATCCCCGATCCTTGGTGGTAGAATCAATGTAAAAGCCTCTGGCATAATAAAAGCGAACCAGGGAGGTTACGGTGGAGGCGGTGTGCAAAAGCAGCCTTTCCACTCCATCTGCCATTAGCGTTCGATCTACCACATTCATCAATGCCTTTCCGATTCCGCTGTTCTGAAAGGCCAGGCGAACGCCGAACCTGCTTAAATAAGCAGTATGATCCTCACGCACCTCAACTCTCAGACTTCCCACCGGAATCCCGTCTAAAAAGGCGACAAATACATATTTGGTTTCAATATCCTTCAGAATATCCTCTTCCGTTTCGTTCAAGGCGTCAACCTTTCCCTCAATTCCTGCCAGTTCCACATATTTTTCAAACGCTTCTTTGGTCACCTTATAGATAAAAGGAATATCCTCCGGCAGCGCTTGGCGAATTTGAAAGCCCTTATCTGTAATCAATGGAGCACATCCTTTCTCTTAGTCAGCCATCAGCAGCGCCATCACTGCTTTTTGCGTATGCAGTCGATTTTCCGCCTCGTCAAACACAACAGATTGAGGCCCGTCAATCACGTCCTCTGTCACTTCATAGCCTCGATAGGCAGGAAGACAATGGAGGAAAATGGAATCTTCCTTAGCATATCCCATCATTTTACTGTTAACCTGATAGGGGTGGAAGGTAGCCAGCCGGGATTCTTTAGAGCCGGTCTGCCCCATACTGATCCAGGTATCGGTATAAATGGCATCAGCACCGGTGGCGGCACGAACCGGATCGTGGGACACATCAATCACTGCGCCGGTTTTCTTGGCATCCTCCTTGGCATTGGCAACGATTTCTGCATTGCATTCAAAGCCCTCCGGTGTTGCAACAGAAACCTGCATTCCCAGCTTTGCGCCGGCATACAGCAGGGAATGAGCCATGTTGTTCCCATCTCCCAAATAGGCAAGCTTTAATCCTGCAAGCTTTCCCTTGTGCTCTGAAATGGTCAGCATATCCGTTAATGCCTGGCAGGGGTGCAAAAGATCCGTCAAGCCGTTAATGATGGGAATGGAGCCGTATTTCGCCAAATCCTCCACATCGCTTTGGGCATAGGTACGGATCATGATACCGTCTAAATAACGGGACAGCACGTTGGCGGTGTCATAAATTGTTTCTCCCCGACCCAGCTGAATATCATTGGAGGACAAAAAGAGGGCATGGCCTCCCAGCTGATACATCCCTACCTCAAAGGAAACCCTGGTTCTGGTGGAGGATTTGGAAAAAATCATACCAAGGGTTTTGTTTTTTAAGATTGGATGAGGAATTCCCTGCTTTTGCTTCTTTTTTAAATCCTGAGCAACCGTCAGAATTTTCTCGACCTCCTCAACCGTTAAATCGTGAATGGACAATAAATGTTTCATGTTTCAATACCCCATTTCAAAATGTATATTTATTCATTGATAATCTGAGAAAATGCAGACAGAAATTCCTTTGCGTTTTCTTTGGAAAAGATCAGAGGAGGAACCAGGCGAAGGGTATTTCCCCCTGCTGTACCAACCAGAAAGCCTTGTTCAAACAGCTTTGTCTGGTAAACCTTTGCGCAATCCGTTTGAATCCCGAGCATCAGTCCTACTCCCCGGATTTCTGAAATATGCTCTGTTTGCTGTGCCAATTTTTCCAGCTCCTGTTTGAAATATGCGCCGGTTTCACGGGCATTGTCCAGCAGATTTTCCTTTTGAATGCAGTCTAGAACCGTCAGTCCGGACTGGCAGGCAAAGCCGTTTCCGCCAAAGGTGCCTCCGTGATCCCCCGGGGAAAAGGCAGATGCTGCAAATTTCTTGGCGCAGCAAGCGCTGATGGGGATGCCGTTGCCCAGAGCCTTTGCGGTGGTGAACACATCCGGCTCCACGCCAAAATGCTGGTATGCATACCAATGGCCGGTTCTTCCCACGCCGGTTTGCACCTCGTCAAAAATAAGAAGCATATCCTTTTGGCTGCACAATGCCCTGACCTTGTTCAAATATTCCCGGTCTGCCGGATAAACGCCGCTTTCTCCCTGAATCGGCTCCAGCATAACGGCGCAAACGGTATCGTCCACCGCCTGCTCAAGGGCTTTAAAATCGTTTAAGGGAACATGAATAAAGCCGGGGGTCAAGGGCTGATAGGGAGCCTGATATTTGGGCTGGCCTGTGGCTGCAACGGTAGCCAGGGTTCTGCCGTGAAAGGAATTGCACAGCGTAATCACCTTGTTTTTTTCCGGCCGACCCTTTTTGTACTGATATATTTTTGCCAGCTTAATGGCACATTCGTTTGCCTCTGCGCCGCTGTTGGCAAAATAAACGCGGTCGGCGCAGGTAAGCTCGGTAAGCTTTTGCGCAAGCTTAGCTTGAGTTTCCACATAATAAATGTTGGAGGTGTGTACCACGTGCTCCGTCAAATAGCTGCACATTTCCCGGGTCCACACCGGATGATGGTAGCCCAGGGCATTGACGGCAATGCCGGCAAATAAATCCAGATAAGGCTTGCCCTTGGTGTCATATAACGTAACGCCCTCCCCCCGTGTAAAGCACACCGGGATTCTCTGACCAAACACATTCATAAAATGCTGCTGATCCAGGGCTTGTATTGTTTCCAGTTCCATTCCCATAACCTCCTAGCAGTTGTTATGAAATATTATACAACATTCGGAATAAAAATGCAAGAACTTTTTTCTATTCCAAAGAAATTTTTGACGGATATTGTCCGAAATGATGATAAAAGGCAGCAGAAAAGGCGGCGGAGGACTGATATCCACAGGCCTGAGCGGTATTTTGCACGCTTTCTCCCTCTCTCAGCATAGAAAGGGCGGCATTCATTCTGCAGCGTTTACTGTACTGGCAGGGCGTTGTTCCCACTGCTTTTTTAAAGCGGCGGATAAAATGCGTTTGATCCATATGAGCCTGGTCTGCAAGCCGGGAAACAGAAGGAGGTGCGGAAAAATTTCGGTGAATGGTCTCCAGCGCCTGCTCCATTTGTACGTCCTTTGATTGGGAAAGGGGTGCCTGACGCTTCAGAAAAAATAAAATGGTTTCAAAATGGCTCCTTAAAAATTCTTCCGTTTGGGAGCAGCGACCGTGATCCTGGAAAAAACGGTCAAACAAAGCAATGGCCTGTACCAAGGAAGAGTCATTGCCGGGAAAAGAAATGGCCTGCTGCAGCAAAAAGGAGGGAGTAATTAAAAAATCAAAAAAGGTATGGTCAAAACTTTTTTGCTCTAATACAAAAAAACGAACCGGCAGGCAGACGGGAAAAAAGTAAAAATTTCCGGCCTGCATAATCGTCTTTTTTTCGCCAACAGCATATGCGGCCTCTCCATGATGTACATAATAAAGCCGGTTCACGCCGAGGGTTTCGTTGATCAGCCATTGCCGGCGGATTGTGGTTCTGCCATAGCCGTAAAAATAAATTCGACTCATAAAAGGACTCTCCTGTTTAAGACTGTGTTTTGATTTTAAATGCAAAAGCCGATTTTGAACAACTTTTTTGCCGATTTTACATATTTACAGCGGCAAAAAATTGACTTATAATCTATTATAGCATGAATTGCTTAAAAAATCAATTGATAGGAGGGCTTTTTTTGAACAACAGAGAGTGGTTTCAAAACGCAAAATTCGGCATGATGATTCACTGGGGACTGTACTCTTTGCTGGGAGGAGAATGGAAGGGGAGACGAATGCCTCATATCGGCGAATGGGCTCAGTCTTATTTCAAAATTCCCAATCGGGAATACCACGAATTGACCAAAGTGTTTCATCCCATGTATTTTTGCGCAGATGATTGGGTAAAGCTGGCCAAGGAGGCGGGGATGAAATATCTGGTATTGACCGCCAAACACCACGAGGGCTTTGCGATGTATCATTCTAAGGTCAGTGATTTTAACGTGTGCGATCGAACCCCTTACGGTAAAGACATTGTGGAAGAATTTGCGGAAAGCTGCGCAAAGCACGGCTTAAAGCTGGGCTTGTATTATTCTCAGGAGCTGGATTGGAGCGAAGAACACGGAGGCGGCTATTGCGCCAGAGAACTTAACTGCGGTGAAATGAGCTGGGACAACAACTGGGATTTTCCCGATCGGGAGAAAAAGGATTTTTCCATTTGCTTTGAAAGGAAAATTAAGCCGCAGGTGACAGAGCTTCTTACCAATTACGGTGAGATTTGCCTGATGTGGTTTGACACTCCCTTTGCGATTACAAAGGAGCAAAGCCAGCAGCTGTATGACTTGGTTAAGAGCAATCAGCCTGATTGCCTGGTGAATTCCCGGATCGGAAACGGTCTTGGAGATTACGGCTCGGCCGGAGATAATCAGATTGGTACGGACAAGAAGAAAATGCTGTATGAGGTTCCCGCTACCCTGAACGATACCTGGGGCTATAAGAGCTATGATAACAATTGGAAAAGCGCTGATCGGGTAAAAGAAATCAAAGAGGATCTGAATGCAAAGGGAATCAATTATTTGCTGAACATCGGGCCGGATTATCTGGGCAGAATTCCGGTACCTGCTATTGATATTTTAAAAAAAGTGGGGCAGGGTTAAGACAACGATCAAATAAGGCATATCACATGTTTTCAGTGATATGCCTTAACTTTTGTAAAAAGATAGGGTTTTTACCCTGTTTACTGCTCCTCTTTTAATTGCTCCTCAGCCGCCTTTTTTGCTGCCTCCAAGGCTTCCGGAGGATAGGGGACATAAATGGGCTGATATTTTAAATATTCCGGCTGATAGGTTTCACCGGGATGCTCCTTGGTGAAGGTAACTGCCTTTTGAATTTCATCATAAAACACGGCCTGCACCAGCCCTAAGAAAAAAGGAGCAAACAGCACCAAAACCAGCGCAACCAGGAACAACAAAAAGCCAAACACCATGCTGACAACCTCAATCGCAGTCAGCATTGCCAGAACAAAGCAGACAATCCAAACCGCTACGGCAAACACCAGATAGGTCAAAAACATATTGCCTTTATAGCCCTTGGTCTGCTCCATGGAAACCTTGAGAGCTTCTGTTGCGGAAATTTCCGGCCGATAAATCAAAATATAAGGGGTTAAGCTGTAGGAAAGACCCTTTACAATGAGCATAACCGGCCCTGCCAGAGGAACCAGCAGCCACAAAAACAGCCAGAGCATCATCCAGGCCATGCCCCCTGCCACATGAAAAACATGAGAAAAGTTGGAGAACAGATCCTGAGACGTAAAGGCTTCTCTGCGGTATCCTTTTACATAAATGACCGCCATGGATGCGCTGAGCGTTAAAACGATCGGGATAGAAATGATCGGCAGTATCCCGAAAATAACAGCCAGCAGAGACAGTAGGGTACATAACAGAGAGGTGCCCCACAGAACAACCGGCTTTTCTTTGATGACGTTAAAAACATTTTGATAAACATACTGAATCATTACTGCTTGCCTCCTAAAAAATATGCACTATTTTAATTATATCCCTTGTGCCAAAAAAAGTCAAGTTTTTTTGGTGAATTTATTCTGATTTTGTAAAATCTTTTCCCGACAAATAGGTTTCCTGTATTGTATTATGAATCAAGTGCTCCATATATTCATAAGAAAATGCCGGATCAAAGGCAGTCACTCCATGAGAATCTGCCAGCTGGGGGGTATACAGCTCAAAGGGATAGACCGTAAAGTTGCAGTAGCCCCGGTCAAAGTGATTGATTAAGGGAACAAATTTCCCATAGGACACCGCCATGTTGCCGGGAGTTCCGGTAAAGGTGACTTCTAAAAGACCCTCCAGCATGGAATTTGCGGAATCCTGAGCGGAAATGAAATTTCCCAGGGAATAAGCGATCAGCATAGGCTTTCCGTCCGGCCGGGTGATGGTTTTCACCGGCTGAACTACATGGGGATGATGACCGATCAGCAGATCCACATTTTCTCTGGAAAGCTTTGAGGCCAGTGCTCTTTGCTCCATACTCGGCTCCATGTGATATTCATTGCCCCAATGAAGAGACACAATCACCAAAT
>JAXEOR010000154.1:0-13599 GCA_034117945.1 Clostridia bacterium | reverse complement strand
CGCGCAAAGGAACCAGGGTTCTGTCGTCAATGATCTGAGGTGGCACGTCAAATTCAAGTTTTTCTCCATTCAAAAGAACAGTCACCTCTTGGGCGGCTGAGACCGATACGGCAGAGCAAAGCAGAGCCAAAAGCAATCCGACCAATAAAATCTTTTTCATCGTTTCCCTCCGTTTTTACAGCTTTTATACTTGGATTTTAGCATAAATTTCAGGAAATGTCAACCGTTTTAAGGCTTTTGACGAATGAAAGGAGAAAATTTGTATGGGTTTTAGCTGTTTTTTTGGGAAAAAAATGTTGTAAAAAGGGCTGTTTTGTGATATACTAATAAGTTGTTGAAGGGAGTTTTGAAACTATGGTAGAACAGGAAAAGATAAGAAATATTGCGATTATCGCCCATGTTGATCACGGAAAAACAACGCTGGTGGATGCCATGCTCAAGCAAAGCGGCACTTTTCGTGAAAATGAGCAGGTGGCAGAGCGGGTCATGGATTCCAACGAGCTGGAGCGGGAACGAGGTATTACCATTCTTGCGAAAAACACCTCCTTTTTTTATCATGATATTAAAATCAATGTGGTTGATACACCGGGACATGCCGATTTCGGCGGCGAGGTAGAGCGCAGTCTGGAACTGGTTGACGGTGTTTTGCTTGTGGTAGACGCTTTTGAGGGATGCATGCCCCAGACAAGATTTGTTCTTAAAAAAGCGCTGGCTCTTGATCTGAAACCCATTATTGTGGTGAATAAGGTGGACAGACCCAATGCCAGACCCTACGAGGTGGTAGACGAGGTGCTGGAGCTGTTTCTGGATTTGGACGCTACAGATGATCAAATTGATTCTCCCGTTATTTTCACTTCCGCTCGGGACGGATGGGCCAGTGAAAGCCCGGACAATCCGAAAGCAAAGGATCTTCAGCCTTTGTTTGAGCTGATTGTTAATCACATTGCTCCTCCCAAGGGGGACTTGAACCAGCCTTTTCAGATGCTGGTTTCCAATATTGATTTTGACGAATATACCGGCCGGATTGCCATCGGAAAGGTGGAGCGGGGCATTGCCAAGCTGGGAGCACCGGTTACCATTTGCTGCAAAGACGGAACAAATAAAAATGCTAAAATCTCAAGTCTGTATAATTTTGAAGGATTAAAACGGATTGGGATTGATCAGGCGGGAGTGGGAGAGATTGTTGCCATTTCCGGAATCGGAGATATCAACATCGGCGAGACCATATGTGATCCGGAACAGGTTGAGGCACTGCCCTTTGTGGAGATCGATCAGCCGGTGCTGTCCATGCAGTTTTCAGTCAACGACAGTCCCTTTGCCGGAAGAGACGGAACATATGTGACCTCCCGCCATTTGCGGGATAGGCTGATGAAGGAATTGGAGTCAAACATCAGCTTGAAGGTGGAGGAAACCCAGTCGCCCGATACCTTTATCGTTTCCGGCCGGGGAGAGCTGCATTTGTCTGTTTTGATTGAAAATATGCGGCGGCAGGGATATGAATTTCAGGTGTCCAAGCCGTCGGTTATTACCCGGGAAATAGACGGGGTTTTGTGCGAACCCATTGAACGGCTTGTGATTGACGTGCCGGACGAGTTTACCGGTACTGTCATGGAGGGAATCAGCTGGAGAAAAGGGGAAATGACAAACATGATTCCCACCAGCCAGGGCTATACCAGATTGGAATTTTTAATCCCCTCCCGAGGCTTGATCGGCTTTCGGAATCAGCTGCTGACAGATACCAAGGGAACTGCCGTAATGAACAGTTTGTTTGAGGAATATCAGCCCTACAAGGGAGAAATCGGAGGCAGACAAAGAGGTTCTCTGGTGGCCTTTGAAACAGGCACCTCCGTGGGCTACGGCCTGTTTAACGCCCAGGATCGGGGCAGCTTGTTTATCGGGCCGGGTGTTGAGGTGTACGAGGGAATGGTCGTTGGGGAAAACAGCCGTGCGGATGACGTGGTGGTCAACGTATGCAAAAAAAAGCATGTGACCAATACTCGCGCCGCCGGATCGGATGATGCTTTGAAATTAACACCTCCCAGAAATTTATCCCTGGAGCAGAGCCTTGAGTTTATCGGGGATGACGAGCTGCTGGAAATCACGCCGGAGCATCTGCGCATCAGAAAACGCATTTTAAGAAATGATTTGAGAGGCAAGGCCAGGAACAAATAGCATTCCCTGCTGCATATGATATACAATGAGCGTGTATGAACGCAATTTGTACAAAAGGGGAGAGAAGAATGCCAAAATATTACTTGGTGGTCTCTTCGGTTACAACTGCTCAGCGCCTGCAAAGGCTGTGTCAGAAAAACGGTATTTCTGTTTCTATGATTCACACGCCGCAACATTTATCTGACAGAGGCTGCAGCTACAGCCTGATTGCCTCAGGGAGCGATTATCAAAAAATTATTTCCCTGGCAGACGCAAACAATCTTCAAATTCGGGATTGCTTTGAGCAAAAAGAAGATGGAAGTTTTTATCGAAAGTTTTAGTAGAAATAAGCCGAAGCAGCTTCGTTTGTTTCGGCTTTTTCTTTCATAAAAAGCAAATCATGGTCAAAAGGAGCGGAACGGTGAAAAGAAAAGGATTACTGGGCGCAATTCTCATTTTTGCTGTGGCGGTATGGGGCTGTGTTTCCCTGTATCACAGCCAAAATGCGGTTGTGTTGGAATGGAAAAATTCTATTAAAATTGCGGTGAATAACCTACAGCTTCCGTCTATTGAACAGGAGGAAAAGGGGCTGACGGGAGCCATTACCGAAACCGCCTATCTGAACGGTGAAATCACGGACAAGAGGGTGCCGGCCGCCGGTCAGGATGGGAAAAAGGTTCTTCACTGGGAAAAGGGCAGTCGATTGGTGGATTATGCCAACGGCTTTTTGGCCGATTTTTCGGCTGATGCGCAATTTGATTTTTCCCGTTCCGCCCTGTGGGTACAGGTGACAGAAGGGGACTTGACCATCAAAATATCCAGAGAGTATTCCACCGAACCAGACAGCAGAGAATATTGCAAATGGTATTTTGACCGCTTTATGACAGACCCTGTCCATTTGGAGGAAAACGGCTTATTTCTTACCCATGAGCCGGAAGATGGGGCAGGGGGGAGCTATTGGTTTTCTGTGGGTGGGCAGGAACAATATGCCTATGCCTTTGTGCCTACAAACAGCCGGATTTTTTATCGGATTTTGTTCCGGTATCCGGAGGATTCTCCAGCCATAGAACAGCGGATGGATCAGCTGCTCAACAGCTTTCGCTGGTTTAAGCCGAAGGGAAAGGCGACCTATACCAAGCAGCATCATTTGCAAATTCCTCAGGAATGGTCGGAGGAAACAAAAGAAGTGTTCCAAAGCATTCTGGATACGGATTCGATCTATTGGGGTATTTTTGCCGATCAAATGCTGACCCGGGGAACAGACACCATCATTCCCCAGCTGGAAGAAAAATTGGAGTATGACTTTCCGGTGGTGCTGTATTATCTGCCTTACGGAGATGCCTTTCCTGTGGAGTTTATGGAGCAAAACTATCAGAAGGGAAAGGTGGTTGAACTGACCTGTCAGCTTTCCGGCTACAGCAACGAAAAGCTGTACGGATTTACCCCCCAACTGGCGGCTTATCGAGGGCTGGAGGATGAAACCATTCGGGAAATGGCACGGGGAGCAAAGAAATTCGGCCATCCCTTTTTGTTTCGGTTGAACAATGAGATGAATTCAGACTGGACCAATTATTCCGGCGTTACAGTGTTGGAAGATCCGGATATTTATGTGGAGGTGTGGCGGCGGTTTTATCGCATTTTTCAGGAAGAAGGCGTGACCAATGCCATCTGGATTTTCAATCCCAACGATCGGGATTATCCTCCTGCCAACTGGAATCATTTTATGGCCTATTATCCGGGGGATGAGTATGTTCAGCTCATTGGGATCACCGGCTACAATACCGGAACCTATTACAAGGAAACCAAAAATGAAACCTGGCGGGAATTTCGGGAGATTTATGACCGGCTGGAGGATCGCATGAAGCCCTATTTTTCGGAATTTCCCTGGATGATTACGGAATTTTCCTCCAGCTCCATTGGAGGCGACAAGGCAAGATGGATGAAGCGTATGTTTGATCAGATCGGGGAGTACCCGAACATCAAGCTGGCTGTTTGGTTCCATTTTGCAGATTTTGATCCGGAGCATCCCCAAACCGTTGCCCGGCCATACTGGCTGGACGAAACGGAGGAAACACTGGATGCGGCAAAAAAGGGCTTAAAAAATCGGCCAAAATGGCCTTTTGAATCACAAAGGAGATGAACAAAATTGGAACGAATCTTTGAAAATCATTACATCCGCTCTTGCCGGGAACTGGGAGGAACCTGGGAGCTAACCACCTTGCCGGAGGAAAAAACCTATCATGTTGCAGTTCCTGCTTGCTGGGAGCAGGAGCAGGAATTGTATTCCTATGTGGGCAAGGGGCGCTATCGAAAAGAGTTTTATTTAGCAAAAGAGAGCAGCGTAAAATTCATTTTTAAGGGAGTGGGGCATCGGGCAGAGGTGTTTGTTGATGGAGACTTTTTCACGCAGCATTACGATTCCCACACCCCCTTTGAGGCAGAGCTTTATCACCTTTCCCAAGGGTGGCACACGCTGGAGGTAATTGCCGACAACAGCTTTTCTCCCGAAACAACCTTGCATAAACCCAATGATTACTATAGTTATGGCGGCATTGTTCGCCCGGTATATCTTCACCTTGTCAGCGACGTTTTGATCCAATCCGTTCACTTTACGCCTTATTACGATCAAATGCAGTGGCACGGAAAAACAGAAATCATCTTAAAAAATTTATCAGATCAAACCAGAGTGGTGTCTGTTCAGGCAAGACTTCACCATACGTGGCTGTCCTTTGAGGAGGTAAGTATTTCTCCGAAAAGTGAGCTGATATTGTCTGACGATAGGGAATTTGACAGTGTGGTTCCCTGGAGCAGCCATCATCCCAAACTATATGAGCTGCCGGTGATTTTATCTGAAAACGGGGAGGAAATCGACGATCTGGTGGAACGGGTTGGGTTCCGGCAAGTGGAAGTAAAGGATTCTTTTCTGTATTTAAACGGTGAAAAAATGTTTCTGAAGGGCTTTAACCGCCACGAAGATTACGGAATGCTGGGCTGTGCCGTGCCTTTGCAATGCATGGAAAAGGATCTCAACCTGATGATAGAAGCTGGAGCCAACGCAGTCAGAACCAGCCACTATCCGAATGACGAGCGGTTTTTGGATTTGTGTGACGAAAAGGGAATTTTGGTTTGGGAGGAGGGTCATGCGAGAGGGTTGTCTGAGGAGCAAATGAAGCTGCCTATGTTTTTATCCCAAAGTATCCAACATGTTTCCGAAATGATTCAGTTTCATTACAATCATCCTTCTATTGTGATCTGGGGAATTTTTAACGAATGCGCCAGCGAAACCCCTTATGGGAGAAGAGTTTACCAGAGCGTGTATCAGCAGATCAGATCATTGGATCAAAGCCGGCCGGTTACTTCCGCCTCCTGTAAGCATTACAAGGATCTATGTTTGGATCTTCCGGATGTGGTATCCTTCAATATTTATCCTCAATGGTATACTAAGAAAACTCCCGGAGAATTTTTTGAGCAGCTATATCAGTGGGTTCAAACCACCCTGGGAAAGGAAAAGCCCTTTATTTTAAGCGAGTTTGGTGCTGGGGCGATTTACGGATTTCGTGAGCCCGGGAAGTGCAAATGGAGCGAGGAACGGCAAGCGGAAATTTTACAGGAGCTGTTAGAAGAATTTTTACAGCGAAAAGAACTGTCCGGCGTTTTCATCTGGCAGTTTGCAGATTGCCGGGTAACGGAAGAGGAATGGTGGCCAACCAGACCCAGGTGCTTTAACAACAAAGGGATTGTGAATGAATACCGTCAGCCAAAGCTGGCTTATGAGACCGTGAAAAGGTTATTCAGCCAAGTCCGCTGAAAAAGTCTTTCAGAGAAATCAGGCAGGGTAGGGGGGTTACTGAAAAATCAGCTCCATCATTCCCGCCTCTGCCTCCCAGGGGGCTTGGACTTTGTTTTGGTCAAACAGCCTGCATTTCTGGGGCGTCATATGAAATAGCTTCAAAAAAATCTGATTCATGGATTTTTCATTGGAAAAACCGTTTTGGGCGGCAATCAGCCGCAGGGGCTTGTCATGATCACAAAGCTCCGCTCTGGCACTGCTTGCCCGGGCGATATCCAGGGCTTCCTTAACGGTTTTTCCGGTGGTCTCCCGAAAAAGTCTGCTGAGGTAATTGGGCGTGATGCCAATTTCATCTGCAATGACGCCGATGGTGATTTTCTGTTTGAAATTTTTTCGGATATATTCACAGGCTGCCGTGACGTAATAAGAAGAAAAACCGCCTGAAATCAAGTCATTCCAGGATAAATAATTCATCAGCCGCATGATTTTAACCAAGGAATCCATGTCTTCTGTTCCTGCTTTATATCGGTCCAGCAATAAGTTAAATAAAAAGCAGATTCTTGCAGAAAATTCACCGTTTACATACAAGACAGAGGGGAACATAAAATGCTCTTTTTTCATAATCTGAATCGGAGTTTGGCTTTTTTTCAGCTGAAACAGCTCATAGCAGCCCGGCTTTGTCTTTACCGAAACACAGATTGTTTTGACCGGATCCTGTTCCTCCGATTCTACCGGGTAACCGGGCAGATGCATGGTTACAAGAAATTTGTTTTTGGACAGCTCGCATAAATGAAGCTCCAAGATATTTGACTGTTGAGGTAAAATGCGTTGGCTGGGTAAGGCCGTTACGGTGCATGCAAAGGGAATACGTTCCAGCAATTCTAATCGAAATTGATAAAATAGCATGAAAGCCTCCTTATTTGCGCAGTGCCTGTAAGGCTGCGGCTCTAGCCTCAATGACACGGTCGCACCACAGGTCAAATTCCGGATCCTGCCGCTGCACGTCAGAATGCTCCAGCATATATCGGAGAGCAGCAGGCAAGCCCTGATCTACCCGAACGGAAGCGTGAAAGCCGGGCACCAGCTTCTTTAGTTTGCCGTTATCAAACACAACGGTGTTAGCTTTATCTCCCAACAGACCTTGTCCAAAATGATTTTCCCCGCTGGCTTCCTCCAAAAATTCAGAAGAAATATGAACCAAATTGGGCTCTGCGCCCAGGGTTTGATACAAAATTTTATAGATCTGGGTCCATGTGACCGACTCATCAGAGGTAATATGAACCGCTTCACCGATGGCATGAATGTTCCCCAAAAGTCCTACAAAGCCTTTTGCAAAATCAGAGCTGTGGGTCATGGTCCAAAGGGAGGTACCATCGCCGTGCACAATCACTGGTTTTCCTGCCATCATGCGGCAAATTGTTTGCCAGCTGCCGTATTTTCCGTGAATTCCTACCGGAACAGAGGTATTCCCATAGGTATGACTGGGACGGACAATGGTAACAGGGAAGAGGGAGGTGCGATATTCCTCCATCAGCCGCTGTTCGCAGGCGATTTTATCTCTGGAATACTGCCAAAAGGGATTTACAAGTGGTGTGCTTTCTGTGATCCGGTAATTCTGAAGGGGCTTCTGATAAGCAGAGGCGGAGCTGATGAACACATATTGATTGGTTTTCCCTGAAAACAGGCGAATATCCCGCTCTACATCCTCCGGCCGAAAGGCAATAAAATCCGCAACGGCGTCAAAATGCTTTCCGATCAGCCAATGCCTTAGCTCGTCTTCCTCCGTAACGCTGCACACAAAAGAAGCAGCACCCTTAGGAACCGGCTTGTTTCCCCGGTTCACAATAGTTACCTGATGATTTTGCCGCAGCAAAAGAGCCACCACCTCGGCGCTGATGGTACCGGTACCGCCCAGAATTAAGAGATTCATACATATTTGCCGCCTTTCGATTCAAAATTTCATTCTTCCTTTTTAAAATTTGACAAAGGATTTTGATTGGTTGCCTGCCGCAGCTGAGGATTATCCACATGGGTATAAATTTCTGTGGTAGACAGCTGGGAATGACCCAAAATTTCCTGAAGGAGCCGCAGGTCAACATGCCCGTGCTGGTACATTAGCGTTGCAGCGGTATGGCGAAGCTTATGAACAGAAAATTTAGCCGGATCCAGCCCTGCCTTTTCCAAATATTTCTTTACTAGATATTGGACTGTTTTGTTGCTGATTCGCTGACGGCGTTTACTTAAAAAGAGTGCGTTTCGATCCTTTACCTGATCCTTGGGGCGCACCTTCAGATAGTCTGCAATGGCTTGCTGACAGGCCGGAGATAAATAGACCATCCGTTCTTTATTTCCTTTTCCTGTCAGACAAATGGTATCGCCTTGAATATCCTGTAAATTAATGTTAACCAGCTCTGAAAGCCGCATGCCGCAGGTTAAAAAAAGCAGCAAAATTGCGTAATCCCGTTCCTTAAAATCACCGTCAACAGCGTCCAGCAGCAGCTTGCTTTGATCCAGATTCAAATATTTCGGCAAGGTTTTTTTTAGTTTGGGAGAATCAATATTCTGCGCCGGATTTTCCTTCAGCAGCTTTTGATTTCCGCACAGATATTTAAAAAATCCTCTGATACAGGAAATTTTTCTTGCACGGGTGTTAGCATTGTTGTGTTTTTCAATATCCAGATAATACAGATATTCATACAAATCTGTTGTAGAAATATTTTTAATCTGATCCAAATCAAACTGCTGAGGCGTAATGTTCAGCTTTTTATAGGAAATTAAAAAAGAAAACAGATCCTTTAAATTTAAAAAGTATTCATCTGCCGTTTTGGGCGAATTTCCCTTGATGGTTCTGATATAATGCAAATAATCCCTTGCCAGCGGCGGCAGCTCCTGATAATCAACCATAAATCCTCCCCCTAATTATACAAAATTTTTATTTTGTATAATTAGAACAGAAATTTTTCTTCTTTCTATAGTATACCATAAAATTCCGGACTTCTCTATTTCAATGGAATTACATTTGTGTTACAACTAAAATTGCTTTCCCTCAAAGGAAACTCTCTTTTTAATTTCCTCCATGGCTTCCTGGAATTCAGGTAGATTTAAGGATTGGGCTCCGTCGCATAAAGCTTCCTTCGGGTTGTTATGCACCTCGATCATCAGACCGTCTGCTCCGGCGGCAATGGCAGCCTTGGCAAGAGGCTTTACCATCCAGCTGATGCCCGCTGCATGACTTGGGTCGATGACAATCGGAAGATGAGACTGCTTTTTCAGCAGCGGGATTGCGGAAATGTCCAAATTATTTCGCAGCATGGTTTCAAAGGTTCTGATTCCTCTTTCACACAGAATCACATTCGGGTTGCCGCCTGCCAAAATATATTCGGCGCTCATTAAAAATTCCTCCAGGGTTGCGGATAATCCTCTTTTCAGCAAAATTGGCTTTTTGATCTCCCCCAGCGCCTTCAGCAAACGGAAATTTTGCATATTTCTTGCGCCCACCTGAATGATATCTACCTGCTCAAAATCCTTAATTTGGGTTTCGCTCATAATTTCTGTTACAATGGGCAGACCGGTGATTCTTTTTGCTTCTAACAGCAGCTCCAGACCCTTGTTTTCCAGTCCTTGGAAGGAATAAGGAGAGGTTCTGGGCTTGAATGCACCTCCCCGCAAGAAGGTTGCGCCGCTTTCCTTGACGGAACGGGCAATTTCATTCAGCTGCTCCTCGCTTTCCACCGAGCAAGGACCGGCAATCACCTGAAAATATCCTTCCCCAATGTTGTGATCGCCCACTGAAATAACGGTATCCATCGGGTGAAACCGCCTGTTGGCTGCCTTATACGGCTCAGAAATCCGGCGCACATCCTCTACTGCCTCGCTGGCCCGAAGGGTGTTCAGATCCAAATGAGAGGTATCTCCGACCAAGCCTAAAATACTGGACTGGGTACCTTCGCTGGCATGAATGTGTATCCCCCGGTGCTCTAAGGAGGATTTCAGCTGTTCTACTGCTTCCTTACTGGCTGTTTTTTTTAGAATAATGATCATACTAGCAACAACTCCTTTGAAAAATAATATAAAAAAATGACGGCCTTTGTCAAAAGACCGTCACTTTTAAAAGCTTTATTTATTCGGCAATCTTTTGACAACACAAACAACCTGTATTCCAATAAAAATACAGGTAAGAATAGGTAAACAGTGCTGTCGATGAAGGCCGATTCATTGTAGTAATCTCCTTGGTTTTTTTATAAGTATATCTCATTTGTGCCGATTTGTCAAGTTTTTTTCGTAAATTTCTTGGAATCAGTTCGCCCTGAGATTCAGTCCTGCCGCGTAATGGGTATCCTTTAGCTGGAATGAATATTATTTTGCGTTTCAATGGAACCCCTCCTAACAGAATTTCTAATTCCTTTTTATGCTCCATTTATCCTGTTTCAATTGTAACCTGCCCTTCCAAGAGCACTGACTGATGATAACATCATAATGATTGTATAAATCGTCCATAGAAGCAAATGTTTCATTCCCTAATAGAAATAAATCGATTGATATTTGATTGCTGCTGCACGTCATAGAACGCAGGTCGATCAGCAGTCCATCCTTTGTCATTTCTAATAAGCTGTCTTTGATTTTTGAATCAATTGGCTCAGCGTGCTTGCCTTGCTCCTTGAGGTACCACTCTATTTTGCTTGTGATGATTTCAGAAAAATCATGGAACTGCTTGCAGTAAAGCTGCCCGAAATAGCCGTCGTCATGAGCGAGATAGGCATAATGATTATCAATTGTACTGAAAAATGGTGAACTCATGGGCTGAAACATGTGGGACAAATACAGCAATTCCGCTATTTCCTGTGCATTCAGCAGCTGTTCTGTTTCCGGTTTGCAGTCCACAAAGCAGAAGTTTCCATATTCCTTGACAGATTCCTTTTGAAATTCTTGAATTTCCTGTTTGCCTTTCAATACTTCAAAACAGTGAGCAGAATGTTCCCCCACAAAATTTCCCTCTAGTAAAATAATATTTTCTATAGGGGTTCTGACCGCTCTCATAAATTCATAAAATTCCAGGCCGGTATAAACAAATTTATGCTCCTCGGTGGTACTTTTGCAGTAAAATATGTCTCTCATTTTGATTCTGTTTTCCCTCCGTGATAACTGAAAATAGCCGTCACTTTGCTTTCGCGCCAAATCCGGGTCGGGCTCATAAAGAAAAGGTACGGCTATTTTTGTTTTTCAGAAAATTTCTTACTATGGCAGGCTACTTTTTCTGCCCAACTCTCCTATTGCTGCAAAATCACTTCAAGCACCTGCTTTTGAAATTCCTCCAGTTTACGGGAAGCCTCTGCGGTATCCTTGCCGATCACTGCAAAATAAATTTTGATTTTTGGTTCTGTTCCGGAAGGCCGCACTGCAAAGCTAGATCCGTCCTCCAACTCAAAACGAAGAACGTCCGATTTGGGAAGAGTAATGGGAGTGGTGCCATCCTCGGTGGTTCTTACTCTTTCCAAATAGTCCTCTTTTGCAGTTATTTTAACACTGTTCATTTCCTTCGGTGAATTTTCCCGCAAAGAACGGGTGATGCTTTTGATCTTTTCCAGACCGGCCATTCCTTCCATGGTAACAGCCTTTAAGCTTTCTTGATAAGCACCGTAGGTTTGATAAATATCATCCAGCACATCCAGCAAGGATTTTCCCTTTGTGCGGTAATAGGCGGCTGCTTCTGCAATCAGCAAGGAGGCCACCACAGCGTCCTTATCCCTGGTATAGGTACCGCTCAGATAACCGTAGCTTTCCTCAAAGCCAAATAAAAAGACGTGGCTTTTGGTTTTTTCAAACTCCTTAATCTTTTCCCCGATAAACTTAAAGCCGGTTAGCACATCCATCACTGTCACACCGTAATGTTTGCAAATGGCATTGGCCAGATAGGTGGACACAATTGTTTTGACCACCGCGCCGTTTTTCGGTATATCGATACTGGACAAAATGTATTCCAGTAAAATAACCCCTGTCTGATTGCCGTTCAGCGCCTGAAAATTCCCCTGGCTGTCTCTGACCAAGGCGCCTACCCGGTCACAGTCCGGATCGGTTCCGATGATTAAATCCGCTTTTTTCTCATTTGCAAGAGCAATTGCTAAGGTAAAGCCCTCCTTTTCCTCCGGATTGGGAGATTTCACTGTAGAAAATGCCGGATCCGGCAGCTCCTGCTCCGGCACCACAAAGACCTGATCAAACCCAGCCATGGAAAGAGCCCGGCGAACAGGAATATTTCCGGAGCCATGAAGAGGTGTATATACAATTTTTAAGTTGCTTTGCGCAGCCACACCGGGGTTTTTCTGCTGCTCCAGAACGCAGCTTAAGTAGGCATTTTCCACCTCTTCCCCCATCATTACAACCATGCCCTGCTCCAAAGCCTGCTCCAGAGAAATTGATTTCACATCACAAAATAAATCAATCTTACTGATTTCCTTCATAATTTCTTCCGCCATTTCCGGCCCGATCTGCTCCCCTGTTTCACAGTAAGCCTTGTAGCCGTTATATTTGGGCGGATTGTGGCTGGCGGTAATCATCACGCCCGCAGCGGCCTTAAAATGCAAGACGGAATAGGACAAAAAGGGCACTGGCTGAAGTGTATCCGACAAATAGGCCCGAATTCCGTTGGCCGCCAGCACACAGGCCGTTTCCTTGGCGAACAAATCGGAAAACTTGCGGGAATCATAAGAAATGCAGACTCCCCTTCCCTGCTGCCCCATTTTGATCAAATAATTTGCCATAGCCTGTGTTGCCTGGCGAATGGTGTATTTGTTAATCCGATTAGTACCGGCTCCGATCACGCCCCGCAGGCCGCCCGTACCGAACTCCAAGGAACGGTAAAACCGCTCCTGAATCTCAGTTTCATCCGAGGAAATTTTCTGCAATTCAGCAGCCGTTTCCTGATCTCCCTTTGTAAGCCACAGCTCATACAATTCCCGTACATTTGACATTTGCGTCATTCCTTTCTGCATCTATCTCCCGTATTTCAAATTGACTCTGAAAAACGTTTCTATTCTTTTTTTCTATTATATCACAAAAGGATTGTCCGGTCAAAGAAATTTCTGCAATTTTTGCAAAATCTTTTTTTCCGTTCTTGAAACATGAGGCTGGGATAGTCCCATAATTTCTGCCGTTTCCTTCTGAGATTTCTGCCTGAAATACCGCAGTACAATTAATTTCTGTTCCTCCTGCTCCAACCGGCTGATAGCTTGACGAACAGTAATTCGATCCACCAGCTCGTTCAAAGGAAAAGACTCTGCAGGCAAAACTTCTTCTGTTCTCCCGCAGGATCCATCCAAGGAATCCGGTGATTTGCAGGCATCCATGGCCAAAAGTAATTCCTCCGGCTCTACCCCCAGCTGCTTTGCCAGCTGAGCGGCCGTCAGCTCCTGCCCCCTTTTTTTCTCCTGCTCCTGCTGAACCGCTGCTGCCCGGATGGCAAGAGCTTTCCATTCCCGGCTGACCTTGATCATTCCGTCATCCCGAAAAAACTGCTTCAATTCCCCTAAAATTAAGGAAACTGCATAGGTAGAAAATTGCAGATTCAAAGAAAAATCAAACCGTTTGATCGCCTTTAACAGGCCGATACAACCGATTTGATACAAATCCTCCCGGCTTTGCCCCCGGTTCAAAAAGCGTTT